>JAFXVU010000102.1 GCA_017534705.1 Bacteroidaceae bacterium
TCGATGGTGTCGGTGTTGATGACTGAAAGCACCTCGTACTTATAAGGATTACCACCAGTTGTTACCTCAACACTGTCGTTGTTCATATAAACGTAAGCGCCAGAACCGCCATTGGCGAAAGCAGCGAGTTCAAGACGATAAACACCTGCAGGCATTGGAGCAACCTGGGTGTACATCTTACCCTTGAAGGTGCCGGGATTCCAGTTCTCCCAGAATGCAGTGGTGAAGTAGAAGTTTCCGTCAGGACCGGCTACAGAGCACTGGTTGGTAGCAATCAGGTTGTTCTGGCAACCAGTGGTGCTTGTCCAGCCGTCGTGGTTGTCATTGAATGTGGTGTTGCCAACGATGTCGTCCATCGATACAGGGTTGCTTGGCGAAGCCTTGCTGCCTTGGTAGTCGGTGTACTTCTCAATGGCAGACTCCAAAGCGGCTTTCAGTTCATCGGCTGTGCTATTGGTGTTGTTGTAAACAGCCTTTTCTGCACTGATGTCGAGATCTGGAGCCTTTTCTGAAATCTCGTCAATCTTGGCCTTCAAATCCATAGCAGCCAAGTAGGCGGGAACAGCAACCTGCTGCTTCTCATAAGCCTCTTTGGTGACGAAAGCCCAGTCGATGTAGTAAGCACTGAACTGAGTGGCGTCGATGTCGGCAGGAGCGAGCAGTGGACTCATGGTCGGAGTGATGTTGCCGTTAAGATCCGCAGTCATACCCACATACCCCTTGTAACCCAAGGTTTGCTCGTTATAACCATTGGTGACACCTGGCAGGATACGGAAAGTGGAGCCGTTGTCCTCAATCTGGAACATCCAGCAGTCCTTCTCCTGGCTTCCGTGGTCAACAAACATGTTTGTTTCGCTGTCGATGAAGAGGTTTCTCCATGCGTTCTTAGCCAAAGAATAGTCCCAAATCAGATAAGTGGAACCGTCCCAATTAGATTCCTCGTCCAGTTGCTGGGCGAAATAGACCTTCAAGCCCGATGTACCGGCACTGGCTTGTGTACCCCAGGCATTGCCTTCGGTAAAGTACATCTTGGCACCTACGTTGTAGAGGTAAAGGGTGTCCGTGGAGGTAGTACCATCCATGAGGCTGAACCCTACAGTCTCTGGCTCTGGTAATGACCATTGAGCCGAGGCTGTCAAACTACCTCCAAGCAGCATTGCTGCTAAAAGTAATTTTTGCTTCATAAAGAAAACATTAGTTAAGTTAAACAATATTGTTGAAAAAATCTTTTTCCTTTTAAGAGCTTTTCCACATAATCAACGTGCAATTTTATAAATTTTATTCCATAAATACAAATATTTCATTATTTTTTTTAGTTCAACCTTGTTATTTTCTTTGTTTTAACAAAAAAAGCATTATCATGGGAAACCATAATAATGCTGTTGAGAAACACAGACCTCCTGTCTGCAGAATGATATCCTTAAGCTATATGCTTCCAGTGCATCCATAGCGGATGTGGCGCTAAGTGGCCCTACTGCTCTGTAGCCTTGAAAGCCATGGCGTAGAGTTTCATCTGCTTGAGCATTGACAGGAGTCCGTTGCTACGGGTAGGGGAGAGGTGTTCGCGTAGTCCGATATCGTCGATGAAATGTAGGTCGGCGTCAAGAATCTCATCGGGGGTGTGGTCGTTGAGCACACGTATGAGCAGAGCCACGATACCTTTCACAATCAACGCCTCGCTTTCGGCGCGGTAGTGGATACGCCCTTCCACTAGGTCGGCTTGTAGCCACAAACGGCTCTGGCAGCCGTCGATAAGGTTACTTTCGGTCTTGTACTCCACTGGCAACGGCTCTTGCTCGTTGCCTAAGTCAATCAGCATTTGGTAACGGTCCATCCAGTCGTCGAAGTCGCTGAATTCATCGATGATTTCTTGTTGGGATTCTTCTATGGTCATTTTTATCTCTCTCTTGTTTTTTCTCTTTTTCTCTCGTTATGACGTTATATCGTTATAACGACTTTATAATAAAGGCTTTATGTTGGCAATGTTATTTTTCGCTGTAGATAACTTCGAGGACGGTTTGGCCGACGGCCTTGAGGGTAGGGCGGTCAATATGCTGGATGTTGTCGTTGACAGTGTGCCAGGTGGCAGGGAACCCTTCCATCTTGTCGGCATTGGTTCCGATGATGTCAATACATGGGATTCCGGCTTGGCGGTTAACAGGTACATGGTCGTCGGTGACACCTCCACCAACAGAGTTGTTGAAGTATTTGGCATAGCCTATGCGCTGTCCAGCCGACCATACCTTGTCGACGATGCTAGGAGCGAAGTGCATCGACAGCTGTTCTTTGCAGAACACGGTGTTCTCGCCGCCTACCATGTCGAGTAGGATTCCGAAGCGCGCGCTGTAGCCACTGGCGCTTACTCGCCTTGACCAAAACTGCGAACCTAAGCACCACGTGTCGCCTGCGTCGCCATCGTAGTCAGCCCAATCGGGCACTCCGCAATCCTCAGCATCAAAGCAGACGAGGTCCACGCCCACAGGGGGTGGTGTCTGCTGGAGTTGTCGAGCGATTTCCAAAAGTATGCCCACTCCGCTGGCGCCGTCGTTGGCGCCGTCGATGGCTGTGTGGTGGTTGCTCTTGTCTGAATCATGGTCGGCCCAGGGTCGTGAGTCCCAATGCGCGCATACCAAGACACGGCAGGCGTTTGTCGTGTCGAACGAGGCGATGATGTTGCGCGAGCGGATGGGAGTGCCATCATATAGTTGTAGGTCGGCATACTGGTCGAAAACCACTGCTCCATGACGTGCCATCTCACGTGCGATGTAGTTGCCACAAGAGTCGTGGGCTGCACTGTTCATCGTCCTTGGGCCAAAGGCACATTGATGCGCCACATAGCTGTAGGCGCTGTCAGCATCAAATGCTGGTGCCACACTCTCCACAACGGTGATGGAATCTCCTTGGTTGCCGTTGTTCCCATTGTTACAAGAAGAGCATGATGAAAGCAATGCTACCAAGGATATAAGGCATATAGTTTTTTTCATTGATTCGTTATTTGAGGGTCTTGGGGGTTCTTAAGGTCCTTAAAGTTCTTAGGGTCGTTAAGGTCATAAGGTTATTTTAATTTTGCTGCTTCCTGCACTTGTTGCATCACACGGAGGAAATTGCCGCCCCAAATCATTTCAATCTGCTGTTCTGTGTAGCGTTCAAGCAGCAGGCGGCGGGTGAAGTTGATGAGTTCTGAGGCGGAAGCACAGCCACGGATGCCGCCATCGCCGTCGAAGTCGGTGCCAATGCCCACATGCTCTATGCCCATCACATTGACTGCATGGTTGAGGTGGTTGATGGCATCGAGGATATTGGCTTCACCTTCCTTCCGTAGGAATCCATTGTAGAAAGTGATTTGTGCCACACCGCCTTTGTCAGCCAGGCGTCGCATCTGTTCGTCGGTGAGGTTGCGCGGGTGGTCGCAGAGCGCCCTGGAAGAAGAATGTGAACAGACAATCGGCTGAGAGCTGATGTCGAGGGCATCGAAGAAACTGCTCTCAGCAGCGTGAGAGAGGTCCACCATCATGCCTACACGGTTCATCTCTTTGATGACTTCAGCACCGAACTCGCTGACGCCACCATGTTCACATTGTCCTTTGGCAGAGTCGCAGATGTCGTTGTCTCCATTGTGGCATAGTGTCATATAGACCACGCCACGCTGGCGAAACTTCTCCACATTCCGGATGTCTTTTCCTATGGCATATCCATTTTCCACACCCAACATGATGGCTTTCTTGCCTTCTCGCTTTAGTCTGAGAATGTCATTTGGACGATAGGCAATATCTACTGCAGTGCAGTTTTTCGCCACCATATCCTCTATCTGTGTGAGTATCTGGTTAGCTTTTGCTGTGGCATTGAGGAGCGATTCGTCGTCGCGTTCCAATTGCTTGAGGTAGGCTACCATAATGGTGGCGTCCAGGTGTCCTTCGGTCATCTTGTGCAAGTCGACAAGGATGCGTGGGTCGCGTGATGAGAAGTCGATTTGCTGGTGGAAGAACATGGGTGTGTCGCAGTGTGAATCGAGTGAGATGATGCGCTGGTGGAGGCGTTTGGCCGCTTTGAACGAGTTGGCTTCCTTGACCAACCAATTGAAAATGGGTCGCATGTCGTCCTTGCCAGCCATGCAATATGCCTCTGGATGCCATTGAACACCGAGGACGGACTTGAATTCTGTCGATTCCACTGCCTCTATCACCCCGTCGGGACTGGTGGCAGTGACTTTCAGGCATGGCGGCACATCCTTCACCGCCTGATGGTGGAAGGAGTTGACATAGATGGTGTCGGCCTTGAACAATTCGTGTAGCAGGGAGTCGGGAGCAAGCGTCACGGAATGAGAAGGTGTGGCGCGGTCGAGTTCCTGGGTATGTTTGAGGCAGTTCTTGCTTATCTGTGTGTAGATGTCTTGATAGATGCTGCCTCCAAGGGCTGCCACCATCAGTTGTATGCCTCGGCAGATGCCCAGCATCGGTAGTTGACGGTCGTAGGCCAACCGTGCGACAACCAATTCCTGCAGGTCGCGTTTGTAGTTGATAGCATGCAGGTTGCGAATGGGTTCCTCACCAACGAACAACGGATTCAGGTCGGCACCACCGCTCAGGAGTATGCCGTCGAGACTGTCAATCAAATCCTTGAGGATGCTGAGGTCGTCATGGGGAGGCAAAACCACGGGTATACCACCGGCCTCCAGTACTGAACGGTAGTAGGCCTCCCCCAAGGTGGTGTTAAGGTCACTGTAATTGCCTGTGATGCCGATGAGTGGATGCGGATTGTGAGGTTTGAAACCTGTGTTCAATCGGTCGTAGCTAGCTGTCCAGTTGAAATCCTGCATAGGTGAACGTTTTTTTAGACTTACGTGGCCGTAAGGTCCTTAAGTCCTTCAGGGTCTTTAGAAGTTGTACTGTCTTTTGGGGTTCTTGGGAAACCATCCGCGCTTGACGCGCCTTTCTTGCTCGAAAACCTCCTTAATACTCCAGAAACAGGAGAATGAAAAGACGCCCGTCAGTGATGCCCAAAAAACACTTGGGATGAAAATGGTGGCGATGCTACCGGCAATACCTGCCAACAGGAACACCCACCACACCTTCGTTCCGAAATGATATTCAGCCTTGATGACGATAGGGTGGAACACACCTATTATAAGAAAGGTGCAAATGCCGATGAGCAACCCATCGAAATGAAATGTCATGGTGTCAGCCTTGGTTTTAGTCCTCGTCGATGGTGATGGGCACTTCCTTTTTGATGCTCTGCTCAAGTGAGATGAGCGTTTCTGTGGCATCTACTCCAGGTATGCCTTGTATCTTGTTGTTGAGCAGGTCCATGAGTTGTTCGTTGTCCTTGGCGTAGAGTTTCACGAGCATCGAATAGGGTCCAGTGGTGTAATGACATTCCACAATCTCGGGCACATGCTTGAGTTCGTCAACCACTTGCTTGTAGAGCGAGCCTTTCTCCAAGGTGATACCCACGTAGGTACAGGTGGTGTATCCCAGGCTTTTGGGGTTGACATTGTAACCGGAACCTACAATGACGTTCATGTCGATGAGGCGTTGTACGCGCTGATGGATGGCTGCGCGTGAAACGCCGCAGGCGGTAGCTACATCTTTAAAAGGAATACGTGCGTTGTTGGAGATAATCTCCATGATCTGCTTGTCGAGTTTGTCTATCTTTTCCATGATGATTGGTTTGATTGATTTGCTTTAATCTGGACCACTTTTTCCGTGGATTTTCCGAGACGATATATCTCTACATGGCATACAAAATACCATTAAGTAAGCAAAATTAGCAAATCATTTGTCATTTGTCCAAATAAAATGCCCTATTTCTTTGCTTTTTGTGCTAAAAACGGCCTTTTTTTATTTTTCTCAACATTATTTTCGTAACAAAAAGACATAAATAAGAAGAGCGGACCGATTTGATGTAGGTCCGCTCTTTTCTGTTTTTTCCTGGATTTTCCGGATAGTCCGGTTTTTAGGATGAATCAATCGGATTATGGTGTCCTTCTTACAGCAGGTTTCTTTGATTGTGGGAGCACAGCGTTGGGTTTGAGCCCAGTAGTGCTGGCGTCATTGGCCTTTGCTTCAGGTTTCTCAATGCTGAGCAGTTCCACAGTGAATATAAGTGCTGAATAGGGCTTGATCTTATTACCCTGCTCACGTTCTCCATAAGCCAGTTCCTGGGGAATGTAAATTTCCCATTCCGAACCTACGGGCATTAATTTCAATGCTTCAGTCCATCCCTTGATCACTTGGTTCACGCGGAAAGACGACGGTTTGTTACGGTCGTATGAACTGTCGAAGACTGTACCATCGATGAGGCGTCCTTCGTAGTTCACTTCCACCTTGTCTGTGGCTTTAGGTTTCTCGCCTTTGCCTTCGGTCAGTACCTTGTATTGAAGGCCACTGGGCAGGGTCACCACACCCTCCTTGAGTTTGTTCTCCTGAAGGAACTTCTCACCTGCCAGACGGTTGGCACCGTACATCGCTTCCTTGTTTTCTGCATGACGTGCTTCCATTCTCTTCTGGAATTCCTTGGCGGCATCTTCGCCAGCGAGGTCGGTCTTGCCTAACGAACTGTTGATGATTGACTTTGCCAACAAGCTTGCAGACAGCGTCTTGCCAGGTTCGGCGGCATAATAGTCAGCACTGAACTGCTGGTTGATATTGGCAATCTGTGTGGCCACCTGAGTACCTGCGTTGTAGGCGGTCTTTGCTTTGTCGAGGGTGTCAACCTCTAACCTGTCCATTATACCACGGACAAAGTCGTTCATATAGTTGGCGGTATCTACTTTCAACTGGTTGACGACGAAGTTCATGAAACCGTTCGACTGTGAGCAGCCAAAAATATAGGTGATGGAGTCCTCGCGAGTCAGTAGTTCGGGGATGGTCATGTCGTAGGTGGCCTCCGAAGCAGCTGAGCCTTTTTTGTCCTTCTTTGCTTTCTTTGCCTTAGCAGTCTTCACCTTAGAGGTTTTGACGCTGTCGCGTGCCACCTCGGTCACTTCAGCGTTAGCCACTGAAGAGCAGAACAAGATGCCAAGGAATGCTATAAGAATAGTTCTCATTGCCAGTATGCTCCTTTATTATTTCTTGTTGGTCACGGTCATTGACTCAAGTTCGAAAATCAGAGCGGAGAAAGGTTTGATTTGCTGACCGGCAGGACGGGAACCGTAAGCCAAGTTGTAAGGGATATACACTTCCCAAACGGAACCCTGAGGCATCAGTTTGATGGCTTCGGTCACACCCTCGATGAAGCCCTTGCGGTCCAGACGCAGTTCGAGTGGCTGACGGTTTTCGTCTCTTGAGGAGTCGAACTGAGTGCCGTCAATGAGTTTACCTGTGTAGTTGAAAGTCACGGTAGAGCTGTCGTTAGGCAGAGGGCCATTTCCAGCCTTGATGACTTTGTACTGCAGTCCGCTGGGCAGTGTTACCACACCTTCCTTGGTCTTGTTCTTGGCAAGGAAGTCCTCGCCTGCTTTCTTGTTGTCGCCGTATTTCTTCTCAGTATTGCGGTCGATGATGGGCTGGAGGTTCTTCTGATAGTCGTTGTAGGCATCTTCAGCACTCTTGGTGTTCTTGTGAGTCAAGCCTGCCACCAGACCTGCGAGGATGTGCTGTGGGTTCACCTGCATAGTAGAGTCGCCGGCATATACTTCGTTCGACATGCCTTTTGCCATTTGTTTGACTTGCTTGCCAGTCTGAATACCACTGAGATAAGCGTCGCGGCTCTTGTCCTCATTCTGAGTGGCTCCTTCTTTCAAGCCCTTGATGAATGCGTCCAACTGAGTGCTGTCAACGCCCAGCTGCATGGTCATGTACTGGCGGAGGCTCTCTGACTGAGCGACACCAAGGTTGTAAGCCAGTGAGTCAACATCTGTTTTCAAATCTGCCTTCACGTCTGTGTTATTGCAGGAGGTGAAAGCCAAAGCGGCAACTGCGGCCGTCATAAGCAAATACTTCTTCATTTTAAATATGTTTTTATTTTTAGTTGGATTTATTATCTTGTTTGGATAAATCTCTAAAGGACTTTAATCAGTTCCACATCGAAAATCAGGGTGCTGAAAGGAGGTATCATTTCGCCAGCGCCGCCTTCGCCGTATGCCAGCATGTAAGGAATGTAAAAACGGTATTTTGCACCTTCAGCCATGAGTTGAACGCCCTCGGTCCATCCTGTTATTACTTGGTTCAGGCCGAAGTCGGCGGGTTGGTTGCGTCTGTAAGAGCTGTCGAACACGCTGCCGTCAATCAAACGGCCTTCATAGTGGCAACGAACGGTATCTGTGGCCTTGGGGCGCTTTCCACTGCCCTCTTGCAACACCTCGTACTGAAGGCCGCTGCTTGTCACGGTCACACCTTCCTTCTTGGCGTTTTGCTCAAGAAAAGCCTTGCCCTCAGCAAGTGCCTGCTTACCTTTCTCTGCCTTCTCGGCATTCAGTTGGTCTTGGAGTTTGCTGAAATAGGAGTTCACAATCTGTTGTGCTTCTGCACTGGAGAAACGGGGTTGGGAACCGCTCAGAACGTCCTTGATGGCGAGTGCGAAATCATCCACGTTGAGGTCACCACCTCTGAGCATGCTCCGAAGTTGCTGGCCTATGCCAAGCCCCAGAGCATAACTTAACTTATCCATAAAAATGTCTCTTTTTTGTGTATAATTACTAAAATCATGCAAAGTTACGCTTTTATTTTCTTGTCTTTCTGTAGTTTGTTATATTTTTTGTTAAATTTGCAAATAATAATTGAAAAAACAGGCGAATTGTCAAATTTGATGGTGTTTTTCTAGAATTGAATCTTTAGACTTACTAGGAAAACCTGAAAAATCCATAAAAAAAGGAAGAACATGAAAAAAATAGTTTTTTTGACTGGTGCCGGCATATCGGTTGAAAGTGGATTCAGCACTTTCAGGGGTGCTAATGGTCTATGGGAAGAGTATAAAGTGGAGGATGTGGCATCCATTGAAGGGTATTGGCGCAATCCCTCTTTGGTCATCAACTTTTACAATAAATTACGCAAGCAATTGGTAGAAAGTTCTCCCAATGAAGGACACCGGCTTGTAGCCTCACTCGAGGAACACTTTGACACGACAGTGGTGACCCAGAATGTGGATGACCTGCATGAACGCGCAGGCAGCTCCAATGTAATCCATCTTCATGGAGAACTCATGAAGGTCACCTCGAGCAGCAATCCCAACGACCCACGATGCATACAGACGCTCACACCGGAGCGACTTGACATCCATATTGGCGACAAAGCCAAGGACGGTAGCCAGTTGAGGCCATTTATCGTTTGGTTTGGTGAGGCTGTGCCGATGATGGAGGAGGCGGCAAAGGCAGCCATGCAGGCTGATATCTTTGTCGTGATAGGCACCTCGCTCAATGTCTATCCCGCAGCAGGACTCATCAGTTATGTGCCTCAGGGAACGAAGATTTATCTTATCGACCCCAATCCTGTGAGGGTGCCTTATGGAATTGATGTGCACACCATTCAGAAAGGAGCCTCCGAGGGAATGAAAGAACTGAAAGAGATACTGCTCGCACAAAAGTGATGGAAAACTACCATATCCAGACTCTTGCCAACGGCCTGCGCATTATCCATTTGCCTTCGCCAACCAATGTGGCTTACTGTGGAATAGCCATCGACGCTGGTGCACGAGACGAACGAGATGACGAGCACGGCATAGCGCATTTCTGCGAACATCTCCTATTCAAGGGTACTCACAAGAGGAAAGCGTGGCATATTATCAACCGCATGGACTCTGTGGGAGGCGACCTCAATGCCTATACCAACAAGGAGGAGACGGTGGTCTATGCCGCTTTTACAAAACAGCATTTCGCAAGAGCTGTGGAATTGATTGCCGACATTGTTTTCCAAAGCGCGTTTCCACAGCATGAGATTGACAAGGAAGTGGAGGTGATTGCAGAGGAGATAGAGAGCTATAACGATTCTCCCGCTGAACTCATCTTCGACCAGTTCGAGAACATCATTTACCGAAATCACCCTTTAGGACACGACATTCTGGGTAAGGCCGACAGGGTTCGACGGTTCTCCACCGCCGATGCCTTGTCGTTCACTCGCCGCTACTACAGGCCTGAGAATATGGTTTTCTTTGTCTTCGGCCATCTGCCTTTCAATCGTGTGGTCAGTACCGTGGAGAAATACTGCGGTGGAGTTCCTCAGTGTAGTTTGGAGGGCCTGCTGGCCGAAACAGACACCCATGGGTCTGTTTTCCATGGAGATAAGTGGCGGCAGCCTTTGTTGGATTATCTACCTGTAAACCATAAAGTTAACCGTTCTACCCACCAAGCGCATGTGATGATGGGGGGTCGAGCCTATGCCTCCAACGATGAGCGACGTATAGCCATGTACTTCCTCAACAACATCATCGCAGGACCCAGTATGAACACAATGCTCAATATTGCCCTTCGGGAACACAACGGGTTGGTATATACGGTGGAGAGCTCGTTGACCAACTATACCGACACAGGCACTTTCGGGCTCTATTTCGGGTGCGACAGCAAGGATGTGGAACGGTGTTTGGATATCATTAGGAAAGAATTTGACAAACTTATCTCGACTCCACTGACGATGAGGCAGCTTCAGGCTGCACTCAAGCAGATGAAAGGGCAGATACTTGTGGCATGCGACAATTTCGAGAGTTATGCCCTCGACATGGCCAAGTCGTTTCTCCATTACAACATCTTCGAGGGTATCGACGACACCCTGACCCAACTATCTGCACTCACACCCGAGCTCATCCAACAGACAGCAAAAGAAATGTTGGCAGACGACCGTCTGTCAACATTAATCTATGAATAGCAGGATGCTATTCTCGTAAGTTATCGTAAAGATGTTATCTTGACAAATACTTCCTACCGTTCTGGATGTTAACACCACGGTAAGGGTTCGCTATACGCTGTCCTTGCAGATTGTAGATGGGCTCTTGGGTGGCGTTGGTGTTGACGGTGTTGACAGTGGTTGCAATCTGTCGTTGAACCTCAGGGCCGTAGATGGTGGCCCATTCGTCGTGCATAGACACGCCTATCCATCCGTTTTGTTCACAGGCGGTCTTGCATCTTTCTGCCTTGGAAGGATTGCCAAACTCGCGTTCTGTGTCGTCGCAGAGCAGACAGAAGGCGATGGAGGGGTAGGGGTTGTCGACAGTGACGAACTCGAACATGGGGAAGTCGCCGGTGGAGTTGCCCCATGCCAGAATAGGTTTCTGTGCCAGTTCCCTTGTGATAGCATCCACCTTATTAAAAGAAGTGCAGAGGTTTTTGAAAGTGCCTCGTACCACACGTTGTCCTTTCAGTTGGTCGAAACTATAGCTTTCGAAGAAAGGGGCTCCCTTGTAATCCATTTCTTTCAGCAGGGATTCAGGTAGGTAATAGACATCGGATGCGAGGACTTGATAGCGGGGGATGTCGTAGATGTCCTTGATGATGGCATGGCATACATCGCGGTCGACACCGCTGCAGATGAATACTTTGAAGTCGTTGGCAACCAAGTAACTCACCGCCTCAATCATAGGCCAAAAGAGGGCTGTGCCCCATGTCAAGTTGGAGTAGTTCCAAACAGGTTCAGTCTCGATGAAATGGGTTACGTAGTCTTCAACCTCTTTTTGTGTAAGACCAACGAAACCCATAGTCTGTTCCTCCTGTTGGCGGTCGCCCCATCCCTCAGGCATGGGCTTTTGGTTCATCACGTAATCCTCTATGTCCTTTGCGAAGCTCAGTTGCTCTTCTGTGGGTGTGAAAGTATCGTCATAGAGGAAACGGTGGATGTAGAGCAGCCAGTTGAAATAGGTAGGGGCGGTTTCGCAGAGGAGGGTGCCATCAACATCGAAAGTGGCGATGCGGTCGCAGGCAGGAACGAATTTGTCGCTGTTCTCGTCGGTGACATCAGCAACGAATGCCTTCAATTGCTGCAAGGCTGGCGAGTTGCTGTTCCAGTATTTGAAGTTTCCTTCTTTCGACACTCGTATCTTGGCAAGGTCAGTACGGGTTGGTTGAGCTGATAGGCCTGTGGAAAAGGCCAGTAAACACAAAACAGTCAAGAAAAGAGATTTCGTTTTGTTTGTGTCTTTGACAGATGATTTGTAGACGAAATGGTTGTTCATAATTATACTTATTGGTTAAATGCTAACCGATGGTTTATTGCTGGATATAAATTCGTTGTACACGGTCGCTGACGGAAGTGAGGATTTCATAGGGGATGGTGTCGAGGGCCTCGCTGAGGACGGTGACGGGCAGCTCATCACCAAAGATGACCGCCTGGTCGCCTTCCTCGCAGTCGATGCCAGTGACGTCAATCATGCATACATCCATGCAGATGTTGCCGATATACGGAGCTTTCTTGCCGTTGACCAGACAGTAGCCATGGCGGTTGCCAAGGTGTCGGTTGAGGCCGTCGGCATACCCTATGGGTATGGCTGCGATACGGCTGTCGCGCTCCACGAAACTCTTGCGGCTGTAGCCTATGGAATCTCCAGCACGCACGTCGCGTATCTGTAGAATGGTGGTTTTGAGTGTGGCGATGTTGTTCAGCATCTTGTTGGTACGGGGGTTGATGCCATAAAGACCGAGTCCGAGTCGTACCATGTCGAGGTGGTACTGCGGGAAATGCTCGATGGCTGCAGAATTGCAGATATGACGGATGATTTTATGGCTGTAGGCCGCCTGTAGCTGCGAGCTGGCCTCGTCGAAGATGTCGAACTGCCGGTGGGAGAAATCGTCGAAGTTGTCTCCGTCGCTTCCCACGAAATGAGAGAAGACAGAGCATGGCACAAGTGCTGTCTGTCGGGTGAGTTTCTCTATCAGCCGTCCCATGTCGCGTCGTGGGTTGAAGCCCAGGCGGTGCATGCCAGTGTCGAGTTTGATGTGGATGGGGAAGTTGGTCATACCCTCTTTCTCCGCCGCGCGTATCAATGAGTCGAGAATCTGGAAACTGAACACCTCTGGCTCCAATCGGAAGTCAAAGAGAGTCTTGAACGATGTCATCTCCGGATTCATGATCATGATGTTGGCCGTGATGCCCGCCTTTCGCAGGTCAACTCCCTCGTCGGCGGTGGCCACAGCCAAGTAGTCCACCTTGTGGTCTTGGAGTGTCTTGCTCACCTCAAGCGACCCTACTCCGTAGGCGGCTGCTTTCACCATGCACACCATCTTGGTCTCAGGTTTGAGGAACGAACGGTAGTAGTTGAGGTTATCGACCAGTGCGTTGAGGTTCACCTCGAGAATGGTCTGATGCACTTTCTTCGTGAGCAGCTCTGTGATATGGTCGAAATGGAAGTTGCGCGCCCCCTTGATGAGAACGAATTCATCAGCGAGTTTGCGGAAGATGTCGCTGTCGATGAAGTCTTCTGTTGTGCGGAAGAAATATCGTTCCATGGGGAAATAGTCGGCGCATGAGGCGATTTCCTCACCCACACCGATGAATTTCTGTATACCACGGCTCTCCGCCAGACTGGCAACACGGCTGTAGAGTGAGCGGGGTGAATCTCCACTCTGGAGAATGTCGGAGAGGATGAGCGTGCGTTTCTGCTCCCTTGTGTCGGGCCGTCTCGACATGAAATCGAGTGCGATGTCGAGCGAGTGTATGTCGGAGTTGTAAGAGTCGTTGATGAGTGTGCACCCGTTACGGCCGTCTTTCACCTCCAGACGCATGGCCACAGGTTCCAGCCGTTGCATTCGCTGTGCGATGGCATGCATGTCGACCCTCGGCCGCAAGGCGAGGCAAGTGGCAAAACAGGTGATGGAGTTCTGGATGGCGGCATCGTCAATGAAGGGGATGCGGTACTGACCAAGTTCACCGGCAATCATGAACTTGACGACAGTGCTGTCGCCTTCTTTCTCGACAGAACGTATCTTCAAGGTGGAGTCAGTCTCGTCGCTTCTCCAGGTCACCACCTTGGATGTCTTTGGAATCAGTGAGGAAGAGCGGCGGATGACATGGTCGTCCATGTTCACCACCACTTGCCGGCAATCTTTGAAAAGCAGCATCTTCTCCGCGCATTTGGTCTCGAGTGTGTGGAAGTTCTCTTGGTGGGCCGCTCCGATATTGGTCATCACTCCGATGGTGGGTTTGATGATACGTTCGAGGCTTCTCATCTCATCGGGTTGCGATATTCCAGCCTCGATGATTGCGATGTCGTTGTGTGGGTTGATGAGCCAGACCGACAGTGGCACACCTACCTGTGAGTTGTAGCTACGGGGCGAACGGCAGATGTTGAAGTCGGGCGAGAGCAGTTGGTATAGCCATTCCTTGACAGTGGTCTTGCCATTGCTGCCTGTAATGGCGATGACGGGCATGTCGAATTTTGCGCGGTGGTATGCGGCAAGCCGTTGCAGGGCCTCGAGAGTGTCGCGCACTACAAGGAAGTTGCAGTCCTGCATCAGCCGGGCGTCTTCTGGTATATGGCTCACCACGAAGTTTCTCACCCCGCGGTTGTATAGTTCGCTGATGTACTTGAGACCGTCGTTGCGCTTGGTTTTGAGCGCGAAGAACATAGTCTCTTCAGGAAAACATAGTGAACGGCTGTCGATGAGCAACCAATTCACAAGCGCATCGGTGCTTCCGTGACGCTCGGCGCCGATGATGTTGGCTATATCTCCAATCTTGTATTGCATATTGCTAATTCTTTCTCCACATCCAAGAATGGATGCTTGTTCTTGAAGTTTATAATTTTTTCGAGTAGTGAGTTCAAAAATCTCCGGTAAGCCTCTGTGTCTGCATGAAGAGGTCTATGGGCAAGCCCGAGTGCTATTTCTCTCCATTCCTTTACCGTTGCCATTGTGTCTTTGCTGAAATAGGTGTCGGAGAAACGTTCCCAAATATAATCGACCGCCTTACTGGAAGGATGTACCATGTCATCGTCGTAGAAACGGTAGTCGCGCAGCTCGTCCATCATGATTTCATAAGAGGGAAAGTAGTCGCAACTGGTCGTAAAGGAGCCAATGACCTTATCAACTGCAAGCAGCAGGGCCGCCTTGCTAAGCTGGTTGGCATGCATCCCGTCGCGGACATGCCGTATGGGACTGACCGTGAAGATGACCTTTGACTGGGGTCGTACCGCGTGCACCAACTCTACTGTGCGGTGCATGCAGTCGGTCAGCGTATCCACATCCTCCATCTGGCGGATGAACAGTTTCTCGCTTTGCTTGTGGCAGTTGGCGACCACCGTGGACGGGTGGCTGGCAAGCCGATAAACCCATGCAGTGCCATAGGTGACGATGAGGACATCAAGGCGCGACAACTGTTCCCATGCTCTTTCCATACTGGCGTTTATCATATCGAGGCTTTGCCCGGCCGAGGATGAGGAGAAGGCTCCGTGGTGAGACCAACTGTGCCAGAGTCCTTGGGATTGGAACAAGTCATCAGTGGTGAACACTTTCCGTTCAACCATCATCTCAACAGCGGCGAGAATGGAAAAAGGGTTATAGAGTGTGCCGAAGGGATTGACCACACAGCTGAATTTGCTGTTGGCCAAACGCTGTCCCACATGGTCGGCAAAACATGACCCGAGAACAAGGATATGGTCATCGTGACTGACGCAAAAAGCGCTTTTGTCTGTCTTTATTTTGGTATAAAAGTCCACAAACGTGCATTTATTTGGTGCAAAATTAAATATTTCCAATTAATTTCGTAATTTTGCAAGGTTATAAAAGCTCTGAAATGGTAGAAAATTCTGAATTTGAACTTTTGTCGAATATAGATTATCCGTCTGACTTGCGTCTTTTGAAGGTGGAAGAACTGCCTAAACTTTGCGAGGAACTGAGGAAAGACATCTTGGAGGAACTGGCCAACAACCCAGGTCATCTGGCATCGAGTTTGGGCGTTGTGGAGCTGACAGTAGCGCTTCATTATGTATTCAACACCCCTTACGACCGCATTGTGTGGGATGTGGGGCATCAGGCATACGGACATAAAATACTGACAGGCAGACGAAAATCATTTTGTACCAACCGCAAGCTCGGAGGCATACATCCTTTTCCCTATCCAGAGGAGAGCGAGTATGACGCTTTTGTAGCAGGACATGCTTCCAACTCCATCTCTGCGGCACTGGGTATGGCTGTGGCGGCAAGGCTCAAGAAAGAGAAACGCCATGTTGTGGCAGTGATTGGCGACGGCGCCATGAGCGGAGGCTTGGCCTTTGAGGGCATCAACAACACTGCAGTGATTCCCAACGACATGCTTATCATCCTCAATGACAACAACATGTCAATTGACAATAGTGTTGGTGGTATGCGCAAGTACTTGCTCAAACTCACTACCAACACCACATACAACTCACTGCGCTACCGTGTGTCGCGCAAACTGTCGAAATGGGGAATCATGACGGAGAGTCTGCGCAAGAGCATCCTCCGGTTCAACAATAGTGTGAAGACATTTTTCATTCGCCAGCAGAACATGTTTGAGGGCATGGATATCCGCTACTTCGGATTGGCTGACGGGCATGATGTGGTGGAGTTGGTGAGAATTCTCAAGGTCATCAAGGACATGAAAGGCCCGAAGATGCTGCATGTCTGCACGGTGAAAGGTAAAGGTTATGCTCCCGCGGAAGCCAATGCCACTATATGGCACGCGCCAGGAAAGTTTGACTTTGAGTCGGGAGAACGATTGGAATCACCGGAGAGCATGAAGAACAAGGCTCCTAAATTCCAAGATGTTTTCGGCGAGACCTTGCTGGAACTGGCTAAGGAGAACGAGAAGATAGTGGGTATCACGCCAGCCATGCCATCGGGTTGCTCTATGAACATCATGATGAAAGAGTTCCCGAATCGCACTTTCGATGTGGGTATTGCGGAAGGTCATGCTGTGACGTTCTCCGCAGGACTGGCCAAGGACGGGATGATGCCTTTCTGCAACATCTACTCGTCTTTCAGCCAACGCTCATACGACAACATCATCCATGATGCTGCAATCATGAATGTCAACATGGTGCTTTGCCTCGACAGGGCTGGCATCGTGGGGGAGGACGGGCCTACCCATCATGGCGCTTTCGACCTGGCTTTCCTTCGCCCTATTCCCAACTTGACGATTGCTTCACCCTATGATGAAACCGAACTGAGACGACTGATGTACACAGCGCAACTTCCTGAAAAAGGAGTGTTTGTGATTCGTTATCCCCGTGGCCGTGGTTCTGTGGAGGATTGGCGATGTCCTTTGGAGGAAGTGGCCGTAGGCAAAGGCCGGAAACTGAAAGAAGGCCATCAACTGGCGGTTATCACACTCGGACCAATTGGTACAGAGGCGGCTAAGGCAATCAGAATTGCCGAGGAACAGAATGCTGAGGGAGGATTGAGCGTGGCGCACTACGACATGCGATTCCTTAAGCCTATCGATGAGGATATCTTGAACGAGGTGGGCACCCGATTCGACAAGGTCATCACAGTGGAGGACGGAGTATTGAAAGGTGGCTTAGGCTCGGCCGTGTTGGAATATATGAACAACCATGACTTTCATCCCCACATCAAGATGATAGGTCTGCCCGACTCGTTTGTGGAGCAAGGATCGGTGTCGCAGTTGCGGTCGCTGCTTGGCATGGATGCTGAGCATCTGGCTGACGTCATCACCCAAATGGCAGGACTCTAACGACTCAAATACTCTGAGAACCTTTAGTGTTCAAAAACAAGGACCACTAATCAGAATCAAGCACAACACCTTAGGCTTATGAACATAGTAATAGCAGGAGCAGGAGCAGTAGGCACGCATTTAGCGAAACTGCTGTCGAAAGAACATTTCAATGTGGTGCTCATCGACTCTGACGAGACGAAACTGAGCAAGGCCGGTGCTGAACTCGACATCATGATCAACAACTCGTCGCCCAACTCCATCAAGGCGCTTAAGTATGTCAATGTGGATAAGGCTGACCTTTTCATCGCCGTCACTCCGTTCGAGAGTGTGAATATCACATGCTGCATGCTTGCCCACCAACTGGGCGCGAAAAAAACTGTGGCCCGTATCGATAATTACGAGTATATGAAGCCTGCCAACTATGGAGTGTTTGTAAACCAAACGGTGGGCATCAGTTCGCTCATTTATCCCGAAATGCTGGCTGGCAAAGAAATAGCCGACTCATGCCAGTACACATGGGTCAGACAGTGGTGGGAGTTCAATAATGGCGAGTTGGTGCTGCTGAGCGTCAAGATGCACACGGATGCTCCAATCTTAGGGAAAAAACTCAAGGATGTGGCCGCGTCGAGCGGTAGGAAGTTCCATGTGGTGGCCATCAAGCGCGACAGCAACACAATCAGTCCGCATGGTGAAGAAGTGATAAAAAACAACGATTTGGTGTTTTTCATGGTTTTGCGCGACGACATCGAATATATCAAGGTTCTAACCGGCAAGGACAATCCTACCTATCCTGATGTGCGCGACGTGATGATTATCGGAGGTAGCAAACTGGCAGTCCGTGCCAGTTGGTCCTTCCCCAAAAACGTGAACATCAAGATTATAGAACCAGATGAGGAACGGTGTAACCGAATCAGCGAACTGGTACGTGACAACACGATGGTGATGTGTGGCGACAGCCACGATTTGACGCTTTTAGAGGATGAAGGTTTCGACCACATCGACGCCCTCATCGCTTTGACAGAGAACGATGACGAGAATATCCTGGCTTGTGTCGCTGCACGACGTCGTGGCATACGGCGCACCATTGCACAGGTTGAGAACATGGACTATTTGGAAATGGCCGAGGACCTCGATGTGGGCACTATCATCAACAAGAAAACCATAGCCGCCAGCCATATTTACCGCATGCTGATGAAAGCTGATGTGGACTCAGTGAAGATGCTCAATGTGGCAGAGGCCGAGGTGGCTGAATTCACCGTTAAGGCCAAGTCGAAAGTCGCAGGTAAGCAAATCAAGGACATCGGGTTGCCCAAGGGGGTGAACCTTGGCGGTATGATGCGCAACGGACAGAGCATGCTGGTCAACGGTCTGACCCAACTGCAAGAGGGCGACAAAGTGGTGGCATTCTGTGTGGAGAACACATTGAAGAAACTTGAAAAATATTTCAGATGATCAACTGGAAAGTCATATTCAAGATGTCGGGCTTACTCCTCGGAGTAGAGATTTTGTTACTCATAGCCTCATTAGTCTCAGCACTGATTTACCATGAGGATGTGATGCCATTCGTGTGGTGCATCCTGGTTTGTGCTGTGGTAGGAGGCGGAGGCCTCATCTACGGACGTGGCTCTGGACAAAACGTCGGTCGTAAGGACAGTTACCTCATCGTTTCAGCAATATGGGTGCTGTTTTCCATCCTCGGCATGATTCCCTATCTTGTGGCCAATACTTTCAATGATGTGGCAGGGGCTTTTTTTGAGACCATGTCTGGTTTTACTTCCACAGGAGCCACAGCACTTCCCAATATAGACGAGCAGCCTCGAAGCATCCTCTTCTGGCGTAGTTTGACGCAATGGATAGGCGGTATCGGTATCATATTCTTCACTGTGGCTTTCTTGCCCGCTGTGGGTCAGAGCGATGTGAAAATCTTCGCAGCTGAGTCCACAGGCCCCATCCACAACAAGATTCAGCCTCGCATTTCCGTTACGGCACGTTGGATAGCTTCCATCTACATCATGCTCACGCTCTCTTGTACGCTTTTGCTTTATCTGCTTGGCATGTCTTTTTTCGATGCTGTCAATTTTTCGCTGACAACCACAGCCACAGGTGGTTTCGCTCCTCATACAGCCATGCTTCACGAACTCTATGACTCTCCGGCGATAGAGTATGTGATAACTTTCTTCATGTTCGCCTCTGGCACCAACTTCACGCTCCTGTATTGGGCCTTTTTCAAGAGGCAGTTCAGCAAGATTTTCAGAGACCATGAGTTCAGGTGCTACATGGCTATCTGTTTCGGTGCGATTATTATTGTCACCACCATCATGTACCTTCATCCCCACACTCCTTTCAACCTTGAGCTGTCGTTCCGTGAGGCGGCTTTCACAGTTGTGTCGCTGCAAACCACCACGGGCTTTGCATCCTGTGACTATATGTTGTGGCCTTCGATGGCACACCCTGTTCTGCTCATCGTCATGCTTGCGGGTTCATGCTCTGGTTCCACCACTGGCGGTATGAAGTGTATCCGTCTGTCGATGATTAACCGTATTTTGCGCAACGAGTACATCCACATCCTCCATCCGCGTGCTGTGCTCCCCCTGAAAATCAACGGCACAGTCATCCCGCAGTCCGTCCGCCAGACCCTTCTCGCATTCCTCTCACTTTTTGGCGTGTTCTGCGTGACGGGTACTCTTGCCCTTTCTTTTTGTGGGCTCACTTTGGAAGAAGCCATGAGCATCGCCATTTCCACACTGAGCAATGTCGGTCCTGCACTCGGACGTTTTGGACCTTCGCAATGTTGGGATATCCTATCGCCGATGGCCAAGTATGTGTGTTCTTTCCTCATGCTTATCGGAAGGTTGGAGATATTCCCGATAGTTATCATCTTTACCCGTGGGTTCTGGGCGAAGAATTAGATGAAAAAACGACTAAAACTGCTCCAAAAAGCAAAAAGTAGTTAACAAAACGTTTTTTTCGGGCAAAGTCAATGTTTAAGTGGTTAATAAGTAGTAACTTTGCACGAATTTTATATGTATATACATTTTTTTACAACCAATTAAGATGAACGTTATTACAAAGAAGGTCTCATTGCCTGACGGAAGAGAAATTAGCATTGAGACAGGAAAATTGGCGAAACAAGCCGATGGAGCCGTGATGCTTACTATGGGTAAGACGATGCTGCTGGCCACTGTATGCGCCGCAAAAGATGCAGTTCCAGGAACAGATTTCATGCCTTTACAGGTAGAGTACAGAGAAAAATACTCGGCTGCCGGCCGGTT
Source organism: Bacteroidaceae bacterium (assembly GCA_017534705.1). Classification (GTDB taxonomy): domain Bacteria; phylum Bacteroidota; class Bacteroidia; order Bacteroidales; family Bacteroidaceae; genus RUG11857. The sequence continues at coordinate 20,822 of JAFXVU010000102.1, forward strand.
CCCAGGTGGTTTCACCAAAAGGGAAGGAAAGGCATCCGATGAGGAAATCCTAACCTGCCGACTTGTGGACCGCGCTTTGCGTCCATTGTTCCCATCCAACTATCACGCCGAGGTTTATGTGAATGTCATTGTGTTCTCAGCCGACGGTGTTGATATGCCTGACGCTCTTGCAGGATTCGCCGCTTCGGCTGCCCTTTCTGCTTCAGATATACCTTTCGAGGGCCCTATCTCGGAAGTCCGCGTGGCAAGAATCAATGGTGAGTTTGTCATCAATCCTACCTTCGAGCAGTTGAAAGAGGCTGACATGGACTTGATGGTGGGTGCCACAGAGGAAAACATCATGATGGTTGAAGGCGAGATGAAAGAAGTGAGCGAGCAAGACCTGCTTGCTGCGTTGAAAACCGCTCATGACGCCATCAAGCCGATGTGCCAGATGCAGAAGGAACTCCAGAAGGAGTTGGGCACAGATGTGAAGCGTGAATACTGCCATGAGGTGAACGACGACGAGTTGCGCGAGCAGGTCCGTAAGGAATGCTACGACAAGTGCTACCAGATTACCAAAGAGGGCAATCGCGACAAACACGCTCGCGAGGATGCTTTCACAGCCATCCGCGATGGATTCAAGGAGGCCTATGCAGCCGCTCACGCCGACCTCAGCGAGGAAGAGCTGGAAGAGAAGAACGGCATGATTGACCGCTATTACAATGATGTGGAGCGCGACGCTATGCGCCGTTGTGTACTTGATGAGGGCACCCGTCTTGATGGTCGTCTCACCACTGACATCCGTCCTATCTGGTGCGAGGTAAGTCCACTGCCAGGACCCCACGGAAGTGCAATCTTCACACGTGGTGAGACTCAGGCACTGGCCACAGCCACCTTGGGTACCAAACTTGATGAGAAGCTCGTTGATGGCGCTTTGGAGCGTTATTACCAGAGGTTCCTTCTCCACTACAATTTCCCACCGTTCTCTACAGGCGAGGCCAAGGCACAGCGTGGTGTAGGCCGTCGTGAGATTGGACATGGACACTTGGCATGGAGAGGTATCAAGGGGCAGATTCCCGAGGATTATCCTTACACTGTACGTGTTGTTTCAGATGTGTTGGAGTCAAACGGTTCGTCATCCATGGCCACTACTTGTGCAGGAACACTTGCTTTGATGGATGCTGGTGTGCCTATTAAGAAACCAGTGGCTGGTATCGCTATGGGACTGATTAAGAACCCGGGTGAAGACAAGTACGCAGTACTTTCAGACATCCTCGGTGATGAGGACCACCTCGGTGATATGGATTTCAAGACCACAGGAACAAAGGATGGTCTGACCGCCACTCAGATGGATATCAAATGCGACGGACTGTCGTACGAGATTCTGGAAAAAGCGCTTATGCAGGCTAAGGCCGGACGCGAGCATATCATGGGCGAGATGATGAAGACCATCTCTGAACCACGTCCAGAACTCAAGCCTCATGTTCCACGCATTGAGCAGATAATTATTCCTAAGGAGTTCATCGGAGCCGTTATTGGTCCTGGTGGCAAGATTATCCAGCAGATGCAGGAAGACACTCAGACCACCATCACCATTGATGAGGTAGACGGTGTGGGCAAAGTACAGGTTTCAGCACCTAACAGAGAGGCTATTGAAGCAGCTCTAGCCAAAATCAAGGCCATCGTAGCCATCCCCGAGGTGGGTGAGGTCTATGAGGGTACTGTCCGCAGCATCATGCCTTATGGTTGTTTCGTTGAGTTCCTGCCTGGCAAGGACGGTTTGCTTCACATTTCGGAAATCGACTGGAAACGTCTTGAGACAGTTGAGGAAGCCGGTATCAAGGAAGGTGACAAGATTTCAGTGAAATTGCTTGACATCGACAGCAAGACTGGTAAGTTCAAACTTTCACACCGTGTGCTTATTGACAAACCAGAGGGCTTCCAAGAGCGTCCTCAGCGTCCTCCTCGTCGTGAGGACCGTGGTGAGCGTGGTGACCGCGGTGACCGTCGTCCACGCCGTGACAATGACCGTCGTCCACGCCGTGATGGCAATCACAGCCAGGAAGATGGCAACGACCAGAATGGTGGTATCAAGAGCAGTTTCGACGACTTGATGTAGAAAACACGTAGTGAGATATGCCGGCATGTTGTCGGCAAGCGATAAGAAAAGCCTGGGGGGATTCTCCAGGCTTTCTTTGTGTATTAGTCCGTCAGGAACTTTTGTTCTATCTCATCAAGAATAGCGAAAAGTTCGTCCTTGGTTTCCGCGCGAAGCATGCGGATGCGGGTGGAACGGAAGTCAGGAATACCCTTGAAGAGGGGGGAGGAAGCCAAGTGACGACGGATATGGATTATGCCGCCGAGTTCCCCTTTGGGTGAGCATTCCACGCTTTTGACAATTTCCTCGCGCAGGATGTTGAGCTTGTCATGGGTGGTCAGCGTGGCGTCTTCCTCACCTGTGTCAAGGTAATGGCGTACCTCACGGAAAATCCATGGACGCCCGAAGGAAGCCCTTCCAATCATGATGCCATCCACTCCATAGCGGTCGAAGCATTCCTTAGCGCGCTGTGGTGTGGTCACATCACCATTGCCGATGATGGGAATGGTCATCCGCGGATTGTTCTTTACTTCGCCAATAAGGGTCCAGTCTGCTTCTCCTGTGTACATTTGGCTGCGTGTCCGTCCATGGATGGTCAGCGCTTTGATTCCACAGTCTTGAAGTTGTTCTGCCAAGTTCACGATAATCTTGTTCTCATGGTCCCAGCCCAGACGGGTCTTGACCGTGACAGGCAGAGACACCGCCTCCACCACGGCACGGGTGATGTCAAGCATCAACGGCACATTCTTGAGCATACCTGAGCCAGCGCCTTTACCAGCCACTTTCTTCACGGGACAACCGAAATTGAGGTCAATCACATCGGGATGAGCCTGTTCTTCCACCATACGTGCGGCCTCTACCATTGAAGCCACGTCGCGCCCGTAAATCTGCACGGCCACAGGACGCTCCTCTTCGCTAATGGCAATCTTAGACAAGGAGCGGTTGACCGAACGAATCAAGGCATCGGCACTGACAAACTCTGAATACACCATCGATGCTCCGAATTGTCTGCACAGAAGTCTAAAGGCCTTGTCGGTGACATCCTCCATCGGCGCCAGCATCACTGGACGAAAGCCCAAGTCTATATTGTCTATCTTCATCGTTTTCTTTACATTAATCTGGATTAGCGACTGCAAAGTTAGCATATATGTGGGGAATTATTTGCTTTTCACTCGTTTATTCGCAACTTTGACTGCGTTGGAGTTGCTGACACTCGGAAATTGAAAAGAAAACCAATGATTCTTTTCCTATTTCACTCGTTTATTCGTAACTTTGCAAAATAAGAAATTTACAATAATTGTCATTCATGATTTCCATCATCATCTGTTCAGTAAAAAAGGATGAAAGACCAAAGGTTGAAGCGAACATCAAAACCACAATAGGCGACATCAAGTATGAAGTCTTGTGGATTGACAACACCGAAAACCGGTACAGCATCTTTCAAGCATATGAAGAGGGGACACGAAAGGCGCAGTACAAATACTTATGCTTCATGCACGAAGACATCGTCTTCCACTCCCAAGACTGGGGAAGAACCAGCATCAAGCGAATGGAAGAGGATGAGAATATCGGTATGCTCGGAGTAGCGGGCGGACAGTTTGTCTCAAGAATCTCCGATGGGTGGTGGTCCATGCTGAAAATGCGAAAAGGCCGTATTATACAAGGGTTCAGTGCCCAAGGTGAGCAAAAGATAAGAGAAGACATCTTCGACCCCGACTGGACTCACAATCAAGTCGTGGCTATCGACGGATTATGGATGTTGACGAAAAAAGAAGTGTTCGACAAAGGTGTCCATTGGGATACAGTCCACTATAAGGGCTTTCATTTCTACGATTTGGATTTCTCCATCCAAATTGTTGAAAAAGGTTACAGAATAGAAATCATTCCCGTCATTATTGAACATCGCTCTGGAGGAATGCAAAATCCTACTTTTTGGGATAACTACCTGTCATTCCACCAAAAATGGAACCATTTCTTGCCCGTCCATACCTCAAATATCACCCAAGATGACATTAA
>JAFXVU010000103.1 GCA_017534705.1 Bacteroidaceae bacterium
ATTCTGGAACCCGACTATCTGGTGAATGTCACTGCTGTAGCCCATTGCTTCACCAACTATGCAGAGTCGCATCTGGTCAATCTCCTCCAACGCATTGAACCCTCTCCGTCTGGCGAGCCCATCCTCTTCGGTAACTTCTCCAACCAAATGCTTGATGAGCAAATCCACTTTCCACCCGACCAACAACCATCATACACGGATAGTGCCAAGCATTTCTTCAAGGACTATGCCATCAGCCTGCTCACCACCGAACTGAGCAAGGAATTCCACGCCAACGCCAAGGTTCAGAAACAGCACATCGCTAAAGCAATGTGCCAGACACTGCCTGATAGCGTAACACGTTTCGACATCAACGAAGGCATTGTGGAACCCTCTTTCTACAGCGAGATGCTCGGACTGCAAGGACGTATGGACTATATCCAGCACGACCTGCGGGTGCTGATTGAGCAAAAGTCGGGCAAAGGCGGGTTTCCTTACGATGGCTTCAAGGTTCCGCGTCACACCGAGGAACACTATGTGCAGTTGCTCCTGTATATGGCAGTCATACGCTACAACCACCATGCCACCTATCTTGCCAACAACCGCGAGTTGCACGCCTTCCTGCTCTATTCCAAATATGAGGAGAGCCTGCTCGGAATGGCCGCCGCCCCCGAACTGCTCTTCCGCGCCATCAAGGTGCGCAATGCCATCGCCTGGGCCGACCTTGACTATACACGCCCAGATGCCTATCGCATTCTCACCACACTTACCCCAGAAACGCTCAACATCAAAAACCTCCGCGGGAGATTCTGGGATACCTACATTTCTCCCCAAATCAAGAACCTCCTCACACCCATCCACACGGCATCCAGACTGGAACAGGAATACGTTTTGCGTATGCTCACCTTCGTCAGCAACGAGCACGTGCTGGCCAAACTGGGCAATAAAACCAAGGAGAACTCAGGGTTCGCATCAGTATGGCACGACACTTTAGAAGAGAAGCTTCTGGCCGGCAACATCTACGACAACCTTCAACTTGTTTTCCCCGACACAGAGACCAAGGGCAATATCAGCGAGGTGACCTTCCGCTTCACCAACGATATCGACAACGACATGGCCAATTTCCGAAAGAGCGATATCGTGACATTCTATCCTTACCAGAAAGGAGAAGAACCCGACATACGACGCTCAATGACCTACCGAGGCACTATCGTCGAGCTGAATGCCGATACCATCACCATCCACCTTCGTGCGATGCAGACCGATGCCAAGGTTTTCCTCATGCACAGCCAGCAACCTTGGGCATTCGAACACGATTTTATGGAATCCTCATATTCCTCGCTTTACCGCGGTGTCTACGCCTTCTTCAGCGCACCAAAAAGCATGCGCGACCTGCTGTTGTTGCAACGTGAACCCACTATCGACTCTTCAGCCACACTCAATGGCGACTACGGAAAGTTCAACGACCTGATGTTGCGAGTGAAACGAGCCAACGATTTCTTCCTCATCATCGGTCCTCCAGGAACGGGCAAGACCTCGTTCGGACTGCTAAACACTCTGCAGGAAGAACTCACAGAACCCGACGCTTCCGTGTTACTGCTGTCATACACTAACCGCGCCGTTGATGAGATATGCGGCAAACTGGTTGGCGTAGGCATTGACTTCATCCGCCTTGGCAACCAATACAGTTGTGCAGAGGAATACCAAGAGTATATGCTTGTCAATAAGGTAGACCACTGTTCCAACCTCGACAGTTTGCGCCAACTGTTCGTCAATGCACGAGTAATCGTCAGCACCACTACCACCATGAGCAGCAGCATACCACTGCTGGAATACAAACCATTCTCCCTTGCCATCATCGACGAGGCTTCACAAATCCTTGAGCCTCATCTGCTCGGAATACTCAGCGCGCGATGCGGTGGCGGACCCTCCATCCGCAAATTCGTGATGATTGGTGACCACAAGCAACTGCCTGCGGTGGTGCAACAAACGCCGGATGTCTCGGCTGTCAGCGACGAAAGCCTTCGCGCCATTCACCTCACCGACTGCCGTCTGTCGCTCTTCGAGCGTCTGCTGCGCCGCTACAACAACAATCCCGATGTGGTCTTCATGCTCACACGACAAGGACGCATGCACCACGACATCGCACTTTTTCCCAACAAGGCCTTCTATGGCGGACAGCTCGAGGAAGTGCCACTGCCCCACCAAACTGCCTCACTGGCTTCACCAGTCAGTGAAGACCCTATCGACACCTTGCTCTATTCTCATCGTGTGGCTTTCATCAGCGTCACGAATCAGGACCAAAACGATGAAGCCGACAAAGTCAATCAGGCTGAAGCGTCAATCATTGCCGACCTTGTATGGCATATCTACCAGAAAGAGAAGGAAACGTTTGATGTGGACGCCACCATCGGTGTGATAGTCCCCTACCGCAACCAAATAACTGCAGTCAGGAACGCTATCGCACGAAAAGGCGAACTTTCGCTCTGCAACATCACCATCGATACCGTTGAGCGTTTTCAGGGCAGCCAGCGCAAGTACATCATCTATGGTTTCACAGTCAAGCACTACTACCAGATGCGCTTCTTGACTAGCAACATCTTTGAGGACTTCGACGGCACCTGGGTAGACCGCAAACTCAATGTCGCCATGACCCGAGCCATGGAGCACCTCATCCTTGTGGGCAATCCCAATCTGCTCGCCCGCAACAGCATCTTCGCCTCCCTCATCGACTTCACGAAAGAGACTGGCGCTTATTATGATTTAGGCGAGTCCAACATCATTGGCACACCCTCATTGTAGGAATTAGTAAAAGTAAATGTGGAGCCAAATGGTGTCACGCTAGGCATGACAGTTCCTTGACTCCACATATTTCTTAAATTGTTCTTAAGACTACGAAACTATCCTGTGAGGCTTTGGTATCATATCCCCATTTCAGCAGATAATGGGAGGTTGTCTGAGGAACCGCCGACCTTGACGGTGATGGTGCCAGGTTCGAGCATCCAAGTCTGTGCAGCCTCATCCCAATGACAGAGGTCGGCCCTGCGCACGGGAACAGTCACCTTCTGAATCTCACCTCCCTTCAGCGCCACCCGCTTGAAAGCCTTGAGTTCTTTCTCAGGCCTATCGATGTGAGACAATGGACGCGAGACATAAACCTGAGCCACCTCCTCAGCATCAATCTCGGAAGTGTTGGCGAGGGTGAAAGAAACGTCGAATCCTTCTGTCGTAGGTTTAACGGAAATATCACTATATTGGAACTGTGCGTATGAAAGTCCATAACCAAAAGGATATGCCACCGCCACATCTTTGGCATCATACCAACGATAGCCCACCAAACTTTCCTCAGCGTAGTTGGCAATGAGTTGCTGCCGCCGTTCATTGCTCTGGTTTCTGGTCAGCCCCACAAAAATATCA
>JAFXVU010000009.1 GCA_017534705.1 Bacteroidaceae bacterium
AAAAAAGCGGACGCAGAAATGCGCCCGCTTTCCTTATTGATAAGAACTGATTGACTAATCTTCGCTGAGTGACACTGCATAGCTGAGTGACTTGCCTGATGGATCCTTACCCCAAATCCAGAGGGTCTGCTCGGCAGAGTTGCTGGCGTTTTTGAAGGCAGTCTCCATATCTTCCACTGAACGGATGTTCATGTTGTTGACCTTCAGGATGATGAAATTCTCCTTGATGCCAGCCTCTTTCAGCTTACCGTCCTTGAGTTTGCTTACTTGGATACCGTAGCTGAGGTTGAGGTTTTCTTTCTGCTTGTCGGTCAGCGGTTTGAACTCTGCGCCGAGAACAGTCAGGTTATTAGCCTTCACCACATTGGTGTTGCCGTTGGAGTTCTTCAGTGTGAGAGTGGCAGTCATCTCCTTCTTGTCGCGCAGGAATCCCACCAGCACCTTGTCGCCTGGACGGTAGCGTGTGACAGCCTCCTGCAGTTCGCTCATCTTGGTGATTTCCTTGCCATCGACAGATGTGATGACATCGTCCTTTCTCAGTCCGGCAGCCTTGGCAGCACCGTCGTCGGTCACTTCAGCCACATACACACCCTTGTTGGTGCCGAAGTCGAGGTTCTTCCTGCCGTCCTCCTTGGCTTTCTCACCGTCAATGTAGAGGTTGAGGTCCATACCGCTGATGCCGAGCAATGCGCGCTGTACAGTTCCGTATTCCTTAATGTCGGCCACCACTTTCTTCATGATGGTAGTAGGGATGGCGAATCCGTAGCCAGAGTAAGAACCCGTCTGGCTGTAGAGCATGGCGTTGATGCCCACCAGTTCGCCCTGAGCGTTGACCAGTGCACCACCACTGTTGCCTTGGTTGATGGCGGCGTCGGTTTGGATAAATGATTCGATGCCGTTGCGTGAAGCGCCCAGATGACGTGCCTTAGCGCTCACGATACCAGCAGTGACGGTAGATGTGAGGTTGAAGGGGTTGCCCACGGCGAGTACCCATTCTCCCACCTTCAGTGCGTCGGAGTCACCAATGGGTAGGGTGGGGAGTCCAGTGTCGTCAATCTTCACCAAAGCGAGGTCGGTGTCGGGGTCAGTTCCGATGACGCGTGCCGAGTACTCACGGTTATCGTTGAGTGTGATGGTGATTTGGTCGGCATCGGCCACCACGTGGTTGTTGGTCACGATGTAGCCATCCGAGGAGATGAGCACACCCGAACCAGCGCCCTCGCGCTTAGGAGTCTGTACGCGGCGGCGTTGCTGTCCACCATTGCCACGTCCGAAGAAGTCGCCGAAGAAGTCCTCGAACGGGTCGTTGTATTCTATCATCTGTGTCTTGCTGTTCTGGACCACCTTGATATACACCACTGCATTGCATGCCTTTTCAGCAGCAGTGGTCAGGTCGATATACTGCATGGGTTGGTTGGCCTGTGGACGCGACGACAGATTCTGTTCGAGGGTCACATCTTTGCCTTTGAGTATGGTCTCGGTCTGTTGACCATTCTCACCATCACCACTGAAGGCAGTACCCGATGCGGCAGAATAAGCGAAGGCACCAGTCACTCCTGAAGCAAGAGCCACTGCCGCTACGATGCCATAAAACTTCTTAACTGATTTTTTCATGTCTAAATGTATGTTTAATTGTTAATTTTATAGTCCATTTAACTTTTTCGACGTTAAAATTACATCAAAGTTTAATTATAACAAACCATTTTTTGAGTGAATTGCGTCCGTATTGGTAAAAATTAACATTACCTTTGTTTCGCTTAACGTCGGTTATCATTCCAGCGCGGGATTTTCACGTTTGTTTCACACTTCGCGATTTTAACAGTTCAACCAATGTTCAATGTTCAATGTTCAATGTTCAATGGTTCTGTCTATACCTAAAACTTTTTAATCAATGATTATGCCAGTAAGTGTTTAGTGGGTGTTCAATGTCATTTTTGCCATACCATGTACAAATTGTCAGCGGTGTGTCAGAGTTAAGAGTTAGCTGCTAGCCATGCATATGGTTTATTTGGAAACAACTATTCACAACAAATAACAATAGGATATCCATGCGGATGGGAGGAAGCCGTCGCGGACGCGACGGAACAACTGGACACAACAATCGAGCCGATTATATCGACTCGTACTCAACGGAAGGTGATGTTTTTTTATTCTAAGGAGATGAGGAGTAAAGGAGAATAGAACGCCTAAAGGCATTCTGGCCATGCGGATGAATAAAAAAATAGGAATGTTTTTGCGTAATGAGAAAAAAAAACTAATTTTGTAGTTTAATGGATTGAAAATCTCCAATACGAACAATATAACACTTTTGCTTATGGCAGAGAAAAGAGGATATCCAGTAGGTGTGCAGACATTCGAAGAGGTCGTTGCCCCTGACTGTGTCTATGTGGACAAGACGGAATACGTCTATAAGATGGCAACGTCGAAGGCCAAGAACTTCTTTCTGAGCCGTCCCCGTCGTTTTGGCAAGTCTCTCTTTGTGAGTACGTTGAAGGCTTATTTCGAGGGCAGGAGGGATTTGTTCAAGGGTTTGTCAATAGACAAGTTGGAGAAAGAATGGATACAATATCCAGTGCTTCGTCTTGACCTGAGCCAAGGGAAGTACTATGAACTGGAGAGGGTCAAGAAGACGTTCAGCACTATTCTCAATCAGTATGAAGAGATATATGGACTTGAACAGAAAGAGGATTGGGATTTTAATAACCGCCTGACTAAAATCATCCAGACTGCCTATCGTCAAACTGGCCGTAAGGTGGTGGTACTGATAGATGAATACGACGCACCGATGCTCGACAGCATCAACGATGCTGAATTGCAGAATCAGATTCGTCAGCGTGTGCGCGACCTCTTCAGCCCCCTGAAAGCCCAGAGCGACTACTTGCACAAGGTGTTCCTCACAGGTATTTCCAAGTTCTCACAGTTGAGCGTGTTCAGTGAATTGAACAACCTCAACGATATGACTTTTGACCCTGAGTATGAAGGTATATGTGGCATCACAGAGGAAGAACTGCTCACCCAAATGAAACCCGACGTCGAGTGGTTGGCAGAGGCTTCAGGTCGGACCTACGATGAGACAGTGGCGGAACTCAAACGTCGCTATGACGGTTATCATTTCAGCAAACGTATGACGGACATCTATAATCCTTGGAGTCTGATTTACGCTTTTGAGAAAGGTGACATAGGAGACTACTGGTTCTCCACTGGTACTCCAACCTCGCTCATTGATATCTTGAAAGAGAAAGAAATGGACATTCCTGACCTTGATGGACTTGAAGCCAATTTGTCGCGTTTCAATGCCCCCACTGAGCACATCTCAGACCCTGTGCCAGTGCTGTTCCAGAGTGGTTATTTGACTTTGAAAGCGTATGACAAAGAGTCAGACCTTTATACCTTGGGGTTCCCCAACCGTGAGGTGGCAACAGGATTCGCCAATTGCCTCTATCAGTATTTTGTTCCTCCTGTGACAGGCACCAAGGACCAGATGACCATAGCCTATCACAGTTTCAGAACAAAGAAAACAACCCTCGACGACTTCCTTGACGCCATCCGCAAGTGGTACTCGTCCATACCTTATTCCATTACCGACCGTAACCAGAACGAGCAACTCTACCAGTCGCTGCTCTACGCCCTGTTGGTGGCTGTGGGAGCTGACGTCCATGCCGAGCAGCAGACGGCTGACGGACGCATGGACATCTCGTTGAAGATGCACGACGCGATTTATATCCTCGAGTTCAAGTATGACAAAACCCAAGATGAAGCCATCGAACAAGTGAAGGAAAAGGACTATGCCGTGGTCTTCGCCTCCGACCCTCGTCCCATATATGCTGTGCCGATGAATGTGGATGCAGAAAAGCGCACAATAGAGAAACCTGCTATCGTGCGCTTGAAATGATTTTTATTCAAGTTTCGGATTTATTGAAATTGTTGTATATCAGCGCCCTGAAAATTTCGATTAAGCGAGCTCAAAGTCAAACACGTTTGACTTTGACGAGTGTGAGAAATTTTATCCAAAGGGAAAAACACGATAAATGCTTCAATGCTTTTGCCCTTTCAGGGCGCATGTACCCGCCATCGCTAACCCAGGGCGTTGCCCTGGGCTATTGGCTTATTGGCCTTTCAGGCCGTCCTAAGGCAAATCCGAAAGTTGAATTCTCTGAATTCATCGAACAGACATTAATTTGGAAACAACTTAGCACAACTTTAAACAACAGGATATCCATGCGGATGGGAGGAAGCCGTCGCGGACGCGACGGAACAACAGGACACAACAAGCTGCTTGTAAAGTTCGTAGGAAAAATTTGCATCCGCGGCGGTCGCCACGGATGTATGGTTCTACGGACTTAAAGGATTTAGAGGACTTAAAGGACTGGCCGCAAGCGCGGCCTGGGG
>JAFXVU010000104.1 GCA_017534705.1 Bacteroidaceae bacterium
ACAGCGCGGGGGTGATGGAAGCCTATTTGCTGTATGGCGAGTTTGTCGACGGATATATTGCGGAAGGTGCGTTCGACAACTATATTGCGCTGGAGGAGGCGCATCCCGCCATATTCGCCAAGCTGCGCAAGGCAAGGTCGGGGTATTGGAACGAGATGTATGAGGAATGGAAAAAGGCGTGGGCAGAGTATTTCGAAGAATCATCAGAGCCGTCGTTCTCTCGTTTTGGGAATGATATTCATAAGGTCTACCGCAACCTGTCGGATGCGGAGGTAGAGGCTCTCGATTTTGATGGGTATCAGATGGATTCATTCTACAAGAGACTGCTTGATTCTTGGAAGGAGGAGGCGAAAGAACATCGTCCGTATTATTCGATAGCGACTTGTCAATCGTGCCAGCATCACCTCTTGGTGGTGTATGGGAAAACACCTCAAGAGACTTGGGAATCGCTGTGTGGTAGGGCTGGTAATCTTGCCATCTGCACCCATTGCCGGAAGGTGTTGGACTTTGAATTGGTGGTGATGAATTAAATGTTGGTCCCAATGAGTAAAGATAATAATCGACCGCGACGTTTCGCCAAATGGCTGGAGAAGTATTGGTGGGTGCTCCCCATGCTGTTTGTGTTGCAATCTGTAGTCGTGATTCTTGTGTTAAAGTGTGGCTCATGCCGTTGGATTCAATTGCTGATGGTTGCAGTATGGCTCTTGGTCTTGCCATTTCTGCTTGTGCAACTTATCGCCTTGATTAAGGGAAAGTGTTGGCTGAAATCAGTTTGTTCAGTTGTGATTGAGATGGTGCCTGTCGGCGTGGTTGGGGTCTGGTTGGCAATAAAGGGGATAAAGGTTACTTGGCGTTTCGTTGCGATGATTCTGACTTCGCTTTTGTGGCCTTTCGTTGACCCCTCTGACGGTTTTGGAAAAGAACACTTCATACCCGAAGGATTGGAATATAGTATTCCGTTAAACCACAATACGACAGTGAAAGATGGCGAGTGGATTACCCATTATGAGGAGCCGGTAATTGATAGTACCGATACGGCTAGTTGGCTGCAGATATGGAATGACTTTGAGGGCGGACGCTATCTTTACGACCTTTATTATCCAACTCTGTCTGCTGGTACGGTTTACATTAAATGCTACGAGGTGGGCGATAATATTTGTTTGTCTGGAGATGTGATGCATCGCCACACTTCCGTTGCATGCAATGCCGCGAAATCCTTCACGAGACTTGTGGAGAAGCGGGAGTTTGTTATCTACGAAGGCGATTGGGGAGACTACTATGCCGTCCGTGTGGAGGTGTGGCACAAAGACAGTGCGACACGAAAAGAACACAAACTGATGGAGAAGGTCTATCGTATGGAAGGTTGGATGAGATAACTATTGGGATATGAAACAAAGAAACGGATACAACGAACGCAAGAAACAACGGGGGTGTCGTGTGCTCCCAATCATCCTGATGGTTGCATTGGGATTATCATCATGTCTGAATCACCTTGTAAAGGTCGACCCCATCACCTTAGGCAATAGCTCAGGAGGAAAGACGACGGTGTATTTCAAAGATGCCGATCATGACGAGTTGGTTCTGTCGATTACGGACAAGCGCTCCGACCTGTGGGACACGAATTCCATTATTGCTATCTTCTACAAACCGATATACTACAAAATAACAGGCGACACGCTGCACATAATGTGTGAAAAGCCAGATTGTTTTCATCCTGAATTCTCGGATGCCCTCATAATGTACCATTTTAGAGAAGGGAATCCACTCTGTTATGAGAAACAGGCAAAGGCGGATGGCTACAAAATCGTCCACAACCTATGGAATATCGACGATTATAACCAATAAATATAGCTATATGGAACAACAACCTATCATTAACGAACACAATAAGCAGGAGTATCCGCCGATGCACACGGCAAGAATGGACATATCCTTAATTCTAAAGCGTATGGTCATTTGCACTCTATTTTTTGTTATCACACTCTCTGCTGTTGCGCAAGAAAGGATGTATCCCATTCCTAAAGCCATTTTACAGGAAAATAAATTCGACAAGAAACTCCCTCTTGGGTTTGGAATAGACACAGCATACAAGTTTGTCTATCAGGTCGAACCGTCATTTACGACGGAATATTGTATGACATACGACCCCATAAACAAATCTCTTCTGCTTTGTAAATCAAAAAGCAAGATTGGTTATGCCCTATGGAACGGAGAAAGCAGAAAAGCAAGAAAGAAAAGATTGACAACCTATCGGCTTCCTGTTGACGAGGCCTTTGTTGATTCGTTGCAGTCGATGTTTTGTGCAATAATCAGTTCTGCAAGTCCCGATTCAAGAAGGTATGGATTAGATGGCACAAGTTACTTGTTTTACCTGCCGACGGACATACACACCGTTGCGGATGTTTGGGAACCTTATGAGGAATCAAACTGTGGTCGGGCGGTTAGACTAATGGAACGATTGTGTGAAGCTGTTGAAAAGCAAGATAAAGCGGCTATCGGGCAACTTCGAGAGGAAATCATTGAATTGGCGGCTGTGTTTAGAAACCTCCCTGAAGTGTTTTATAATCGTCTAGAACCAACTGATTCAAAATAATAATATCACTTGATAATGGAACAACAACCTATCCTTAACGAACACAATAAACAGGAGTACCCGCCGATGCATACGGCGGAACATATCTTGAACGCCACAATGGTAAAGATGTTTGGCTGTCCTCGGTCGAGGAATGCCCACATCGAGCGGAAGAAGAGCAAGTGCGACTACCAGTTGGCAGTAGCTCCGACAGAGGAGCAGGTGGCAGAATTGGAAGCAAAAGTAAACGAGGTGATATACCGTCATCTATATGTGACGGTGGAGTTTGTGGACAGAGACCTTGTCCCGCCAGAGGTGGATTTGGGA
>JAFXVU010000105.1 GCA_017534705.1 Bacteroidaceae bacterium
ATATTCCCTCTGCGGTGGAGTTCGAAGCGAACCGTCAAAAGTCTCCTTCACCACTTCTTGTGAAAGAATGTATGCGCCAACAAGCGAGAACTTTAATTCTTCCGACTCATTTCCTGCATGTTGGACTGAGGAACATTTGGCTGGAAACCTTGGATGGATAGTGACCACACCAACCTCCTCGCCCTCATACGCGCATAGCGGCCCATACGCAATATGCCTCAAAAACCGCAGCAACACATCCAATATCACCCGTCTGATCACTCCGGAATCAGACCTTTCCCAAGTATATCAGCCACACTTGCAGTTCTGGCTATTCCAAGCCCCTTGGTCCAGCGACCAAGACACATTGGCAGTACTCTATAGGACTTCACCCGACAGCACATGGATATTCCTGAGTTCTTACTCACAATCCACCATGTACTGGCAACAGATTGATTTAGAACTCCCTACCCCCAGCACAAACTACCAAATCGCCTTTGAAGGCACTGCGAAATACGGCTTCGGAATTTATCTGGACGACATCAGCGTGAACCATGGGGCGACACCACCTCCCTGTGACACAGTCACCAATCTCACAGTTACAGAAACCGGCAACCAACATATCACACTCAATTGGTCGCCCAACGATGCGGCAGAATATTGGGAAGTCTGCTACCACAATATAGATTCCACCGCGTGGGACACTCTTATGACCATAGTCCCAACTGCCACACTTGAAAACCTGCCTGGACTCAGCACATTTGAAATCCTGGTAACCGCCCACTGTCAGTACAGCACTGTATCTGCAACCTCGTCCATCACCACTTCCACCACCAATGTCGGCATTTCCCGACTGGAAAGCGGCATTACCCTGCACCCCAACCCCACCACCGGTCAGTTGACCATCACTTCGTCGCAAGACATTGTCACCAGTGTCGAAATCCTTGACCTCACAGGACGAACCGTATCAATTCAGAAAGCAAAAGAAAACACCGTCAGGGTGGATATTTCCGAATTCCCCAATGGTGTCTATTTCGCAAAAATAGTGACCGAACATGGACAAGCCGTCCGCAAGGTCATCAAAAAATAAGGCAAATTAACGAGACAGCTCGTCAAAGTGGCGCTCTATAGGAATGCCATTGTCCTGTCTTAGAGAGTGTTGGTTGGCTTCAATGACATGAGCCACGAATCCCATGGCCTTCAAAACACTGTCTTCCAATGTATTGCCTTTTAAATACTGACCGATCGTCACGGAAGAGAACACATCGCCCGTGCCGGAGAATTGCGCCGCCACCTGACGGTAAGGAAGCACAATCGTCTTGCCTAATCCTTTGTCGAACAGCATCGTGCAGGTCTGCCCATCCATCAGCATACTGGAGATAATCACCGAATTATCCCCTAATTTGTGTAAGGTCTGTATCAAATCCTCCGCCTCATCAAAGGTCAGAGATTCTTTATCCAAATACTTGTTTGCCAAAAACTTAGCTTCCGTTACATTCGGCACTATCAAGTCGGCAATGCGGCAAACGCTCCGCATGTACTCTACTGTTTCGGCCGTCGCGCCATTATAGAGTTTTCCATCATCCGCCATAATGGGATCAACGAAGATGAACGTGCCTCGCGACTTCAGTTTCTGGCAATAATCCGTCACAATCCGCGTCTGCTCCGCGGAAACAAGATAGCCCGTGCAGACCGCATCCACGTTGAAGCCCTGCTCCTCCCAGATGTCGATGCTTTGGCGCATATACTCCGTAGTGTCCAGCACCGCGAACTTGCCGTAGCTGAAATTGTTGGAGACCATGGAGGAAGGAAGCCGGTATATCTCATATCCAAGGTGGGACAGAATCGGAGTCATCACCGACATGCCCAAGTTGCCGTAACCGACAATGTCGCCTATAAGGAGGATGCTGCTCATGATATAAGTTTCAAGTTTCAGGTTTCAAGTTTCAGGTTTCAAAGTTCAATCTTCGAGACAGTTGTCTAATTCGCGGGTGAGTTGGGGGATGTCCATGTGCTGGCCGATGAAGACGATTTTGATCATGCGGTCGCCGTATTCGGGATCCCAGTCGCGCATGAAGGAGGGGTCTTCCTGCATCAGCTGCACCAGATCTTCCTGCGGGGCGGTGGCGTACCACAAGCCAGCCTCCGTGAGCTTCTGCTGCACGCCTGCTTGCTCGTAAAGATACGACATGTCGCGGTATTCCTTGAAATAGCACACGCCCTTGGCACGGATGATGTTCTTTGGACGTTTCTTTGAAAGGAATTTATTGAATTCACTGATCTTGAACGCCTTCCGGCGATAATACACAAACGTGGAGATACCGTATTCTTCCACCTCCCCACCCTCATGGTCGTGGTGGTGATGGTGATGCCCGTGGTGTTCGTCATGTTCATCGTCATCATCGTCATCATCATGATGGTGATGATGATCGCCATGCTCGTGATGATGATGGTCATCGTCGTCCTCGTTGTGATGATGATGGTCGGCGCGAGCTTCTCGTTCTTCCTCCTCGGTGGTCTCACGTTCCAATTCGCGTACCCAACCCGTAGAGACAGCAACACGCTCATAGTCAAAGGCTTTCGTGCCCACAATGCGGTCCAAGTCCACTTGGGCGTAGTCGGTGTCAATAATCTCCGCACCGGGATTCAGATGGCGGATAATCTCCTTGACACGCTCAATCTCGTCCTCCGTGACTTCCGACACCTTGTTGAGCAGCACGATGTTGCAGAACTCTATCTGTTGGACAAGCAGGTTTTCAATATCCTCCTCGTCAATATCCTCGCGTTCGAGATCGCCACCGCAGGAGAACTCGCTCTGC
>JAFXVU010000106.1 GCA_017534705.1 Bacteroidaceae bacterium
AATCAGAGGGTCCAGGGTTCGAACCCCTGAGGGCGTACTATTGGAGAGATGGCAGAGTGGTCGATTGCACCGGTCTTGAAAACCGACGTACTGAGAGGTACCGGGGGTTCGAATCCCTCTCTCTCCGCTGGTAGAAATGCCTAGTAAGAATTAAAGTCCTAACTTTGAACAAGTTAGGACTTTTTCTTTTGTGCTGTATAAGCTCTTTTGTTTTTGCACTCAAATTGCCACTGATATATTTATATTCTGACCCCACCCCCTAAATTTTGTCATATCCGGGAAATTGTGTACTTTTGAACATTTAAATGATGAGCAAAGACAAAATGACCAGGAAAGGACTATAGAAAATGTACGTATCACGATGTCTTCCCAACACTCGAATTGATGTGGCTGACGCCTTGAGGGGCATCGCCGTTGCCGGCATCATCTTATACCACTCGGTTGAGCACTTCGACATTTTCACGAAGGAGCCCATCGTGCATACATTGCCCTGCGACCAGATGGTAGGCAGTGTGATGGCCTGGTTGCTGAGCGGGAAGATGTATGGCATCTTCGCCATGCTCTTCGGACTGAGTTTCTTTATCATGAACGACAACCAGCAGCAGAAAGGGCAATCGTTCTCAGGACGTTTCGCATGGCGTATGTGCCTGCTGTTTGCGTTTGGCCTCATCAACGTCGCGTTCTATGATGGCGACATCCTGATGCTCTATGCGGTTTACGGCTTGCTGCTTATACCTGTCAGTTATTTGCCTTCGCGGGTCGTATGGTGTATCATCGGCTTGCTTGCCATACAACCCGTGGAGCTCTATTGCCTGCTGACAGGAACAACCATCGACCATACCAGACTATTTGATATATATCACAAAACCATCAGCCTGCACGAGAACGGCACGTTCATGGAAAATGCCATCAACAACCTACAGTATGGGTTCGAACTCAACCTCAGGTTCAATATATTCAGCGGACGACTCACGCAGTTGCTCTGCCTCTTTATTCTCGGAATGCAGTTAGGCAGACAAAGGCTCTTCTATGACGAGGGACAACACCGTAGGATATGGCATTGGGTTTGCGGTATATCCACAACAATCGTCATTGTATTGAGTCTCTTCGACTTTGGCGAGTTGAGGCTTTGGCTCACCCCCATCTACAATCTTTGCATTCTGATGATGACAGTATCGGCTGTGGTTTCAGCATGGTATGCTTTCAAAAGTGTTCGCAGCGTGCTGCGCCACCTGTGCTTCTATGGCCGCATGAGCCTCACCAACTACTTGCTCCAGTCTGTCATCGGCAGTTTTATCTTCTGCGGCTATGGACTGTCCTGCTATCGCCTTGTCGGCATCACATACGCCGTTCTCATCGGCTTGGGGATGGTCATTTGCCAATACCTTTTCTGCCGCTATTGGTTTAAGAACCACCAACGCGGCCCATTGGAGGGTTTATGGCGGAAACTGACTTGGCTTTAACCTCTGAGTGATAAAATACCCCGTTATTTATATATTTGCAAAACAACAAATCAACAAGTACCCCGACAAGGTCTATGAATAGAACGAGAAAGGCAATATACATCAACGACCATTTGAGCGACTTTGACCTCGACGAGGCATTGACCCGGCTCTCCGAACAACGGAGGGAGCAGGCCTTGCGCTTCAAACACGAGGCTGGCAGACGGCAATGCACGGCCGCCTATCTCCTCCTGTGCGAGGCTTTGACCCAGGAGTACGGCATCACCGAAAAGCCCGTTTTCGAATATGGTCCCCATGGCAAACCTTTCATCATCGGCCACCCGGAGATATTCTTCAACCTGAGTCACTGCCGCGAGGCTGCCGTATGCGTCGTGAGCGACACCCCAGTAGGCATCGACGTGGAGAGCATTCGGGAATACAAGGACACACTGGTACGCTACACCATGAACGACGACGAAATAGCGCAGATTTTGGGGAACGAACAACCCGACGTGGCGTTCATCAGTTTGTGGACCCGCAAGGAAGCGGTGCTGAAACTTTCGGGCGAGGGCATCAGCAAGGACATGAAAGATGTCCTGGTGGGATACAATCGTCCCATTGATACCTTTGTGGTTGAATCCCGTGGGTATATCTATTCCGTAGCGCGGTAGGATGCGATTCCTAACACCACCCTACTCCACCACCCAAAAGGGCAAAGGCATCAATGGGACGATAATTTCAGACTATATTACTGTTGTTCCTGGTCAAACTTCATGCCGTTCCACTTCATCAGGATTTTCACAGGGCGGTTCTCCGCATGAATGACCGCCTCGATATCCTTGCCTACGCGAGGGAGTTGGTAAGTGACAACAGGAGTGACTTCCACACTTGCACCCATATCGTAGGGAGAAGTGTAGGTCAACTCCTTGGTTTCATCGTCGTAGGTATAGAACATGAGTCCCGTATTTTCCGTTTCTGTCGGCTTGTTGTTCATCACACAACCGACGTTATGCGCCACAATCTTATGTTTTCCGTCGGAGCAGTTCCAGAAGCAGAACTCCGTATAACTCTTTTCCACAGAAGAAAAGACCTGCTCAAAACGAATGTAACCATTGCGCTCATCCACGGTGAAACTGCAGCCATCGGCCAACTTGCGTCCTTGCTGACGGCGAGTCCAGTGGGCCTTCACTGTTTCCAGCGCCTCTCCGAGGCCGTCTTGAGCGAGAATGGCACTGACGAAATCACTGATGCCAGGCTTCGCTCCCTTGAAACTGACAGGGAAGGACATACTAGGACCTCCACCATCCATTACTGAATTATCCAACGATTCATAATACTCAAAAACGGGTTTCACGCCATTCCATTTGAAGTGATGGGCATAATACTCCGAGGTGGTGAAAAACCACTCGTTAATGATGAGTTCCTTACCCTGTCGAGGCAGAACATACTCCAGGAATCCATTGTTTTCCACTGGTTTCCAACCTTGAAGCAAATTGGGTTCAGGGGTGAGTGTCTTGGTTTTCGGGTTGTAATCGTAGAAGCAGACCACACTGATTGCAGGATCTACAGGTTGACTGATTTCAATAGCAAAGAGACTGTGTCCGTCGTTGCGGCGCCAAACGCATGCGGACATGGTCTGACGGTCTGCTCCACCGTCCTTTGCCTCCACATATCCGTTCTTGGCATCATAGATGACGGTATAGGCTGTCTCTTCCTCAAGAACCTTCTTTGCCAGTCCTTGCTTGATGACGCTTCGCGCGTCGCCCACCGAAGTCGTTGGCCAGGTCTGGTCGAAACGGTCGAGCATGACACCAATGTTGCCAGAGGACACATTGGTGATGTTCTTGCTACTCCAACGGCTCTGCAAAGAGGTCAATGAAACAAGATTCTGTGCTCCTGCATTCAAAGACAACAGGAGGACTACTGCAGTCAAAAAATGACTGATATTCTTTTTCATATTGATGACTAAAGATTCGAGTGTTTAAATATACAAATGAATTATTCTCGTCGAATTCACGTTTAATTCCTACATTTTCACCTCGAAGTCGAGCGACTGGAGGTCACCCTCGCGCGATGAAGAACCGTAGAGAATCTGGTAATGACCAGGGCGCACGTTCAGTTCGTCGATGGCAGGGTCGTAGTATTCGAAGGCCTCTCTGTCGAGGGTGATGGTGGCCTGCTTAGTCTGTCCCGGAGCGAGCACCAGTTTTTGGAAACCGCGCAACGACTTGATG
This sequence comes from Bacteroidaceae bacterium, assembly GCA_017534705.1. Classification (GTDB taxonomy): domain Bacteria; phylum Bacteroidota; class Bacteroidia; order Bacteroidales; family Bacteroidaceae; genus RUG11857. Next base: position 3,677 of record JAFXVU010000106.1, read on the forward strand.
GGTGCCTCTGGGTAATCGAGTGCACGCACATAAACTTGCACAGTCTCAGCACCTTCTTTTTCGCCTGTGTTGGTGACAGGCACGGTCACGGTCACCTCTCCGTCCTCCTTCATCGAATTGCGCGAAAGTTTGCCCTTGCCGTAAGCGAACTGCGTGTAGCTCAGGCCATATCCGAAGGCATAGAGCGGTTCGCCGCGGAAGTAACGGTAGGTGCGGTTCTCCATGCTGTAGTCAAGGAAGTCGGGCAGGTCGTCGTTCGAGCGGTAGAAGGTGACGGGCAGTTTGCCACTGGGGTTGTAGTCGCCAAAGAGCACGTCACCCAATGCCTTAGCGCCACCCTGTCCGGCATACCATGCCTGGAGCAAAGCGTCGATTTGGTTCTCCACACTGCCGAAAGCGATGGCTGAACCCGAGCAGTTGACGAACACCACGGGTTTGCCCGTCTCATGCATGGCGCGCACCAGACGCTGCTGGACGGAGGGCAGCTCGATGTCTCTCTTGTCGCCTCCCTCGCCTTCCATCCTCGCCGAGATACCGCCGATGATGATAATGACGTCGGCATCCTTCACTTCATTTGCCAACGGGTTGAAGTCGATGAGTTTGCGCTGGCAGATGTCGCCACGCAGCATGGCGAACTGTGCGTCGCCATGGCGGTACTCGATGCTCAGGTCGTAGGTCTTGCCTTCCTCCACGGCAAAGGTCTTGTAGGCTGGTGTACGGCGACCGAATCCGCCGCGTGCGTTGCTGGCGGCGCCTTCATCGATGACTTGGCCGTTCACGCGCAGCGTATAACCGTTGTCGGTGGCGAGATAATAACTCATGTCGCCTGTGAAGTCAGCCTTCCACTGACCGCTTACGCGAACGGAGAGCTGCTCACGGTCAACGCCTTGCGCAAAGCCCCAAGCACCGAAGGTACTGAAGTTCAGTTCCTTGTAATAGTCTGTGACAGCAGGTGTGCCACTCAATTCTTTGTTGTTGAAGAATTCCACCTTCACGCCCTTGCCTTCGTTGAAGTTGGCCAGATGGTGAATGGTTGTGTAGTCGTCGTTCAACTCACATGCCTTCTGGTAGATGATGTTTGTGCCAGGCACCGCCTTCTTGATGCCTTCAAGCAGCGAATGGGTATGGGCCTCAGTGGGAGTACCTCCATAGTTGCCGTTCAGCATGGATGCGTCATCGGCGTTGGGTCCCACTACTGCTATGGTTTTCAGACTCTTCGACAGGGGCAGCACTGGCTTGCCCTGCACGGATGCGTTCTTCAGCAGCACCATCGACTCACGCGCCGACTGTGTGGCGAGCTCGTCGTTCTGCTCGCTGCTGATGACATTGGCGCCCAGTCCCGCCCAAGGAATTTGGTCAACAGGGTCGAACATGCCCAGTTCGAAACGTCCCCTGAGGGTGTAGCGCAAATGATGGTCGAGCGTGGCTTCGCTGATGAGCCCTTTCTGCAGGGCTTCGGTCAGCACCATGAACACTTTGCCGCACTCCAAGTCGGTGCCGTTGAGCACTGCATCGACGGAAGCCGACAGTGGGTCGGGGTGGGTCTCGTGTTGTCCCTTGTTATAGAAGTTGTTGATGGCGTCGCAGTCGGTCAGGACGATACCGTCGTAGTTCCATTTGTTTCGCAGGATATCCACCAGCAGACGGTCGCTTGTACAGCAAGGACGTCCCTCATAGCGGTTGTAGGCGCACATCACTTCGCGCACATTTCCTTTCTTCACCAGAGCCTTGAAGGCTGGCAGGTAGGTCTCCCAAAGGTCGCGCATCGACACCGAGGCATTATAAGAGTGACGCAGTGGCTCTGGTCCGCTGTGCACGGCATAGTGCTTGGCGCAGGCGTGGGTCTTGAAGTAGTGGGAGTCGTTGCCCTGCATACCGCGGACGGTCTCCACACCTAAGACAGCGTTCAGGTAGGGGTCTTCGCCGCAGGTCTCCTGTCCACGTCCCCAACGCGGGTCGCGGAAGATGTTGACATTGGGGCACCAGAAGGTGAGTTCGGGGTTGCCTGGGTAGTAGGTCACACCCATGCCAATGTTCATCACCTTGTGGTCGGAACGGTTCCAGTTGGCGCGGGCCTCGTCGCTCACACGGCTGAAGACGTCATAGACCTGCTGCGGGTTGAAGGCCGCCGCCATGCCGATGGGCTGAGGAAAGACGGTGTAACCACCCTGGCGCACACCATGGCAAGCCTCGCTCCACCAGTTATAGGAGGGAATGCCCAGACGGTCCACCGACACCGACTTGTTCATCATCAGTCCCACCTTCTCTTCCGGAGTGAGCAGCGAGATGAGGTTCTCGGTGCGTTCCTCATAACTGAGTTTGGGGTCGAGGAAAGGATAAGGCGGCATAGATGCCAGCGTGGCGTGGGCGATGCTGTTCTCGGCGATGGCCACAGGTGTGGGTTCTGTGTTCTCGACCATGGCTTTCACCTCCAAAGCACCGATAATACTGTTGTTCTGGTCGATGAACTGCACACTGCGGAAGGTCTTTCCGCGCTGGTTGGCGGGGTTCAGCACCACCATCACCTCGGCCTTTTGGCCAGGGAGTATGGTCTCTTTTTCATATATGGCCTTGATGCACTCGCAACTGGGTAAATCCCTGGCGATTTGCAAAGGTGACTTCGACTTGTTCTCCAGCGTGAATGTGTGGCAGACTGCCCCCAAATGGGCGTTCACCTCGCCGAAATCCCACTTATAGGTGTCGAAGACGGCTGCCGACTTGTTTTTTTGTGTTTTCTGCGCTGTGGCTGATGCGACCATCAAGATTGCGCAAAGAAAGGCAAATACTTTGGTGTTCATAGTTGTTGGTTTATGTTTTTAATTGTTGATTGTCGTCGTAGCATTTGTTTTATCATGTCAAAAGTAGTGAAAATCTTTGGTATGGCGCTTATCATTACAGAAAAATCTTAATTTGCCGCTTTGTTTTATCCATGCATGGTTCAGAACCTACAAGGAATGATACATCTTTCTCTTTTTCCCTGAAGAATGGTCGGGAACGTCTGAAGAGAGAAAGTGATGCCATTCATCATCCTGTTGTTCATCCCCATCCGCGAAGGCTTCCGGTATCTTCATGATGATGGTTGTTGGTGGCGGTGTGCTGCCGCTGGTGCAGAACTTCATTGCCGACCACGCCTCCTACATGATCAGCTATGTTGTTCCACTCATCGGTATGTGTTACATGCTCTTCTACGCACTCTTCGGCAGCAAGAACGTCAACAAGGACATCCCTGTGGATTGATTGTCAGCAAACAACTCGTCACAACTCAAAACAACACCGTCTCGTCTCACGCGACGGTGTTGTTTTGCTCTACGGCCATCCTGCAACTAAAAACCATGTTGCTTCCATGAAAAGAGTGCTTCAGCAAAGGCCTGCATAAAAAAAGGGACAACTCTCACGAGCAGTCCCTTTCGAAAAGAAAGTCTTAAATCTAATACCATGAAATACAATGCAAAGTTATCTTTTTATTTCATTCCTCGCAAATTTTTGTGTCAGATATTTTCCTTTTTTGGAAATTTCTATCATTTTTCTTTTCACGAAAGTGCACCAAAAAGTAAAACTTCAGCAGTAGCACCCCACCCCGGCCTACGGCCACCCCTCCCCTTAGACGGGAGGGGTAAATCTTAGTAAGGGAACCGTGTGCCCGGGCTTTTCAAGCACGGGGATTTCACTAGCATTCAGGGTACGCAGGCTGCCAGCCTGCGAAACACTAACTCTTAACTCTTAATTCTTAACTCTTAACTAAAAGCCATTGCTAATTGTGCCCAGTTGTTCCGTCGCGACCGCGACGGCTTCTTCTACCCCATCGAACCTGTTGTTTAAAGTTGTGATAAGTTGTTTCC
>JAFXVU010000107.1 GCA_017534705.1 Bacteroidaceae bacterium
CACCGAAACCATTGGTGGAGGTCTGCGCCAAGGCCGCTGAGTACTGTGAGAGCAAAGGTTATCCCATCGAGAAACTGGCCGTACAGTTCTCAGTGAGCAACCCACGCATCGCAGCGACACTGTTCTCGTCTGCTAATCCCGTTAACGTCCGTCGTAATATCGAATGGGCAAACGAGGAACCCGACTGGAATCTCGTGAATGAAGTGAAAAATATCATCGGTAATCAACAGCGTGTGACATGGGCAAACTCATAATCGATGCGCATTCGCATCTTTGGCTAAAACAAGACACCATCGTTGACGGTAAGGTCATCAAGTCTTTGCCCAATGGAAGAAGCATCTTCTTTGGTCAGGAGGTGCAGATGATGCCGCCATTCATGATCGACAGCGTTAACTCCGCAGAGGTATTCCTCTCCAACATGAACTATGCTCAGGTGGGTGGAGCCGTGGTGGTACAGGAAATCATCGATGGTAACCAGAATGAATACCTCAAGGATGTGCAGGCCCGTTACCCCGACCGTTTCTTTTGCATGGGAATGGCACTCTGCCGTGAAGAGGCTGAACAGTGTTTCAATGATGGCCTCAAAGGTATTGCTATACCAGGTCATCGGCTGAAAAGCATCGCCCAGGCACAACCACAATACTTTGCCGATAAGCAGAATCCTTTGCATTCGATGATGCCCATGTTCAAGTTCTTGGAAGAAAAAGGCATGGTGCTTTCAATGTGTCTGGATGATGACGAACAGCAAATCGCAGAGATGAAGGAGGTGGTACAGGAGTGTCCACGGTTGAAAGTGGCCATTGGCCATTTCGGGATGCCCACCACGGCATCGTTCCGTTCGCAGGTGGGGCTTGCACTTGCCAGTGACAATGTCATGGTGGAGTCGGGTGGCATCACTTGGCTCTACAACAGCGAGTTCTATCCGTTCCCTACAGCGGTTAAGAAAATTCGCGAGGCTGCCGATATGGTGGGGATGGACCGCTTGATGTGGGGCAGCGACTATCCCCGCACCATCACGGCTATCACCTACAGAATGTCCTACGACTTCGTTGAAAAGACTACCGAGCTGACCGAGGCGGAGAAGCAAGCCTTCCTTGGGGGTAACGCAATGCGTCTCTATGGTTTCCACAACCTCCCCGACCTCCCTTACATCAAAAACATGTCGGAATAAGTAATGCGATATCTCGTAATCACGAATTAACGTTATCACGTAATAACGAAAAAACCTATAATAATCTCAAACCTTATCAAACATATGAATAAATATCCCAAAATCGGTATACGCCCAACCATTGACGGTCGTCAAGGCGGAGTGCGTGAGAGTCTCGAAGATAAAACCATGGCTCTGGCGCATGCCGTGGCTGAGCTTATCAGTAATAACGTAAAGAACGGTGACGGTTCACCTGTAGAGTGCGTCATCGCCGATACAACCATTGGACGTGTGGCTGAAAGCGCTGCTTGCGCCGAGAAATTCGAGCGCGAAGGAGTGGGAAGCACCATCACCGTCACATCCTGCTGGTGCTACGGTTCTGAAACCATGGACATGAACCCCCATTACCCGAAAGCGGTTTGGGGATTCAATGGAACAGAACGTCCGGGTGCTGTTTATTTGGCTGCCGTGCTGGCTGCACACGCACAGAAGGGTCTGCCTGCTTTCGGCATATACGGTCATGACGTCCAAGACCTCGACGACAACACCATACCCGCTGACGTGGCAGAGAAAATCCTTCGTTTTGCCCGTGCCGCTCAAGCGGTTGCCACCATGAGGGGAAAATCCTATCTCTCGCTCGGAAACACCTGTATGGGTATCGCTGGCAGCATTGTCAACGCCGATTTCCTGCAGCAATACCTTGGCATGAGGACAGAATATGTGGAGCTCGTGGAAATCCTTCGTCGTGTGGATTTCGGCATCTACGACCCTGATGAATTCAAGAAAGCAATGGAGTGGGTTGACAAATACTGCAAACCACAGGAAGGACACGATTATAATGAGGGCCGCGCCCTCTTCCCTGGCACACCGATGACGACTTTCAACGGCAAAGGCAAGGGAAAGAACCGTGAGGAAAAAGATGCCGACTGGGAATTCACCGTGAAGAACATGATGATTATCCGCGACCTCATGGAAGGTAATCCCAAACTGCTGGAGATGGGTTACAAAGAGGAAGCCCTCGGACACAATGCCATCGCAGCAGGTGTGCAAGGGCAGCGACAGTGGACGGACTACAAACCCAACTTCGATTTTCCAGAGTCACTGATGTGTACTTCTTTTGACTGGAATGGCATTCGTGAGGCTAAGATTCTCGCAACAGAAAACGATTTCTGCAATGGTATGGCCATGCTCTTTGGTCACCTGCTCACCAATCGTGGCGTGATGTTCTCCGATGTACGCACTTACTGGAGTCCTAAGGCTGTGGAGCGTGTCACTGGCAAAGCTCCTGAAGGACTCGCTAAGAACGGCTTCATCCATCTCATCAACTCTGGTGCCACCACGCTTGATGCCACGGGAGCTATGACTGACGATGAGGGAAGCCCCACCATCAAGGAACCTTGGAACATGACACAGCAAGATGTGGAGGCCTGTCTGAAAGCCACCAACTGGATGCCTGCCGACCGCGACTATTTCCGAGGAGGCGGTTATTCTGCTCATTTCGTCACACGTCAGGGTATGCCCATGACGATGTTGCGACTCAACATGGTTCATGGACTTGGTCCTGTGCTGCAAATCGCTGAGGGATGGACCGCTGAACTTCCGAAGGAACAGCACGATATACTCGACAAGCGCACCGACCCCACTTGGCCTACCACATGGTTCGTGCCTCGTCTCGACCCAAACAAGGACGCCTTCAAGGATGTCTATTCTGTGATGAACAACTGGGGCGCCAACCATGGTGCCATTGCCTACGGACACATCGGTGCCGACCTTATCACATTGGCATCCATGCTGAGAATACCTGTATGCATGCACAATATCAGCGACGACAACATCTTCCGTCCATCTGCCTGGAATGCTTTCGGCATGGACAAGGAAGGTGCTGATTACCGTGCATGCGCCAATTTCGGACCTGTCTATAAATAAACATTATAAGTTAAAGAAAAATGGAAGCTAAAAAATCTCTGATTTCGAAGGATGGAGTGAGTTATCTTATTCCCTTTATCCTCGTGACTTTCTGTTTTGCACTTTGGGGATTTGCCAATGACATCACCAACCCGATGGTGAAAGCTTTCTCCAAGATTTTCCGCATGAATGTGACCGAAGGAACTTTAGTACAGGTGGCTTTCTATGGTGGATACTTCTGTATGGCTTTCCCTGCTGCTATCTTTATCCGTAAATTCTCCTATAAGGCAGGTGTGTTGATGGGGCTTGGATTGTACGCTGCTGGTGCTTTGCTCTTCTTCCCAGCGAAGGCAATAGGTGTATATGGCTGTTTCTTGATTGCCTATTTCATCATGACTTGTGGACTGTCTTTCCTTGAGACTTCTTGTAATCCTTATATATTGACTATGGGACCTGAGGAAACGGCAACACGTCGACTCAATCTTGCCCAATGCTTCAATCCTTGCGGAAGTATCATCGGCATGTTTGTGGCAATGAACTTCATTCAGGCAAAACTCAACCCGATGAGCAGTGATGAACGTGCACTTCTGAACGATGAGCAGTTTGAGGCGATGAAGAATGCAGACCTCAGCATACTTATCTCGCCATATCTCATTATCGGACTAGTCATTGTCGCCATGTTCCTTGTGATTCTTTTTTCCAAGATGCCGAAGAACGGCGACCAAAGCCACGATATACATTTCTTTGCTACGCTGAAGCGCATCTTCTCTCTCAAATACTATCGCGAGGGTGTCATCGCACAGTTCTTCTATGTAGGTGCCCAAATCATGTGCTGGACTTTTATCATACAGTATGGAACACGGCTGTTGTTGGCTGAAGGTAATTATACTGCATTGGAGCGAGGCATCGGACAACTTTTGGGTATAGACACATCGGGAGCAATGACTGAAAGAAATGCCGAGGTGCTCAGTCAAGGATACAATATTATGGCCATGATGTTCTTCATCTGTTCAAGGTTCATTGCCACCTATCTGATGAAATGGCTTAAACCTGCCAAGCTTCTGGCCATTTTCGCTGTCTTGGGAATGATTTTCACTTTGGGTGTAATCTTTTTCCAGAATCGTCTTGGGCTCTATAGTCTTGTATGCGTCAGTGGATGTATGTCGCTGATGTTCCCCACCATCTACGGAATCGCGCTTGACGGTCTTGGAGATGATGCCAAGTTTGGTGCGGCTGGTTTGATTATGGCTATTCTTGGTGGTTCTGTTCTGCCACCACTTCAGGCCTTGATTATCGACCAACAGACCTTTGCAGGTATGCCTGCCGTCAATGCTTCGTTCGTTCTCCCCTTCATCTGCTTCGTCATTATCGCTGTCTACGGATGGCGCACTTTTAAGGCCAAAATATAAACTACATATGAAAGCAATTCAAATCTCACATTCACAAACGCTGAGCGTCATTGACATTGACGCTCCACAACAACCCGCAGCCGGCGAGGTGCTGTTGCGTCTCCAGTACGTCGGTTTCTGTGGTAGCGACCTCAACACTTTTATGGGGCGCAACACCATGGCGCTCAATCCCGTCATCCCAGGACACGAGGTCGGTGCCGTTATCGAGGCTGTCGGAAGCAACGTTCCCGAAGAACTCAAGCCTGGCATGGTTGTCACATGCAATCCTTATACCAATTGCAATAAGTGCGCATCCTGTCGCAACGGACGCGTCAATGCCTGCCAGCATAACGAGACTCTTGGCGTGCAACGCAACGGAGCGATGAAGGAATGCATCGTATTGCCATGGGAGAAAGTCATCCCTGCAGGGACACTCGACACAAAGACCAGCGCGCTCATCGAACCCATGAGTGTCGGTTTCCATGCTGTGAGCCGTGCTCAAGTCACCGACATCGATGTGGTCATGGTCATCGGTTGTGGTATGGTTGGTATGGGAGCTGTGGTTCGTGCTGTAACACGTGGAGCAACGGTTATCGCCGCTGACCTTGACGACGAGAAACTTGAACTTGCCAAGAAGATGGGGGCTGCATTCACCATCAACACGAAGACAGAGGATGTGCACCAACGCCTTCAGGAAATCACTGGAGGTTTTGGTCCCGATGTGGTCATAGAGGCAGTTGGAAACCCCTTTACCTATCAGATGGCTGTCAACGAGGTGGCTTTCACAGGACGGGTGGCCTGCATCGGATATGCCAAGAGCGATGTCACTTTCCAAACCAAACTCTTCGTGCAGAAAGAACTTGACATCCGTGGTTCTCGCAATGCCACACCACAGGATTTCCGTGCTGTCATCCGTTATCTCGAAAGGGGTAACTGCCCGGTTGATAGTCTCATCACAAAGGTCGTCAAGCCAGAAGAGGCCCTTGAGACCATGCAGTGGTGGAGCCAGAACCCTGGTAAGGTGTTCCGTATTCTCGTCGATTTTACTGAATGAATAAACAACAGTGCCTAGGGCGTCTGGGAAAAGACGCCCTAGGCTCTCCAATTATATCCTACTATTAGATGTTCCTAGGATATCTTGGTTTCTCCTAAAATAAATCAAATATGACTAACGGTTATCCACAAAAAGACTACAGCTGTCCCACCAAACGCTATGTCCAGATTCTTGAACTCCGTGACGATCCTGAGATGATTGAGAACTATAGGAAACTGCATTCTGAAGCATCGTCATGGAAGGAAGTGCGAGAAGGAATCAGAGAAGTGGGCATCCTCGAAATGGAACTCTATATCCTCGGCACAAAAGTCGTCATGATTGTTGACGCACCTATGGACTTCGATTGGCAGCAAGCCATGGACCGCTTGGCCACTTTGCCCCGACAAGCGGAGTGGGAGGCTACAGTATCCAAAATGCAGGGCTGTGACGAACATGCCCGTAGCGATGAGAAATGGCAGATGATGGAACGCTTCTTCCACCTCTATTGATAGAGCCCAGCAATACAGTTCTATAGTATCTATAGCATCTATAGTATAGTATCTATCCCCTCTATATCTATAAACCCTAATAAACTTAACAAAATGAGAAAAACTCTATTATCCGCTTTGTTGATGGCAACCGTAATGTCGGCATCAGCACAAGACTACAAAATACCAGTCCTTGAAACAGACGAGCCCATGCAGACTGGAGCATTCTCTCCTACATGGGAGTCGTTGAGAACTTATGAGGTACCTGAGTGGTTCCGCGATGCAAAGTTCGGCATCTGGGCGCACTGGGGGCCGCAATGCGTTGAAGGTTCAGGTGATTGGATGGCTCGTGAGATGTACATGGAAGGGACTTACAAGTACAACTACCACCGTGAGCACTATGGGCATCCCAGCGAAGTTGGATTCAAAGACATTCTGCCACTCTTCAAGGCGGAGAATTGGAATCCCGATGAACTCGTGCGTTTCTACAAGGAGGAATGCGGTGCGCAGTATTTCTTTGCGCTTGGCAACCACCACGACAACTTCGACCTCTGGGACAGCAAGTATCAGGAATGGAATGCCAAAGACATTGGACCTCATAAGGACTTACTTGAAGGATGGTCAAAAGCCGCTAAAAAATACGGACTGCCATTTGGTATATCTTTCCATGCCGACCATGCCTGGACTTGGTACGAACCTTCGCGTCGCTTCGACCTCAAAGGTGATAAACGCGGTGTGAAATACGATGGATGGCTTACCAAAGAGGATGGTTACAAACCCAATCCTGACGGAACAGAGAAATGGTGGAAA
>JAFXVU010000108.1 GCA_017534705.1 Bacteroidaceae bacterium
AACCAATTTAGAAGAAATGAAAAAGAATTTGATGAAGACAGCATTGGCATTAGCCCCTGCTGCATTGGTGATGTTCTTCACAGGCTGTACGAATGAGGAACTTGTTAGCGAACAAGTCAGACAGTACGAGAAAAACTTCACGGAAACATTCGGCGAGATTGACCCAACTCACGACTGGTCAATGGCCACCCCCGTGACAGCGAACATCGACCTCTCTAATGCACCTAAAGGCACATACGAGGTGAAAATCTACTCTGAGAAAAATGGCTATCTACTCAAGAAAGCCATTGTGGATGGTTCGGCTAAACTGCATTTCGACGCCATCAAGGGCGAAAACTCTGTGCGCATACTTGCACGCAAGACCTCTGCACTCGGATTGACTCCCATCAACGGATACTTCCCCGTGGAAAAAGGAGTGGTCAACACTACTACTGCTACAAGAGCCAGCACCGCTGACAACTGCCAAACAACTGTGGGTGAACCAATCGACTTGGGAGTAAGCAGGGGAGCCGCGACAATCTCCACATACGTAGCAGCCACAGAAAACGGTTATTTTGAGGGTGCTCAAGCAGCCCTTCCTACTGGCGTAGAAGACAGATATTATATCATAATGATAGACGGAGCCGATTATTCCGAAGGCGGAGATGGTAAGTACATGGTAAAACAAACGAAAAACGGTCAGAATGTCGATTTACAAGACATGGACATGTATGAAGTAGGTAAGATTGTATATCCATTAGGCAATACTTGGGATTTAGGTAATTTTAGAGTGTGCATGACAACAGCAGACGGTCAATACAGAATAGCAGGGGGAGATTATGTAAAACCCGCATGTTATGCATCAGTGAATAAAGATGACCAAGATCTCTATTGGGCTGGTAATTTCTACGTTCTCAACGATGTGTATAAGTCGATAGATCCGAACAAGCGTGTTAAATATGAGGATCTTCTGCCATTGGTAAGCTCTGCTTATAAAGACGCCGATGGTAATGGAGCATACTTCCACGAGGCTGATGACAACCGAGCCATCTATAAGGACATTCTTGACTACGATATAGATTTCGAGCTGATTGAGGATGGACCTATCACCTACACCTACTGCTTCTATGGATCTGCATACAAAAACATGTTGGGATACTTCTATTGGAAAGAGGAAGAGGGCATGAGTGAAAAAGACATCAGGGCCGCACAAATTGCTGCACCGCGATATGTCTTCATGAAAGACACATGGCCATCGACCGTCATCGAGGAGACTGGCAGACCCAACCTCCAGTGCTTATACGAGGACGGCTCTGTACACGCCACTCCAGAGGGCATGGTAATGCCAACGTGGGTGGATGGCGATCCTGCCAACCATGAAGGCCACTACATGCAAGGAACAACATACAGCCTGGTTTATTTTGGCGACAACTACGACCAGGCCGCTTCTTACACATTCCCTAAAGGTCTGCACGTGGCTTTCTTCCTGATCACAAAGCCAGATGGAGCTAATGCAAACTTAAAGGGTAACGGCCTCTTCTACTCCATCCAGGATATGAACAACGACGAAGAGGCTTATTACGATGAAACAGACCAGAAGTATAAGCGTGTCAACAACAAGCACTGGTGGGGAACACAACAAATTGGTGAAAACCAATGGGCTGACGAGCATCCTGAGTGGGGCGAGGTTGCTGCTGTGACTTACTCCTACAATGGTCAAATCGTGATGGGCTTCGAAGATGACGTGGATAAGGACGAGAACGACATGCTCTTCTTCGTCAGCGCTCCTATCAATCCACCAGTAAGTATCACTGAGGAAACCGAAGTGGAGATGTCATGGGTGGTGGCTTGTGAAGACCTTGGAGGCTCTTACGACTACGACTTCAACGATATCGTCTTCGACCTTGGACAGGTGGATGTTATATACAGCACAACAACTGACGAAACAGGAACTACAACCTCTTCTACCTCTGTGGAGAAGTCTGAACTCTATCTTCGTCCATTGGCTGCCGGTGGTACTAGAAAAGCATATATCTACTACGACGGCGAGAATTTGGGTGAAATCCACGACCTTCTGAGAAAGGGTGCTCCATCTAATGTACCTATCAATGTGGGTGGTAGCTGGGATGTAGATCCAACTAAGGTGGAACGCATCAAATTGGCCGATATCGACCTGACGAATTACGACTCTAGCACAACTCCTGAACAGTACGTAAGCAATGTCAAGGCTTATGTTGCTCAAGAACTGCAGAAAATCAAAATCGTCGTAGACAACGAAGGTCAGAAAGAGGCTACCGAAGTAACGGCTCCTAGAGAAGACGGTACCAACATCCCACAGATGCTGTTGCTGCCACGTGGATGGGACTGGCCCAACGAGATGGTGTCTATCTTCAATGTTTATCCTAATTTCAAGAGCTGGACTCAAGACAAGGAAAAGAACGGATGGATTACCACACCTGTGGGCAGTTACCACACCAATCCTATAAAATAAGGAATCTTTTATTTCTTCAAATTTCATTTTTATCCAAGTGCCTCCCCGCCGATACTGGCAGGGAGGCACTCCTTTTTTGAAAGAGACTCAACCCCAGTCCGAATATTCAGACAGGTCAGACCAGTCCGACAAGTCAGCCAAGTCCTCAAAAAAAGAACAAGCCCAGTGGCGTTAGCCGCTGGGCTCATATCTTCAACATTTGATTGTTGGAATTGTGAGAGAATTGAAACTTCACAGCCTCTTTCGGTCTCAAAGCATGATTGTTATTTTGGATTAAAGTTTTGGTTTCTATTGTTGCTGGTCATTGGCCAGATTTGCTGCGTTGATGGGCATCATTGAATCAATGCCGGCCTCTATCGCCAGGTTATCCACATTGTTTGTGGCGGTGACCACATCCGTCTGCCTGTACGTCTGAGGGTAGGCCATGTAGTCACTCTGCACTGGCTCTGGCATATCCTTGAGAATTGACTTCTCTGTGATGGAACCAATGGTCAAAACAATGGCTATGGCGGCAGCTGCCTTTACGATAGGCGAGAAACGACTCCAGAGCGTAATACGCTTGGCCTCTACTGCAGGCTTATCCTCAACCATGGCTAGCATACGCGCATCAAAATCGTCGCCAAGTCGGTTTTCCTTGTCTGCCTCATTGAAAGAGAATACCTCCTTGTACTGCAACAGGCGTGCAGGTACATCTTTCTGATTGAAGAAAGAGCGCAGAATCTGCTCCTCCTCCAGACTGGTCTCGCATTCCCAGTAGCGTTCCAGTAATTGTTCAATGTACTTATAATCCATACCTGTTGAGTTTTACGTATTGTTCTTTGATTTTCTGTCTTGCCCTGAAAAGACTCACCTTGACATCTGATTCGGTGATTTGTAGTATCTCGGCTATCTCCTTGTACTCTTTCCCCTCCATGTCGCGGAGTTGGATGATGGAGCGTTGCTTCTCGGGCAGTTGTTCGACAATTTGTTGGATGAGGGTTCTGCCTTCCTTGGCTATGAGCTTCTCGGCTGGTGAATCATCACTGTCTGCCGTTTCATGGAGTGCAGGGTCGAACGCGACATTCTGTGCCTCCTTTTTCTGCATCTGGTCAAGGGCGAGGTTCCGGCAGATGGTGAATCCGAGGTTTTCCATTCCTTCGTGGAGTTCATTCCGCTTGTCCCAAAGCCTAATCAGCGTCTCCTGCACGATGTCTTCTGCCTCCTCCCGGTTGCGAGTGATGCGAAGTGCCAACCTGAAGAACTTGTCCTTAAGTGGCAATACATCGTTTCTGAAACTGATTTCTCTCATCGCCTTCTAAATATTTATACGGATGAACTAAGTAAAAGTTACAAGGGAAATGGATTTTTTTAAAATATTTTTGGGCATGATGGATATTATAGGTCAGATGGGTTATACTCCGCCCATGATGCCCATGATACCCATGATGCCCATCAAATCCACCAAGGCCAATTAAGCCTCGATGATAGTACCTTGTTGGCCGTCGATAGCTGTGGCAAGCGTTATAATGACTCGCTTTACGCCGGCATGGATAGCTGAGAAAGCATTCTCGAGTTTCGGAATCATACCTCCCTGAATCACTCCTTCACTGGTGAGACGATGGAACTCAGACTCATTGATATGAGGAATGAGGGTGGCATCGTCGTCGGCATCACGAAGCACACCTTTTTTCTCAAAACTGTAAATCAGCGTCACGTCATAATACTTGGCAAGTGCTTTGGCGGTCTCACCAGCCATGGTGTCAGCATTGGTGTTGAGCAGGTTGCCATTGCCGTCGTGTGTGAGGGGAGCAATGACTGGCACCACACCAACCTCAACCAACCGTGAGAGCATCTGGGCGTCGCAGGCATCAACATCACCCACAAAACCGTAATCTACGTCCTTCACCTCACGCTTGTGAGAGCGCATGATGTTCATATCAGCACCCGTCATGCCAAGCGCATTGATGCCACAAGCCTGCAGACGAGCCACTATATTCTTGTTGACCAAGCCGCCATAAACCATCGTCACAACGCGAAGCATATCACTGTCTGTGATGCGACGTCCATTCACCATTTTGGTTTCGATACCCAGTTCAGCGGCTATCTTAGTAGCTGAACGACCTCCACCATGCACCAGAATCTTACGTCCATCGATGGCTGAGAAGTCGTTAATCAATTGTTGGAGGGAATCCTCGTCCTCCACAATCTTGCCACCTACCTTGATGATTGTCAGTTTGTCCATAATTGATGATAATTTCAACTCTATAGAAACTATTGAGACTATAGAAACTATAAATTTCTATTCCAAATAAGTATAGCCGTAGAGACCTGAGCGGTAGGTGCTGAGAAACTCCTTACCCTCGTCAGTGGTGATGCGACCCTCCTCAATGGACTTCTTGACCCATGTCTCAAGGGTGCGAACCATCTTCTTGGGTTCAAACTGCACATAGTCAAGCACTTCAGCCACAGTCTCGCCATCGATAATCTTGTCGATGCTGTAACCCTTGCCATTAACGGAAATGTGCACTGCAGTGGTGTCGCCAAAAAGGTTGTGCATGTCGCCCAATATCTCCTGGTAAGCTCCCACAAGGAAGACACCGAGATAATAGTGCGGGTCCTTCTTCTTGTTGAGCGTATGGACAGGAAGGATGTGGGCGATGTTCTGGTTGGTGACGAAATTGGTGATTTTGCCGTCAGAATCGCAGGTGATGTCCTGAATAGTGGCAGCATTATTGGGCTGTTCGTTAAGACGTTGGACGGGCATGATGGGGAACATCTGGTCGATGGCCCAGGCATCGGGAAGCGACTGGAAGATGGAGAAATTACAGAAATACTTGTCGGCCAACAGTTTGTCAAGCGACCATAATTCTTCTGGTGCATGTTTCATGTTGTGGCTGAGCGCATTGACCTCGCGGGCCACCGACCAGTACATGCTCTCGATTTCTGCACGTGTACGCAAATCTACCAATCCATGGGAAAACAATTCAAGCGCCTCTTCGCGTATCTGCTGAGCGTCATGCCAATTCTCAAGCATGGTCCGGGGGTTGAGATTATCCCAGATTTCGTAGAGGTCCTTCACCAGTTCATGCTCGTTCTCGTTGGGCTCATACTCCTCGGGCATAGCGGGTAAACCGGCTGTCTCCAGAACATCCACCACCAATACGGCATGGTGAGCGGCCAATGAGCGGCCTCCCTCAGTAATCAAGTTGGGCTGTGGGATGTTGTTGTTGTCGGCTGTCTCGCTGAAGGTATAAACACAGTTGTTGACATACTCCTGAATGGAATAATTGACACTGCTCTCGCTGTTGGATGAGCGTGTACCATCGTAATCCACTCCCAGACCGCCACCGCAATCCACGAAATCTACACCATAGCCCAACTTGCGCAACTGCACATAGAACTGGGCGGCCTCTCTCAACGCATTCTGAATGCGGCGTATCTTGGTGATTTGGCTTCCGATATGGAAATGGATGAGACGGAGGCAATCCTTCATGCCGTAATGCTCCAGACGTTCGAGGGCAATGAGCAACTCACTGGATGTCAAGCCGAATTTGCTGGCATCACCGCCACTCTCTTCCCATTTACCGCTACCTGAAGCGGCAAGTTTGATGCGTATACCGATATTGGGCCTCACATTCAGGCGTTGGGCGGTTTCTGCGATGATGTCGAGCTCATTGAGTTTCTCCACCACGATGAAAATCCTCTTACCCATTTTTTGTGCCAGAAGCGCCAACTCGATATAACTCTCATCCTTGTATCCATTGCAAATAATGAGGGAGTCAGAGTCCATGTTGACTGCAATGACGGCATGGAGCTCGGGCTTGGAACCTGCCTCAAGTCCAAGGTTATACTTCTTGCCATGACTCACCACCTCCTCTACCACAGGACGCATTTGGTTGACTTTGATGGGGTAGATGATGAAGTTCTGACCCTTGTAGCCGTATTCCTTGGCGGCCTTGTTGAAGCATACAGAGGTCTTCTCTATTCTGTTGTCAATGATGTCGGGGAAACGCAGAATCACGGGAGCCGTGACGTCGCGTTTCTCCAATTCATCCATCACTTCACGGATATCCACCTCCACATTGTCCTTGCATGGTGTCACAACCACATGTCCTTTGTCGTTGATGTGGAAATAGTTCACTCCCCAGCCCGAGATGCTGTAGAGTTCGGATGAGTCTTCAATACGCCATTTTCTCATTCTCTATGATTTCGTTTTTTGCGGTTGGTTGTTACTAAGGATTCTTAGGTTTTCCTAGAGTTTCCTGGAATTTCCTAGGTCTTCCAAGAATTTCCTAGAGTTTCCTGGAATTTCCTAGATTCTCCTAGGGATTTTCTATGATTCGTTTATAAGTTGAGCATTTTCTGAAGGGTCTGAACAGTCTCTTTCACCCTACCCGGGGTGGTGAGAAGGTCGATGGGAAGGGTGTATTTGGCCTGAGCGTAAAATGGTTCCCTCAAGGTTAGGGACTCACGGATAAATGCTATCAGTTCGTCGGGCGATTTACCCTCTATGAGAGGACGCTTCGATTTTCCCAACATCAAGTGCTTCTGCAAGACCTCTGGCTCTGCCTTGAGGTAGACTGTGTCGGCCTGCTGGTTCATGAAGTCCATATTGTCGAAGAAACAAGGTGTGCCACCGCCTGTCGAGATGACGACATCCTCAAATTCTCCCACTTCATGCAGCATTCTCCTCTCCAATTGACGGAAAGCGTCCTCGCCTTTCTCCTCGAAGAGTTTGGGTATTGTCGTGCGAAAGCGGTCTTCTACATACCAGTCGAGGTCGAAGAACTCCAGCCCCGTGTTTCGCCCCAGAATACGTCCTATGGTGGTCTTACCCGCCCCCATATATCCTATCAGAATGATTCTTCTCACGAGTTCTCTGCGTTAAGAATTGTATGTCGTTATTTCTTTGTGTTCTTTCTCTTCTTGGTGGAAGCGGGTTTCTTGGCCTGCTTCTCAATGATTTCCATACACTGTTCCAGTGTGAGCGTGGAGGGCTCGGCCGATGATTTCGGAATCTTGTAGTTCGAACCCTTATAAGCGATGTAGGGACCATAGATGCCATTGAGAATCTCGAGCTCTGGCTCCTCTTCAAAGGTCTTGATATGCTTCTTCTTGTCCTGCAATCTCCTTTGGTCAATCAGAACCACACTCTGCTCCAAGGTGATGTCGAGGGGATTATATTGCTCAGGAATGCTGATATACTGCTTGGCATACCTGACGTAAGGACCGAACTTGCTGACTCCCACTGTCACTGGCTCACCCTTGTAGTTGCCCAGTTCACGAGGCAGGGCAAACAGGTCGAGTGCCTCTTCAAGAGTGATGTCTGTCAGACTCTGCCCTTTCTTCATCTGGGCGAAGAGCGGCTTCTCTTCGTCATCCACTGTGCCTATCTGAATCACTGGACCGTAACGCCCTATCTTGGCAAACACTTGTCTGCCTGTCTTCGGGTCGGTACCCAGTAGGCGCTCGCCCACCTTGTGTTTCTCCTTCAGCTGCATGGTTTCCTCCACCTGAGGTTCGAAACGGTCGTAGAAATCGTGCATGGAGTCTTTCCAGTTCTCCTTGCCCTCTGCAATCTCGTCGAAATCGCGCTCTACCTTGGCAGTGAAATTATAGTCCATGATTTCGGGGAAGTGTGCCATCAGGAAATCAACCACCACTGTGCCGATATCGGTAGGAAGGAGTTTGCCTTTCTCCGCTCCGTATTTCTCCGTCTTCTTCTGTGTCTTAATCTTGTCGTCTGCAAGGGTAATAGTCACACACTTACGCTCAAGGCCTTTCTTCTCACCCTTGCTCACATACTCACGTTGTTGGATGGTGGAGATGGTTGGAGCATAAGTGGAAGGACGGCCGATGCCCAGTTCCTCCATTTTTCTCACGAGACTGGCCTCGGTGTAGCGTGGAGGATGCTGAGTGAACTTCTCTGAAGCCACAATATTGTCATAGACAAGGTTATCACCTACTTCCACTGCCGGAAGGATGTTGTTGTCATCGTCCAGCTCGTTTTCGTCATCGTGCGACTCACGATAAACACGGAGGAAACCGTCGAAGACCACCACCTGTCCCGAAGAGATGAATTGCAGCGTCTCACCCTCAATGTCGATGCTGACCACGGTCTTCTCCAGTTCAGCGTCTGCCATCTGAGAAGCGATGGTGCGTTTCCATATCAAGTCGTAAAGACGACGTTGCTGAACATTGCCCTCTATCGTCTTCTTGTCTATATATGTGGGGCGAATGGCCTCATGAGCTTCCTGTGCACCTTTGGCGGTGGTATGGAACTGACGTGTGTGGAGATACTGCTCACCCATGCTGCTGATGATTTCATCGCGGCTTGTTGACAAACAGAGCGAGGAGAGGTTAACCGAGTCGGTACGCATATACGTAATGTGTCCTGCCTCGTAGAGGTTCTGAGCCACGAGCATGGTTTGTGAGACGGTAAAGCCCAGTTTGCGTGCGGCCTCCTGCTGCAACGTGGATGTGGTGAAAGGTGCGGCAGGACTCTTCTTCAGAGGGCGTTTGCTGATGTCGGCAACCGTGAAGGTCGCATGACGGCATTTCTCCAAGAAGGCTTTTGCTTCTTCCTCTGTCTTGAAACGGCTGGAGAGCTCTGCGTGCATCGTTTCAGTGGCTCCTGACTTGGTGGTCACAGTGAAAAGACCTGTCACACGGTAGCTGCCTTCGGGAGTGAAGCTCTCGATTTCACGCTCTCGCTCCACAATCAACCTCACAGCCACAGACTGTACACGACCTGCTGAAAGGGAGGGTTTGATTTTCTTCCACAACACAGGCGAGAGTTTGAATCCCACGATACGGTCGAGCACACGACGGGCCTGCTGGGCGTTGACCAGATTGTAGTCGATATGACGTGGGGTCTCGATGGCGTTCAGTATCGCCGACTTGGTGATTTCATGAAACACAATACGCTTGGTTTTTTCAGGTGTCAAAGCCAGCACTTCGTACAAGTGCCATGAAATGGCCTCTCCCTCACGGTCTTCATCGGAAGCAAGCCACACCGTCTCTGCCTCTTGGGCGAGCGATTTGAGCTTCTTCACTATCTCTGATTTGTCTTCCGGTATGACATACTCAGGGGAGAATGTTTCGAGGTCGATACTGAACTCCTTCGACTTCAGGTCGCGGATATGTCCGTAGCTCGACATCACTTTATAGTCCTTGCCAAGGAATTTCTCTATGGTCTGGGCCTTGGCAGGAGACTCCACTATTACCAAGTTTTTCAGCATTGTGCGTCTATTCCTTTTTTTACTGTTATTCTAATGATTTGAGGAGCGCCTAAAGTTTCTATAGCGACAATTCCTCTACAGTCCATGACATGATGCCTTTGAAAGGCATTTCTCGCCTTGGACTCACAAATTTGGCGCAAAAGTATGAAAAAAAGCAGACCCATCACATTATTATATAGTGATAATCTGCTTTTTTTAACATTTTTATGATTTTCGAGGAGGTCTTTTCACCTTTTGGCTATTATTTCCGTTCTCTTTTGAGTGCTTTTTCCATATCCTTGCTGGTGAGCACAGTGTAGAACACTTTCTCACTTTGAGTGCCTGAAAAACGAAGGATGAGGTTGGCTTCTTTTTTCACGCATAAGTTTGCAAGAAACCTCACACCTTCATTGTATGGCAAATTGATAAGGATATTGTTCTTCAATTGGTTGGCATTGCGAATCAAGTCGTCAATATCGATAATGGCATCATCAAGGGAGTTTTCAATGATGATGTTGTCATCACTCTTGCTGGCAGAGGTGATGAAGATGCCATCTAGCAGAGGGAATGGAGCGGCACTGTTGATGATTACGATGAGGTTCTCGAGGGTGAATAACTCCTGAGGGGCTGCTCCATTGGCACTGAGAATGCTTTTGGTCTCCTCTGGGGTGAATGCACATGATGCCTTCTTACCCGTCTGGCTGCCCACGCATACCATCTTGAAGGTGGCGCCACTGTTGCTGATTAGTGAGAGCATCTGCCGAGTGCCCTCTCCACTCTTGATGTATTCATCGCGAAGCAGGGTTTTCCAATACTCATTGTTGTCAATGAGTTGGTCCATGTTGAAGTCGGGTTCCTTCAATTCAATGTTAAACACAATCTCGTTGTCAGTGCATTCGGTACTAACCAGTTTCGAGCGGTCGGTAATTTCCACTGGACATTTCACATTCATCTTGTCAGACATATACTTCAAAGACATGTTCTGAGCAAGACATGGGGTTGTCGAGGCTATCAATGCAATGATAGCGAGGACGAAGTTCTTCAATGGTGTTGTCATAGGTCTTTATTTTTTTTGGTTGATTATTTTATAGGGATGGATGGGGGCTTTTAGCCCATTCCGTCAGAAAGTGACCGCAGCTCCGGCAATGACATTGATGCCTGGTGCCTTGTAGGCATTATAGACATCAAACTTGTTGTTGAGGAGGTTGTTGCCACGGGCGAAGAGGGTGATACGGGCCATGTCGATTGGCAGACGGTAACTGAGACCTGCTCCCAAGTCATATCGGTTAGGGCGTTTGTAGTCAACCATACCTTCGTGGTCATAGGTCTGCATAGCGAAATCGAGTGTAGCCTTCAGTCCGTCAAGAATTTTCACCTGTGCCGTCCAGTCGATGTCGAAGACTGGTCGGAGGGGTGAGGGGATGTCGTAGTCGGTCTCCCATGAGTTCACTTGGTTGCACAAAGTGACTTCCACGATGTCCTTATAACGGTAGTCGATGTTGAGTTCACCATAGAAGCGGTTGCCATCGGCTGTGGTGAAGATATGGTAAACATAATCTGGGTCATCCCCTGAACCAACTTCTTTAAGATGCAACGAGTATTGCTCAGGCACATCGAACATCTCCAACCTGCTGTCCTGGATGTCGAAGCCTATAGCGCTAGAAACGGTTAGCGACGGAGCTGCCTTCCATTCGATGCCGAATTTGCTATCGATTTGGTCGAATTGGTGCAGGAATTGTTCTTCTCCTAGAATCCAGTAGGGAGTCAGTGCAGTTATCATGCGGAAGTCGTTGCTTCGCTCACCACCGGTGAGTCGGGCCTTGAGGTCGATGTTGTCGGTGGCATGATATACGGCCGATACATCGGGTGAGATATGTGCTTTTTTAGTGAATCCACTTGATGCCTGTAATGTCAGTCCGAGTCTCACATCCCATTGGTCAAGCGAAAGCGCATAGTAAGGGTTACCCCAATAAGTGAGGTAATGCACAGCGTCGGGTTTGTAGTTTTCGTTTTTCAGCCCGACATTGACTCCTAACCTCTGGTTGCCGTCAAAATTGTAAGCGGCATCAGCGCTCGCCTTCACGATGATTTCCTTATGGGGGCCGCTATGATACCATTCCTTGTCGGTCTGCTCAAAACCTTGGTATGCCAGTTCACCACCCAAGGAGAAACGTCCGAACTCGTATGGGGTGACTCGTGCGCTGACTGACGTGAGGAGGTTGCGCTGTTTATCGCAAGGGGGGCCAATCATCTTGTTGCCGGATGTCACTCCGTCAGCACTGAAGGACTGGTAGTTGTATGCATGGTTCTCTACATCGAGGTCAACGATAAGATTAGAACTGCGGGACAGTCTGTGGAGGTATTGGGCACTGACAGCAGATTTGTAGAAACGGCTTTTCCACTTCTTCTCTTTGGTAAAGTGGTCTGTCTTGCTATTGAAACCATCGATGCCGAAGTTGAAATTCAAACGGTCATCGCTGGTCAGGTCTACGCCATAACTCAAACGACCTGTGAGGTTGCCATGACTTCCATAGCCCAGATGTGCGTAGCCCTTGCCCTCGCCTTCTGTGATGGCGTCGCTCTTGGCGGCCCACAGAGGTTGGAACACATACGACTGCGCCGCAAGTGGGGTCTTGATGTAATCCACTTGATAATGCACGGCAGGCTGCTCCACCTTGTTGGGCATCAAGTTGATTTTGTTGGCGTCACGGATGATAGGCACATAGTTGTTCTCCACTTCCACAACGTCATTAATTTGTGCCCCGGCCAAGCAAGGGGAAAGGAACAAGGCCGCTATGATAATATATTTTGTCATATTCATTGTCTCAAATAATTGCTTGCATAAAAATCTCAATGTTCAATG
>JAFXVU010000109.1 GCA_017534705.1 Bacteroidaceae bacterium
GACACAATTTCCTGGCATTGCTTCTCGAGCGAAGGCAGCTGCAACGTGGCATGGTAAGGCAGTTTGTTGATGCCTACCACTTGCGGATTTTCCCAATCGTGTGGTTGGGCCGGCAAATCCAGCGCAAAGGCTGTGACAACGGCAACTATTAAGAGTCTCATACTTTTGTGTATTATTGTCAATTTGCTTTAAGAATCATTTTGGACAAAGCCCTTGGGGCTATAGGAATGGCCCCTTGGGCGCCCGGCTAACCTAACTACTACTAACAAAACTCGTTTGGAAAAGCGGAATGTTTACTATAGTTTTTTGAATATTGTTCATTATTGGTTGGAAGTTGTTTTTTTGAAAAACTCCGTGATGGCATCCTTTCTCACGGCCTTCATTACAGCTGCTCCATCACCCACTGTCACGTCTTCAAAAAGGAAAGACAGAGATTCAGAAGAACCATTTTGAGAGTTCATAATCGATTCATAGTATGCAGAATAATCATGTGAGTGGCTGTCAACAGGCATATTTTGGAATGTTCCCAGATAGTAATTCTTCTCAAACAGGTTGTTCGTTGACTTGGTAAGATTGAAAGCCGATGGTTCAGGTGCAAAGAACAGGTTTTCCCTGATAGTAGTACTGTCAGCATAGCCTTCCCATGAGAGGGAAGCAATGGTGGTACGATCGACTTGCGAACCGGGTTTTCTTCCAATGTGCAAAATATTGTGCTCGATAAGCGTATTCTTGCAGGGACCGCCAATGTGAATGGTCGGAGAAAAATATTCATCAGTGTGTGTCTTCTGCTGTCGGACGGCATCATCTATACTCACATTATAGCGTACAATGCTTCCCAAGTTGCCGATGTTGTCGGCGGGATTGCTGTTTCCTGGGTTGCAAATCAGGATAAAGCCTCCTTCGTTGTCGTGACTATAATTGTATTGTATGAGAGTGTTGGTGCAATTAAAATCGGAGTCGAACCCCTGGCCATCCCAAGGCGCTTTGTGGTCGGAGACTTCATTGAACTGAATGGTTGTGTTGTCACAACTCCAAGGCCAGATGCCAGCGGCAGCCTCGCCTAGTGGAAGCAGACGGCTGCAACGGCGCATGAGGTTGTATTCGACAAGGGCACTGTCACAGCCGATAGGCACAATTCCATCGCCAGGCACTTCCTCGATGAGATTACGGCGCACGATGGTATGAGTACTCAGGTGCCAATCGCTGCGACTCCATGGCGCATTCCAGATGATGGCATTACGCTCACATCGGCGAATGGTACAATCTTCAATGGTAAGGCTGTCAAACAAGGAAACAAGGCTGTCCGTCTTCCAGAGGCTCTCTATCAATATGCCTGAGCCGCCGCCCGCTTTTTTCAAGAGACTGCCATTCACGTCGTGAATATCGAGTGCATGGAGGGTAATGCCTCGCGACCATCCATAGTCTTCGCTGACAACCTTCACGCCAGTGCGGTTGGGCATGCGACTGGATCCCGTATTTACCACATCCAAGTCCTGAAGGGTTAGGAAACTAGAATTGGCAATGCAGATGGTGTAGAGCGAATTGTCGGGTGCCGAGAAACATGGCTTGGATCCAGAGCCGTATGCTCCTACTACGATGCGATTGGCAGATGTTCCTTGGGCGCTGACGTTGAGTTGTCCGGTAAAATGGCTACCTCGACGGAAAAGCAGATTGTCGCCTGCTTGAAGACGGAGGCTATTGGCTTTTTCCAGGCTTTTCCATGCCGACTGAGGCGATGTGCCGTCATTTGAGTCATTGCCATGCTCCGAATCAATGTAGTAATTGATTCCTGTTTCAGCCAATTGAGATTGGCAACTGGTCAAACTTATACTAATGAACAGGGTAAAGAACAATATTGCCTTGACGTGTTTCATGTTTATATGTTTTTTATATGATACTTGCCGAAGTTTAATAGAACACTGCAAATGTATATATATAATGAATGTAACGCCCGTTGCAAACGTTCAAAGATGTAGAAAAATCAGCCATGAGTGATTTTTCTACGTATTTTGACCAATTATTCTACATTAAGGGTGGATAGAAAACTGCGAATACCAGTTTCCTCTTTGTGTTTTGAAGGTGATATGGTTGCTCCACAGCTATCGCATAGGTAGTGAAAAGCAGTGCTATCAAGGATGAAAAGCAATGCTATCGAGGATGAAAAGCAATGCTATCGAGGGTAAAAAGCAGTGCTCTGGAAGGGCAAAGGCAATGCGATGGAAGGACTGAAACTATGAAAGAAAAGAAATAAACAAATTCTATTTTACAGAGAACTTCTCCATGTATTCCATGGGCGACATACCAATCTCTTTCTTGAAAGTTGCTGTAAAGTAGCGGGGGTCGTTGTAGCCCACAGCATAAGCCACTTCCGAAATCTTCACACCGCGCTTTTCGTCCATGATTTGACAGGCAGCCTTCATACGGATATTGCTCACGAAAGCGGGAAAACTGAGTCCCGTCAGGGCTTTCAGCTTGCGGAAGGAGGTGGAACGGGTGGTATTCAGTTCACTGATGAACTGCTGTTGGTTGAAGTCGGGGTCGTCCAGATGGCGGTGCACGCAGTCGATGGCTCGCTTCAAGAAGTCTTCGTCGAGGCTGGTGTAGTTCATTTCCTGTCCCTCAAAGACGAGTTGCTTCTTAAAGTTCTTCGCCATTCGCTCGCGTGTGGCCAACAGGTTTCCAATGCGGGCATGCAGCACACTCAGGCTGAAGGGTTTGCCAATGAAACCGTCTGCACCAGCCTCGTAAGCCTCTACACGGTCTTCTTCCTGCTTCTTGGCCGTAAGCAGCACGACGGGAATATGGCTGGTCTCGAAGTCGCCCTTAATGCTTCGGCATAGGTCGATACCATCCATCACGGGCATCATGACATCGGTAACTACCAAATGGATTTCGTTCTGGCGTAAGCAAGCCAAGCCTTCCTGTCCGTTGTGGGCCAGGTAGACATTGTACTCCGACGATAGAATCTTCTCCATCAGTAAAAGTAGTTCCTCGTTGTCCTCCACCAATAGCACGTTGTATTTCTGTTTAGGGGACTGCGGTTGCTCAGTTGGTTCCTCTACATCCTCGACCCATGGCTCAGCATTCGTCAGACTTTGGGGTATTGTGGGCGAAGAACAGGTGTCGATTTCATCTGCCTTATAGAAGCGTTCCTCTATCGGCAGGCTGATGATGAATGTGGCACCATGGCCCAGTTCACTCTCTACGGTGATGGTTCCGTGGTGCAACTGCACCAGGTCATGAACCAACGAGAGGCCAATGCCCGTGCCAATGGTATTGAATTGGCGGTGGCTTCCTTCATAGAAACGCTTGAACAAGTCTTTTTGAATTTCGTGTGAGATGCCAGGGCCATTGTCTTTTACCGTGAGCAGAACGAATCCTTCGCGTTCGGGATGGGATGCCAAAGTGACGTTTACGTTCTCGTCAGGCACACTATACTTGGCAGCATTCGACAGTAGGTTGTAGATGATCTTATCTAATTTGTCGGGATCGAAATAGGCCATCATGGGTTGTTGGGCGCTGTCGAAGCTGAAAGTCATGCCTTTTTGCTTAGTGAGTGGAAGGAAATTGTCGACGCAACGCTGGAGGAACAACGCAAGGTCACCGCGTGAAACCTTCAACTGCAGGTTGCCCGTCTCAGCCTTGCGGAATTCCAATATCTGCTGCAACAGACGTATCAGGCGGTTGATGTTGTTGGTCATTACCTTGTAGGTGTCCTTGTGGGTGGGGGCCTGCTGCTTGAGATTCTCTACAGAAGCCGAGATGATGGTAAGTGGAGTGAGTAGTTCGTGAGTGATGTTGGTGAAGAACTGCAACTTGGCGTGGTTCAATTCTTCACTTTTGGCCTGTTCCAGTTGGCGCATATCTAGTTCGTGGCGCAGGCGAATGCGGTTATGTACCATCTGATAGAGATAGTAGGCGGCACCCAATAGCAATAATAAGTATAAGGTATATGCCCACCAGGTTTCGTAGGGAGCGGGCTGTCGGCGAATGGTTAGCGTGGCTACCTGATCGCTCCACAGGCCGTTTTCGTCAGTGGTCTTCACTTCGAAGCGATAGGTGCCTTTCTCCAATTTATTGTAGAAGGCTGTATTGACACCTGCCGGGAGGTATACCCAGTCTTGGTCGACACCGGAGAGACGGTATGCATAGCGTATCTGAGAGGTGTTCTCGTAGTTCAGCGACGAGAAATGAATCTCGAGGTTTTGCTCGTCAGGCCGAATGGTCACCTTCTGTAGAGACTCACCCTTGCGGTCGGAATTGAAGAAAAGACTGGTGCCCATCACCTTCACGTCGGTAATCAAGGGGAC
Source organism: Bacteroidaceae bacterium (assembly GCA_017534705.1). GTDB lineage: Bacteria > Bacteroidota > Bacteroidia > Bacteroidales > Bacteroidaceae > RUG11857. The sequence goes on from JAFXVU010000109.1 coordinate 4,311, forward strand.
GACGTGATGCAACAGATTCTCCATGTCTTGTGTAGGTTTTAGCGACACGAATCCTGGGATGCCTCCTATAAATAGCGTACCTTCGGCATCCTGATAGTAAGAATGGGGCAGGAATAAGGCAAAATGGATGTTCTCGGTGCTAGCGTTGAACGTGCGGAAGGCTCCGCTGCGGGGATTGAATTCCTTTAGTTCCTGACTGGTCAGAATCCAGATGTGGTCGTAGTGGCCTGCTACTACGTCGTTGATCTTGTTGCCTTTCAAACCGCATGTTTCGCTAAAGTCACGGAAACGGTCGGCCTTTGCGTCATACGACAGAATTTCGCCCTTGTCGGTGGCCATCCAGAGAATGCCGTCGGAAGTGGCTGTGAGGGAGACAAAATCGGTGCGCTGCCCGTGGCGGGTTATGTTGCCGTCAGCACCTATTTGCAACAGCCCGCCATTATCTTGTATACCCCAGATACTGCCGTCGGCCAGTTGCAGCATATGAGTGACATTGCCGCAGCTGGCATTGGCAATCGTCAACTTCTTGCTGGTTGTGTCATAGCGATAGAGTCCTATGTTTGTTGCAATCCATAGATGCCTGCCCCGGTCTTCAAACAGGTGGAAGACGTATCCAGGGTTGCCAGAAACCGAGGAGAGTTCTATCTCTTCGCAAATCGACATCTCCATGTTGTGCTGTGTAAGCCCTACCACCTTTGTAGTGTATTCGCCTGCCACCCACACTTCGTCCTTGTTGGGTGACTTTAATAAAGTGGAAATAACGAGGAAAGGTTCTTCATTCACCTTCTCGAAATCCGTGAAGATTCGTATCTGCTCTTTTACGGCATCATACAGGCAAAGACCAATGCGCCTTTGGAACATCCAGAACACGTTTTTGTCGTCCTTGCATAGGCGCTCAATGGTGGGTTTCCACTTGATGCGTTCCTCTAAAGTTCCGATGGTGTAAGATTGCACATTTTCATCACCGAAAGTGATGAAGAAGTTATTGTCGTCTCTCGCTGTTACCCACAGATTGCCCTTCCGGTCCTTGATGATGTCGCATAGGGCTTTATTACGTTGGGGTAAAAAGGCCGAAGTGTCTATCTGCTCCAACGTGCCGTCTGCAGAAATGCGGAATACGAACAGGTCGCTCCATGAAGTGATCCAAAGGTAGTTGAAGGTGTCGTCCTGCACGATGCTCATGGCTGTTCTCGCAGTCAGGCCGCTAACAGTAGTGGGAAGTTTCTGTCCTACGTAGCGTTGGCTTTTATCTTTGTTTGTCGGATCCAAACGTATGATGGAATGCTCCCATGAAGCCAACCAGTAGTA
>JAFXVU010000010.1 GCA_017534705.1 Bacteroidaceae bacterium
CGCGACGACCTGGGCATAGGAGGATGTTGGAACATGGCCATCTACGACAATCGCTGCGGTAAATATGCCGTACAACTCGACAGCGATGACCTCTACAGCGACGAGCATACGCTCACCAAAATCCACGACAAGTTCGTGGAGCAACAATGCGCCATGGTCATCGGCTCATACCGCATGACGAACTTCAACCTCGAGACCTTGCCGCCTGGTATTATCGACCACAAGGAATGGACGGATGGAAACGGAATGAACAACGCACTGAGAATCAACGGACTTGGGGCGCCAAGAGCTTTCTACACACCCATCCTACGGACAATAGGTTTCCCCAATACCAGCTATGGGGAAGATTACGCTGTAGGACTCGCCATTTCGCGCCTCTATCGCATCGGACGTATCTATGAACCCATCTACCTCTGCCGCAGATGGGAAGGCAATTCCGACGCAGCCCTCTCGCCCGAGAAAATCAACAAGAACAATGCCTACAAGGACGCGATACGCTCTATCGAATTGGCCAGAAGATGCAATTACTGGAAATTCGGCATCGCTGAAGCCATTGACAACTTCATTACCCAGCAACTTGAAGGGTGGCCTGAAGCGAGAGCAAGGTTCAACGACCTTCAGAAGGTGGTGACATTAGACTACAAGGAGGAGAATTTCAAGGTACAGTTCAACCCCGCAAGAATAACATCCACAGGGGCTAAAATCGACAAGAAATCCATCGCCGAAAGGAAGTGCTTCCTCTGCGACGGCAACCGACCGGAAGAACAAGGCAAACTGGTCTGGCTCGACAAGTACAACATCTTGGTCAACCCCTATCCTATCTTGCCCCGACACCTCACCATCGCATCCATTGAACATAAAAGACAGGAGTTCGCGGAGTGCATGGCCGACATGCTACACTTGTCGTCATTGACACCACAACTGTTGTACTTCTACAACGGACCGCTTTGCGGCGCTTCCGCACCCGACCATCTCCATTTCCAAGCAGGAGAGAAGAGCAACGTCCCCCTGACAAAACTCAGTAAAGAAGATTTCCAGAAACAGAACAACTGCAAGATGCTCTATGTCGAGGGAGATGACCTTCAGACAATTCAGAGGGAAGTGAAGGATATCATCGACTTGCTACCGGTCCTGGAAGGAGAGTATGAGCCAAGAATGAACGTGCTCGTCTGGACGGACCAACTGTTCATGGATTTCTATATCACCCGTGTCGTTGTTATACCTCGTTCCAACCACCGGCCAGAATGCTATTACGCTGAAGGCGAGGAGCAGATACTCGTCAGTCCTGGCGCGCTCGACATGGCTGGGCTGATGATTGCACCGAGGGAAGAGGACCTGAAGAAACTCACTCCCGAGCGTATCAAGCAAATCCTCACCGAATGTGGAATGCCTTAAAGACTGCTATAATTATCGTTGATTCTCAACAACTCCTATCAACCATCAATATCCGATAATTCGTAATAGCATCCAATAAAAAACTTTGAAAGATGAGAGAACCTGTGATCAGTGTAGGCATCGTGAATGCCGTTGAATTACGAGTGTGTTTCAACGGCGACTATACTTGTGAGACGATGCCCGCCTCTGGTCCACAAGTGATAAGATACCGTAATGGACTAGTGGAATGGAAAGGGACTCTCCACAATGAGTTCCTTTTCACGCCAGCCGACGGCGCAAACGATTCCTTCGCACTGGAAGAGGTAACCATCGGCATCGGTTTCCATTGGGAAAGGAAAGAGACACAACTGTTCCGAGGGCAATTACGCATCATAGTCGATAAAGGCAAGCTACAAACCATCAACATACTGCCTGTGGAAGAATACCTCAAGAGTGTCATCTCGTCGGAAATGAGTGCCACGGCATCCCTGCAACTCCTCAAGGCGCATGCTGTAATCTCTCGTGGATGGTTGCTAGCGCAAATCAACAAGCGGAAAGGAACAAATACGAACCACCAAACATCCTACTACCGTACCGACAAGGGCATCATCCGCTGGTACGACCGCGAGGACCACACCCTTTTCGATGTCTGTGCCGACGACCACTGCCAACGCTACCAAGGCATCACCCGGCAGACCAACGACAAGGTGCGGCAGGCGGTAGATGAAACTTGTGGACAAGTGCTCACCTACAACGGACAAATCTGCGATACTCGTTTCTCCAAGTGCTGCGGTGGAGTCATGGAGGAGTATGAAGCCTGCTGGGAAGACAACCACATTCCCTACCTCATGGCGTTGCCTGACACTGCTGACGATTCTCTCTCAATACCCGACCTCACCATCGAAGAAAACGCGAGGAAATGGATCATGCAGAGTCAATGGCCCTCATTCTGCAACACAACCGACAAACGAATCCTCTCTCAGGTACTCAACAACTACGACCAAGAAACCACCGACTTCTACCGATGGAAAGTGGAATATACACAACAGGAGCTGTCACAACTGGTGAACACCAAATTAGCCATGGACCTAGGCAGGATTATCGCACTTCATCCCATCAGACGAGGCAAGTCGGGCAGAATCATAGAATTAGAGATTGTGGGTGAGAAACAGTCCTTCACTATCGGAAAAGAACTGGAAATCCGACGCACGCTGTCCACTACACATCTGTTCAGCTCCGCTTTCGTGACAGAATATGTCTATGGCGACGACAGCAAGATACCAGAACGGTTCATTCTCCATGGTGCCGGATGGGGACATGGCGTAGGACTATGCCAAATAGGCGCGGCAGTGATGGGCAACTCTGGCTACGACTACAAGGCTATCCTTCTCCACTACTATCCAGGAACCTCCCTGAGCACAATATGTCATAACCCATAGATAAAAACAAATCAATCTGCATATCTAGATATTATTTCATTTCAAAAAAGAAGATGACAGAAAACAGAAAAAACCCATACGTATGGATTCCGGTGCTCTTCAGTGCCGAAGCGATACCTATGGCCATCGTCACCTTTGTGGCGATACTCATCTTCATACAGACGAGTACGCCTAACAGCTACTCCACCTTCTATTGCGCCTTATTGCTCGTGCCTTGGGCCATAAAATCATTCTTCCGGCAAATGGTACAGAGATTCGGTCGGCCTGCAGCTTTTTTGCGCTCCGTCGAGATGCTTATCTTCGGATGCCTCATTGGATTGGCTTTCTACATGAACCGGATGGAGGTAGACCCGCTGGCTATTTTTGGCATCTTGTTCCTCCTGTCTTCGTTATGCGCATGGCATAGTCTGTTGGCTGAAATATACTATAGGAAAAGACTGATGAAAAAGGAAAGGTCGTTCTTCCTGCCTGCGCTCACCGCTTCATATCAAGTATCCACTGTGGTCACCTACGGACTTTTCATCATTCTGGTTGGAGGACTCGAGGTCTTCTTCAAGAACCTTGAAAACCGTTACAATCTGTCGTGGTCGATGGGCACCTACATCTTGTCAGGAATCTTCTTTATCATCATGGTCTTGAACTTCACCCTGCTTACCGACTCACTGCAGACACCCCCCACAGGAGCTACCCTGACAGAAACGACACTCTCGGAAGCAAAGCATATCAAGAGCATGACCAAAGCCAAGCGGTTCACGACCATCATCATCGCCTTGATGCTGCTCCTCTTGCCACAGTCGCTGATGTTCTTCGTGCGAGTTTTCTTTCTCTACACCCCTCTCCGAAACGGCGGCTTAGGATGCTCCATGCAAGAAATAGGATTCGCACAAGGCACTATAGGTGTGATGGCCTTCTCTCTCGGAATCATCCTTGGGCGGCAGCTCCTCCACAAGCATCTATGCCCATCCACTTTGTGGGCACAGGTCATCTCACTCACGCTTTCTCCGCTCTTCTACTTCATCATGACCACACATCATCCCCACGGCCTTGCCGAACTGTGCGTCATGACTTTCCTCAGCCAGATTTGTTTCGGATTCGGATTCAACTGTTGCCTGCCTTTGGTCAAGATGTTGTCGCATGAGCGATACAAACTCGCCACCAACTATCTCCAGATACCCCTGCTTGTCACCTCCATGATTACGCCTTTGGCCATCTCTGGACTCCTGGTCAGCCGGATGGGATTTCACGACTTCTTCTTCATTGACTGTCTCACTGCACCCATCGTCTGGATTTTCCTGCTCGCTACAGGCATCATCACATTCTGCGCTAAACAAGCATCATCTTTATAATCCTATATACCCAACATTATCACTAGTAAACCCATTAATCTCCATTATTTTCTTTCAAGATGAACAACAAGAAACCTTTCTACTGGGTACCTAGCCTATATCTTGGAGAAGCTTTGCCCTACTCTGCCGTCATGCTCATCTCCGTCATCATGTTCAAGGAATTCGGACTGACCGACGGACAAATCACCGTTTATACTGGCTGGATGGGCTTGCCGTGGGTCATCAAACCCATCTGGAGCCCTATCATCGACAATCTCAAGACTAAAAGATGGTGGATTGTCTCCATGCAGTTCCTCATGGGTATTGCCTTGGCCATGGTTGCCTTCACGCTGCCCACTGCTTACTGGCTACAAAGCTCCCTCGCCATCTTCATGCTGATAGCATTCGCCAGTGCCACTCACGACATTTCCGCCGATGGATTCTATATCATCGGACTCAAGGAAAAAGACCAGGAATGGTATGTCGGCATTCGCAACACTTTCTACCGCATCGGAATGGTCATCGGACAGGGTGGATTGGTACTCCTTGCCGGTCACTTGCAAGAGGGACAATTCGGTCAGACTTTTCAATCCACCGCCTCATCATGGCTCTTGGTGTTCCTTATCCTCGGAATATTGATGACACTGCTCGCCACCTACCACAGTTTTGTGTTGCCCAAGGTGGAGGTCGCCAAGCATGAGCGCTTCAACTTCGCTGAACAGATGAGGGAGTTCGTCGCCACGCTGAAAGTCTTCATCACCAAACCACATATCATCTCGGCACTGTGCTTTATCCTGCTCTTCCGATTGCCCGAAGGACTGCTCACCAAGATTGTCCCCCTGTTCCTTACCCGTAGTGCAGCAGAAGGCGGACTGGCGATGAGCGACAAGCATTTCGGACTGATTTATGGCACACTTGGTGTGATTGGCTTGCTCGCTGGTGGAATCATCGGTGGTTGGGTCGTTTCAAAATGGGGACTGAAGAAATGCCTCTGGCCTTTGGTTCTATGCATCACACTACCCGACGCCGTTTATGTGTATCTGAGTTACTTCCCCACCGATAACCTCTGGCTCACAGGTGCCTGTGTCTGCATCGAACAGATTGGATATGGACTCGGATTCGCCGCATATACACTCTATCTCGTCACCTTCTCAAGAGGCGAACGAAGCACGGCGGTGTTCTCCATCTGCACCGCCGGACAGAACTTCGGAGGAGTGATGTTGCCTGGTATGGTCTCAGGATTGATCTCTGAAAACATCGGATATCAGAACTTCTTCCTCTTGGTCATGCTGCTTTGTCTCGTCACCTTCGCCGTCACGGCCTTCGTAAAAATCGATAATCATGAACAAGAAGACCATTAACGACTCCATTATCAACTATCTCAAGAAAAGGAATTACCAACACATCGACCTCAAGACGGTGATGTTCGACATGGACGGCGTGCTTTTCGACTCCATGAAGAACCATGCCAGATGCTGGAACGAGGCCATGGCGCATTATGGTCTGAACCTTCCCCCAGAGGAGGCTTACATGCACGAAGGACGCACAGCGACTGGTACTATCAACATCGTCAGCCTTCGCGAACGAGGACATGAAGCCACCGAAGAAGAGATAAAAGAGATTTATACCTACAAAGGGATGCTGTTCAACCAGTGTCCCAGAGCAGAGCGTATGCCGGGAGCCTACGAACTCCTACTGAAAGTCAAGGCTTCGGGAATCACCCCCATGGTTGTGACGGGCTCTGGTCAGAAATCGCTGTTGGAGCGCTTGCAGACCAATTTCCCCTCCATCTTCAGAGAGGAACTGATGGTCACCGCTTTTGACGTGAAAAAAGGAAAACCAGACCCAGAGCCTTATCTCATGGGATTAAAGAAGGCTGGCGACCTGAAACCTTGGCAGTCGGTTGTGGTGGAGAATGCGCCACTTGGTGTGAAGGCCGCTGTGGCATCAGGGTGTTTTACCATAGCAGTCAACACGGGTCCCCTACCCGACTCAGCTCTCTTAGACCAAGGCGCTGACATCCTCTTCCCATCCATGCAAGCCCTCTGCGACGAATGGCAAACACTATTCCAGCTACTCTCCGCCTCTACAAACCCATAGCATCTATGAAGCTATGCCGAGCATGAGCATTATAGGCGAAACCAATGGTCAATGGTCAATGGTTAATGGTCAATGGTCAATACTCAATGGTCAATGTTCAATGGTCAATGGTCAATGATATAATCCATCCCCTCGCGTCAGACATCCTGCCGCCCCCACTTTTCACCAACCCCTTCCGCTACACGCCACACCCACTGTGTATAGCGGCCATGAAAGAAGTGGAGCGACACTTGCTGTCCACGCCCATCTACGCCAAGGAAATCGCCTTGGGTAAGATGTTCGGCGTGTTGGTGGTCAGGAACAAGGATGGCGTATTGGGATTTCTCGCCGCTTTCTCCGGATTGCTCTGCGCCACCAACGACTTGCCTTACTTTGTGCCTGCTATCTACGACATTCTCAATCCCGATTGTCGCTTCAAACAAGGAGAAAGACAACTGGATGAAATCAACCGTCAGATACGCGAGATGGAACACAGTGAGTCATTCATCAGTCTGAAGAATGAATGTGAGAAAGCGATGCAAAAGGCAAAAGAGACGCTCCAAACAATGAGGATGGAGTCTGCGGAGAAGAAAAAGCAAAGGCATCTGCGGCGTGCCGAGGGCAACCTCACCGCGGAAGAAGAACAACAGCTTATCAAGCAAAGCCAGTTCGAAAAAGCGGAAATCAAGAGGGTCAGGGATGCCTTTGAAAGCACGATAGAGGCAACCAGACAACGTATTGAAGCAACTGAGCAACAGATACTGTCGCTCAAGAAAGAACGGAAAGAACTGTCCGACAACTTACAAAGATGGATATTCAACCAGTTTGTTGTTGTCAACGCCAAGGGGCAATCGAAAAACCTGACCGACATCTTCGCCGAAGAGACAGGAACCCTGCCGCCAGCCGGGGCTGGCGAATGTGCCGCCCCCAAACTGTTGCAATACGCATTTATCAACAACCTGACACCACTTTGTATGGCAGAGTTCTGGTGGGGGAAATCGCCCGAAACACTATTGCGCCGCCACCTCAATTGCTATCCCGCATGTAG
>JAFXVU010000110.1 GCA_017534705.1 Bacteroidaceae bacterium
CAGCGGCCTGTTCTGCTTCGACGGCATACGATGGAGCAACTACACCACCTCCAACTCGTCCATCCCATCCAATTACGTGGGTACGGTGACCGTCGATAACAACGATATCCTTTGGCTGAACTGCCGCGACCCTCGCTATCCCGACAAAATGGGGTCAGAATTCGGCTTAGGACTGACACGCTTCGACGGAAACACATGTATGACCTACAACCACAACAACTCACCACTGCCCAGCGACTGCTTCTGGGACGTACAGGTGGATGCCGACAACCGTCTATGGATAGCCACCGCCGGTGACGTCGGCCTCGTCTGCTACGACGGAACCGCTTGGACGACATACGACACCGACAACTCCGGCATCGTCCTCAACGAAGTCACGAAAATCACCCTCGACCCAAAGCGTGACCTCATCTGGCTCACCCAGTACCCCGGCCTCGGGCTTTCCGTCGCCCGCATGAACTGCCACAACACAGCAGTACATTCCATTGCCACCCCCAATGTCCCCACGGCTATCTACGATTTGAGCGGCAGACGAATTGCTAATCCCACAAGGGGCATCTACATCAAGGATAGGAAGAAATATTTGAAGAAATAATCATAACACGGCCATTCTCCAGTTTCCACATCGGATGATTTTTCAATAAAAGCACCATCTTCTGATACTTTAACATAAAGAATTAACGTTCTTCCCCTTTCGGTAGGATTCCCATCAACAACAGGTAAGAATTTATTATCGTAGATATTACCTGCAACCAATGACCATTGAAGAAGTGTGTTAAGTCTTCAACTTCGACGATAATGTGCAAGAATGACGAGAACGGCATTATTCATCTACATCTTAGTAAATTCTTGATGGCTGATGAACTCTAAGCCGCAACACTACTGGGCCCATCATACCCGAACGAAGAAGGGGCGTCTGTTTCTCAAAGAATTTCATGGAGACAACGGCCTTTCGCTTAGTAGGGCGTTCCATTCCCTTGCTGAGCCATTCGGGCACTTCTTTCATGAACCGACCGATGCCAGGCGACTTTGAGGCTGCACCAAACGTCACTGGCTCTGACCATTCCACATCGTCAGGCTCCAGTTCATCGCCCACCATTCGATTCACCCATAAGTTCGTGACATCAATCTCCAGCGTATTATCGCCTCCAAGCAAAGCGTCAGTAATGTCGATAGTAAAGGGTGGTCGCCATAGTGTGCCACATACCTTTCCGTTCACCTTGACCACAGCGAGGTTCTTCACTTCGCCCAAATCAAGCACATAGTTGTAGTTGCGGTTCAACTCTTTCAGATACAGATGTTGGGAATAGCGTGCTGTGCCAGAGAAGTACTTGATATCGTTGTCCGTCGATTCGTTCCAAGGCAAGAGCGATGTCCACTCTACTTTTTTGCCATCATCGAATATGATGGTCCATGGATTGTTAAGGGGCACTTCCTCTACTGATTCAGTCTGATGCAGCATTAGGCCAGGACCTTCTTCTGTTATCTGCTTTCTTAGCACAAGAAAGACGGCTCGGCGTGTAGTCAGCTGAAGCCTGACTTGTGTCATCCCTTCTGTAGAAGTCCATGCCTCGGCAATAGATATCGTTTTGGCTTCAGGATCCCACACTTCTGGAATCCTGCCCATCAAACTGACTGTCAGGGTTGTTGTCAGCATCGTGTCTTTAGTATTGGCTATGAAATAAACATCTGACTCACCATCCTTGCGATGTATCCACTGAATACCATCCGCATCAGCAGTCAACGACGGATTTTTGCTCTTGAAGTCATCGACAAAGCACCCTCTTTGTAAAAGCGCTTGACAACGGGCAAAATAGGAGAACAGTGGTCCGGCACCATCCTTCCACCATGTCTGTCCTGGTGTCCACCATGTGCCCCACATGCCGAAAGTCATGCCAGGCTTGGCATTTACCCAAGGATTGTGGGCTGCTGCGTGAAGCATCAACCTGTTGATGCCAAGACAGAAGGCAGAGTCGGCGATGGCTTTCAGACGGGCAGGATCATCCCTCCAGGCATGAAGTGGCCAACAGGTGAACCCTTCTGCATAAACTGTCTCATGTCCAGTCCTCCTTGCTGCATTCACCACACGAGGAATATCTTTCCACCCCCAATTGGTGGGCTTGGCCCAGAACTCTGCACATATAGGGTCGTCTGCTGCTAATTGGCGCACGATTTTATCGGTGTTGATGGGATTGAACGGCTTGGAAGAACCTGTACCGTATGGTTGCACCAACAACTGCAGACCGTGCTCATGCGCCAGTTGGCTCATATAGCCATAATAGTTCTCAGCAAATAAATCCGATACCGTCTCCTGCCAGTCACGCTTGAATTGGTCCGTTGCCTGACGGTTGTCGATAACCACCCCTGCCAAGGCAGGCAGCCATTTAAGCATATCATATCCTCTTCGTTGTGAAAACTCCTCTGGCATCCGTTTGGTCCATTCCTGACCGCCTGCCTCATAGCTGTCAATCTCCAATCGTTGGAAGGTCTTGCCAGTCTCTTCACCAGCCAGATTGAACAACATGGCAGGATAGCCCGACCAATAATGGGCAACAGCCTCACGACTCATCTTGTCGCACTCCAAACCAGTGCCGCTTTCGGGTGACGTACTACTATTGGTCTTACCATTAGCCGTATGGCCGAAGCGATAGACTTTCCACTTTCCTTTAGGAAGCAAGATGCTGGCAGCACCAGGAAAAACGATGATTTGTTCTTTCTGAACGATGCTGTCATCAGGAACTGCAACAACAGCTATGTCTTCATAATAGCCAAAATTAGTCTCGGGCTATATCAGTCTGACATGTCGCTTACCTTGTGACTCAACCATCGTCCAAACCAGCTTCTGCATGGAAAATTCGGGCTTGACAGTTGGATAGGCACTCGACGACCATCCAGGACAATTGTGAGTACCATACGAAAGGCCCAGGCGGCGGCATTCACTGATAGCAAACCGCATCAACTGTTTCCAACGCTCGGAGCCAATGGCATTGGTTGTGTCCTTCACCAGTCCCTGTGCAGTACCGCCCACCTGAAAATTCTGCACCCCACCGATACCTGCCTTCTGATAAGCCTCCAGGTCGGCGGTTATTCCTTCTTTTGATATCAGACCGTCCATCCACTGCCATATCATAATAGGCTTGGCCTCGGCAGGAGGATTCATAAAATCATCCTCTATTGTCTGGCTGGAAACTCTCTGAAATCCTAAGATAAATAACACTAATATCAGTAATCGAACTTTCATTTTAATGGAATTTGATGCAAAGTTAGCAATTAATTTTGAGATTATACTCTTCAATTACTATTTACACTATTGACGAACAGACCTGCGATGCACATAAACAAAACCTGAACAACTTTTTTGTTGCTCAGGATGTTATAAAATAAACAAATAAGTTGTTGCGGATTTAAGGATTAATTCTATTGCCAGTTTCAATCCTAGACTCCTTATAGATAATATTTCCCCACTCTCTTTTTGCCATTATCATCATGTCGGCCATGGGATAGTAGTGCTTATTGCCGTCACCACAAAATAAACCTGCGTCACGCGGCAGCCCGACCACAAGTCGGAATCTGCAGCGTGGCGCAGGCCTCCCTTATTTCACTTTGTTGTTACAGAGCGTATCTTAGTTGTTCTCTGGACGCAGTTTGCGAACAGTGGCACCAGCCTGCCACATCTCGCTCTCCCTCATTGCCTTGAGTTCCTCATTGAGTTTCTCGCGGTAGTCGGGTTTGGAGTTGCTGTCGATAGAAATCTGAGCCTCATTACCAGTCTTTACAGAATAGTAGAGCCACTCAAGAACAGGCTTCACTGCATCGTGGAAACGAGGAGCCCAGTCGAGTGCGCCGCGCTGTGCTGTAGTAGAGCAGTTGGCGTACATCCAGTCCATACCCTTCTCACCGAAGAGGGGGCCAAGGCTCTGTGTCAGTTCCTCAACAGTCTCGTTGAAAGCCTCAGATGGTGAGTGTCCGTTCTCGCGGAGCACCTCGTACTGAGCGAGGAGAAGTCCTTGAATAGCTCCCATGAGTGAACCACGCTCACCTGTGAGGTCGCTAGTTGCCTCGCGTTGGAAAGTGGTCTTGAAGAGATAGCCGGCACCGATACCGATACCAAAAGCGAGTGTGCGCTCCTCAGCCTTTCCTGTAGCATCCTGATAGATGGCATAAGAGCAGTTGAGTCCTCTTCCTTCGAGGAACATGGTGCGGAGAGAAGTACCGGAACCCTTAGGTGCAACCATGATGACATCCACATCAGCAGGTGGCACTACACCAGTGCGGTCGTTCCAGTTGATGGCGAAACCATGAGAGAAGTAGAGTGCCTTTCCAGGGGTAAGATACTGCTTGATTTTGGGCCACACGTCGATTTGAGCGGCGTCTGAGAGGAGCATACAAACGATAGTTCCTTTCTGAGCTGCCTCTTCGATAGAGAAAAGAGTTTCTCCGGGTTTCCATCCGTCAGCAACAGCCTTGTCGTAAGTTTTACCCTGACGCTGTCCGACGATGACGTTGAAACCGTTGTCGCGAAGGTTTCCTGCCTGACCAGGTCCCTGAATACCATAACCCAAGACTGCTATAGTCTCGTTCTTGAGCACTTCACGTGCCTTCTCCAGTGAGAATTCTTTGCTGGTGACCACTTCCTCGAGTACGCCACCGAAATTCATCTGTGCCATTTTTTTGTTTGTGTTTTATGCCGCCCTCATAGTTATCCGAAGGCAGCGGTTAATATTGATTTTGCAAATTTACAACTAAAAATCCAATTAGCTAGTGTGGCGAATGCTAATTATTCAAAAATCAGCCTTGCCCTGACGCAGACCTCCCCTTTTTCATCAGTTTGATTGTCGGTTCTGCATATTTCGACATCATAAATGTTTTCACCTTCTGTCTTCATGAAGAACTGCAGCCACTGTCCGTAATACGACTCTTTCTGGTATTGTAGTTCCACCCTTCTTAGTCTTTGCTGTCTGTAATGGTCGAGCGAGAAGATGTCGCGTAGATGCAGCAAATATTTCATACTGTTGACATGTCCGTTCATATCGATGTCGGAGTATGTGACTTTATGGCACTTGACCATGTCCGCTCCTACCAGTGGCTTGATTCTGGAATAAGGGCTGATAGGGCAAGGGAGTTCGGGTGCGCAGTAATCTTCGAACTGCTTTCCATGAAACTCGATGAGGTCGACAGGTTTTCTCGTTTCGTAGTTGATAGTCGACCAAATCGACCTTGCATATCCGAAGACGACGCCATTGTCGCCTTTGATGGCATAGTTCCTGTTCGTGAACAGCGAATACACTTTATCGACCCAAGTTTCGATGTGATAATTCTGATAGACAACGGGAGTAATGTCGAGTTCCACAACAAGTCGAGCCAGTACCCAAGTGTAGTTGACGTTGTTGACATCCTTCATTCCGAATCCTCTCTTAGACGCATGGTTCTCAGCTGCATTGAGGAGGTCGACTCCCAGCGTCTCCCATGAGAGTTGTTTCTTGTAGTCGGTGTGGAACGGGTCGACAATATGGCTTGTGGTTTCTACTTTTTGCATGATGATTACTTAAACGGGCATTTTGAGCATTGAGAGCGTTAATTCACCATAGATGCTCCATTACTGCTCCATGATTTGGGCATGTTTCTTTTCCCTAAGTCTTATGTATTCATCGAGTTTCTCGATTGTGCTCTTCGTGACGGCAATGCGTCCTGAACGAACGAACTGGAGAATGCATTCAAGTTCAGTAAGAGAGTCGAAGAGTGAGAGAATTTCCTCAGTAAGTCCTGTTTTCTCCACGATAGAGTAAGTGGGGTTAACCTCAACGATTTTCGCATCGTGAATTCTTATCACCTTGCTGATGCGGTTGTTCTGAAGTACGGCAGGTGTTGAGAGTTTGAAAAGGGCTGTTTCTTGAATATAAATCTGGTCGTCGGTGAAGTAGTTGGCTTGCAGCACATCAATACGCTTCTCCATCTGCTTCTTGAGCATCTCTGCCATTTCAGTATCACAGAAACAAGTGATGGTGTATTTGTGGACTCCAGGTGTTGACGATGCGCACACATTGAGTGTTTCAATGTTCACTTGTCTTCGTGTGAAGACAGCAGTAATCTGGCTGAGCAGACCCGAGATATTCTCGGAATAGACAATAATGGTGTGAAGTGGCAATCCATTCTTGCTGCTGTTCTTTTCCCGTGCCGTATTGTCGCACTTGCCACAAGTCTGGCAATCATTATTCTGGTTAGGCATTTTATATCTCTCTGTTTATGAGTTTCTTAATTATTTAGCAATCATGATAAGGGCTTTAGTCTCCTTAAGATTAATCCTTGACCTCGAGCAACATCTTATCGACATCAGCTCCCGGCGGAGTCATCGGCAAGACATTGTCCTCTTCCAAGACGGCACATTGCAGCAGATACGGTCCTGGTGTGTCGAGCATGACTCTTATGGAGTTATCAAGGTCACTCCTATCGACAACAGTATGAGCGGGGATGCCATAAGCCTCAGCGATTTTCTCGTAATCGGGATTGGCCATAGGTGTGAACGAATATCTATGGTTGAAGAACATAGCTTGCCATTGCCTAACATTTCCGAGGAAGTTGTTGTTGAGCAGAATGATTTTGACAGGGCATTGCTGCTCCATGATAGTTCCAAGTTCCTGTATGGTCATCTGGAGTCCTCCGTCGCCCACAAAGAGGCACACGGTTCTCTCAGGAGCTCCGAAAGTGGCTCCTATCGCCGCAGGGAGTCCGAATCCCATAGTACCGCAACCACCTGATGTGACAACGCTTCTGGGCTTAGTGAACTTAAAATACCTGCATCCGAACATTTGGTTCTGTCCTACGTCAGTGACGAGCACAGCCTCATTGTTGGCCGCCGCCGACACCTTTCTCACGACCTCTCCCATAAGCAGCGGTCCTTCTGTCGGGTTTATGGCTTTCTCGATGACCTTATTGTACTCTTTCTCAGCGTAAGGTTGGAAACCTTGAATCCAGCTGTTATGCTTAGCCGGGCTAATGAGTTTGGTTACAGCCGCCAGTGTGGTCTTGCAATTACCGAGGACAGGGAGGTCCACCTTGACATTCTTGTCGAATTCAGATGGGTCGATGTCGAAATGTATGATTTTGGCTTGTTTAGCGTAAGTTTTGAGATTGCCTGTGACGCGGTCGTCGAATCTCATACCGACAGCGATGAGTAGGTCGCACTGGTTCGTCATGACATTGGGTCCGAGGTTTCCGTGCATGCCAAGCATACCCATATTGAGCGGGTGGTCGGAAGGCAGAGCAGAGAGTCCGAGGAGTGTGCATCCAGCCGGTATCTGTGCTTTCTCAAGAAACTCCCTTAGTTCTTTCTGTGCATTTCCGAGTTCAACGCCCTGTCCGACAAGTACGAAAGGCTTGACAGAGTCGTCAATCATCTTCGCCGCCATTTTGATGGCCTCGTCAGATGGTTGAGGATCGGGGTCGTAACTGCGTATGAAATCAACCTTTGATGGCTGGTAATCCACCATGCCTGTCTGTGCGTTTTTTGCGAAATCGAGAACAACAGGTCCAGGCCTTCCACTCTTAGCGATATAGAAAGCCCTGCTGACCGCCCATGCCACATCCTCAGCTCGACGAATCTGGAAATTCCATTTTGAGATAGGCGAAGTGATGCCGACCACATCGACCTCCTGGAAAGCATCGGTTCCAAGCATGGCAGTACCCACCTGTCCGCAAATGACGACCATAGGTGTGCTGTCGATCATGGCGTCAGCAATTCCTGTGATGGTGTTCGTTGCTCCTGGTCCACTGGTGACGAGGCAGCATCCTACTTCTCCAGACACTCTTGCGAATCCCTGTGCTGCGTGTGTGGCTCCCTGTTCATGGCGTACGAGGATATGATTGAGTCTGTCCCTGTAGTCATAAAGTGCGTCGAATACGGGCATGATGGCTCCACCTGGATAACCGAAAATGGTTTTCACACCTTCGTTCACCAGAGAACGCATCAAGGCTTCAGCTCCTGTAATTTTCTCGCTCATAATATTTTTATTCTTAATAATTTACAAAATTTAATTAAAGCAATGCTTTAAGTTAATGTGTATATGGACATTATGGGTTTAATACGCATAATGTTATTTTCGGGATTTGAATTGCTATGCTCAGTCAATGATTCTGACTCCTCCCTTATCGGCCGAGCTGACACTGAGCGAATAGGCTCTGAGCGCTTTGCTGACCACACGATTTCTCTTGAGAGGTTGCAGAGGACGTTGTGCAAGTTCCTCGTCGGAAAGTCTGACGTTAATGGAACGGTTGGGTATATCGATTTCGATGATGTCTCCATCGACGATTTTTCCGATGTTTCCTCCCGAAGCCGCCTCAGGACTGATGTGTCCGATGGAGAGTCCAGAAGTACCTCCAGAGAATCGTCCGTCGGTGATGAGTGCGCATTCTTTTCCCATGTGCATGGACTTGATATAGGATGTGGGATAAAGCATTTCCTGCATACCAGGTCCACCCTTGGGGCCTTCGTGAGTGATGACGACAACGTCACCTTTTTGGACCTTTCCTCCGAGAATGCCCTCACAAGCATCCTCCTGTGAGTCGAACACCTTTGCCGGGCCTTCGAAATGCCAAATGCTTTCATCCACTCCAGCTGTTTTTACGACACATCCGTCCTGTGCGATGTTGCCGAACAGTACAGCCAGACCTCCGTCCTTGGTGTAAGCATGTTCGATGCTTCTGATACATCCATTCTCACGGTCTTTGTCGAGCGTTTCCCACTTGGTGTCTTGTACACCCAGCTGGTTGCAGAACTTGCCAGCCGGAGCACTCTCATAGATACGTTGAGCTTCAGGGTCGATGTTGTCGCCAAGTATGGAATACTTCTTGATATCCTCTCCAAGGGTTGCTCCATTGACGCGCTTGACATCGAGGTTGAGCAATCCTCCTTTGGCAAGTTCTCCGAGTATACCGAGAATACCTCCAGCCCTTCCACATTCCTGTACAGAATATTTCTGAGTGTTAGGTGCCAGTTTGCACAAACAAGGTACCTTTCGTGAAAGAGCGTCGATGTCGGCCATTTTGAAGTCGGCACCAGCCTCCTGTGCCACAGCGAGGAGATGCAGTATGGTGTTGGTTGAGCCTCCCATCGCGATGTCGAGTGTCATGGCATTGAGGAAAGCGTCGCGCACGGCGATGTTGCGAGGCAGTACACTTTCGTCACCATCCTCGTAATAAGCGAGTGCATTCTTTACAATCTGGCGAGCCGCCTGCTTCATGAGTTCCTTTCGGTTCACGTGGGTGGCCAGAATGGTTCCGTTGCCAGGAAGAGACAATCCTATGGCCTCTGTGAGTGAGTTCATGGAGTTAGCGGTGAACATACCCGAGCAGCATCCGCATCCAGGGCACGCGCGGCTTTCAATCTCCGCCAATTCATCGTCGCTGACCGTCTTGTCGGCGCCTTTGACCATTGCAGCAATGAGGTCAAGGTTCTCTCCTTTGTACTTACCAGCCTCCATGGGTCCTCCCGAGACAAAAACAGCAGGGATATTGAGTCGCATAGCGGCCATGAGCATTCCCGGTGTGATTTTATCGCAGTTGGATATGCAAATCATAGCGTCAGCTTTATGTGCGTTGCACATATATTCAACGGAGTCGGCAATGATGTCGCGTGAAGGCAATGAATAAAGCATGCCGTCGTGGCCCATGGCAATGCCGTCGTCGATAGCAATGGTGTTGAATTCAGCTGCATAGCATCCCATCTTCTCTATTTCCTCCTTGACGATTTGCCCAGCCTCATGCAGATGTGTGTGTCCAGGCACAAATTGGGTGAACGAGTTCACAATGGCGATAATAGGTTTTCCGAACTGTTCCCTCTTCATTCCATTGGCAACCCAGAGTGCCCTGGCTCCAGCCATTCTTCTTCCTTCTGTGCAAACGGCACTGCGTAATTTATTTTTCATAAGCCTAAAAGCATTTATATTATTATAAAGAAAAGCCTCCCCCAAGTTATCCGTGAGAAAGGCTAAAAAAAGTTCTGCATAAATGTCTTGTTACATAGCGCACTCATTCTCACGGCTTAATTATAAGTCGACGACCACTTTTAGCACAATGACGGGAATGTGTAAGCTAATTACAAACATCATCTTTATTACCTTTATATGCTCCAGTTCCAGAACGACTAAGCGTGCATAAGTCTGTAAAAGGAGTAGATTATATGATTTTGACTGCAAAATTACAACTTTTATTTCAAAGCGTAAAGGATTTATGGCATTTTTATTGAGATTTGTAAGAAAAAATAAGATTTTCGCCTTAAGCCTCAAATGAACAGCGGATGCCTACAGACAAGTACAAATAAAGTCTGAAATCCGGAAAAAAGGAAGAATGCGACATTTTGCACAATTTCACAATAATAATGGTAATTGATATCTTTCAGTGAGGTGCTAACTTTGCATTCGCAAAACACCCATTAATCAATCTATCTATATTCATTTACAAGAAAGGGGATTTGCTCCTCTTTACATTATTCCAGTTTGGAGTAATAAACTGAAAAAGCGATGGACAGTGGTCCGTCGCTTTTTGCTTTATGGGTATCATGAGGAGAACAAGAGTAGTCTGAAATACCTATTACATGGGGGTTTGAGCATTTTTTTCATTATTTTTGGGTATTGCGAACTATTTGCCATCTTTATAACTTTGCACCGGAAATTCAATATCATATCATTCAAAAAGATGACGCAATTTAATAAGGTGCAAAGACATTATCTTTACGCAATCGGAATGCTGTTGTTGCTGCATACTCCGGTCAAAGCCCAGGATTACCAGGACAATTTCGACAAATACCGCATAGGTGGTTACGGTGAAATTGTCGCTAATTTCAAGGATTACGGTATCAACCGTTTTTACGGTGGTTCAGAGGGTAATTCAAAGACGAACCATAATGAAATATCCATACCTCGTTTTGTCATTGCTGGCGATTATAAGTTCAACAGCAAGTGGGTTCTCGGTGTTGAGGTTGAGTTTGAGGCAGGCGGCACAGGTATTGAGACAGAACTTGAGAACACCGAGAACGGAGAGTACGAAACCGAGTTGGAAAAAGGTGGTGAAGTGGCCTTGGAGCAATTCCATCTGACTCGCTATATTACTCCAGAGTTCAACATAAGAGCCGGTCATATCATTGTTCCTGTAGGTTTGACGAA
Source organism: Bacteroidaceae bacterium (assembly GCA_017534705.1). Classification (GTDB taxonomy): domain Bacteria; phylum Bacteroidota; class Bacteroidia; order Bacteroidales; family Bacteroidaceae; genus RUG11857. The sequence continues at coordinate 11,157 of JAFXVU010000110.1, forward strand.
CGCCCATCACGAGCCCATCAATTTCTTCGGCACCACCCGTCCCGAGGGAGAGACAACAATCATTCCCTCGACATGGCATGAGACAGGTTTGGAGTTTTTCGGTCGTTTCGGCAAAGGCAGTTACAGCTTCAACTATGAGGCACAAATTGTGACAGGTCTGAATGCCAATGGTTTTGACCGTAACGCATGGGTAGCAGGAGGCAAACAAGGTAAGTTTGAGGTTGACAATTTCACAAGTCCTGCTTACGTAACCCGTTTGAACTGGACAGGTGTTCGTGGTTTGCGCTTAGGAGCCTCCTTCTACTGGTGTGCGAATACAGGCAAGAACTGTGACAAGTTGACGACGTATGGTTCGATTGGCAAATTGCCAGTAACCATCTTCACGATTGACGGTCAATACGTGAACAAGTACGTGACAGCCCGTGCCAATTTCATGCAGGGTCATCTTGGCAACGCCGACAAATTGGGTTCCCGAAACGGTCGTTTGTCGAATCTCTCAGGTTACAGCCGTCTGACACCGATTGCCAAGACCGCCTTGTCGTATAGCGGTGAGGTTGGAGTGAACCTTCAGTCGGTAGTAGGCAACGAGAAATTCCCTGTGATATATCCTTTCGTACATTATAGTTACTACAATCCCCAAGAGAAAGCCGCAGGTACTAACGTGATGGACGACCGTTGTCAAGTCAGCCTTTGGAAGGCAGGCTTGAATTGGAAGGCGCTTCCCAATCTTGTTGTTAAGGCCGACTACACCACCCGCCAGATAGGCACACATAAGATATTCGGCAGTGGCAAATATAACAGCGAGAACGAGTTTGCGATAGGAATTGCATTTGTGGACTGGTTCTTCAAGAAATAGGGGATGATGCCACCGATGGTATGCGAATAGCAAATAAAAAGAAATTAAAATAATACGAACCATTAACTAAAAGACAATGAAGAAAAACTTGATGATGATGGGCTTGTTCTGCATGGGCATGCTCACGATGACCACTTCTTGTGGTGATGATGACGACAACGATGGACCCGACGACCCCACAAAAGTGGAGATTTCAGATGTTGAGTATGACGCGATACTGAGCCAGTACGTGAACAGTGTTGTCGTGCCGACTTACAGTGACCTTTTGGCTCGTAACGAGGCCTTGCGCCTGAGTGTGGTGTCCTTCACCACCTCTCCGAGCAATGATGCATTCAGTGCCGTTTGCGACGCTTGGTTGAATGCTCGTGAGCCATGGGAGACAAGTGAGGCCTTCTTGTTCGGTCCTGTAGCCGACAAAGGTCTTGACCCTAACATGGATTCCTGGCCATTGGACCAGGCCGCCATTGTCCAGATTCTCAACTCTCAGAAATGGAGTGAGTTGGAATGGAGCGGCGACTTTGATGAGGAAAGCGAGGAGATAGGCGCCGCCCAGAATGTCCGTGGTTTCCACACCCTTGAGTTCCTTTGCTTCAAGGATGGCAAGCCCCGTACAGTGACAGCAGCGGCATCGAGCAGCGCGCCCGAGGACATTGAATACTCATCAGCCGACGGTTCAGCCTGGGGCAACTACATGATTCACGTAGCCAACCTTTTGCAGAAAGACGCCAGCGACCTGTTTAACTATTGGAGCAAGTCGTACGACGGTGGCCAGAGTTACGCCCGCCAGTTCCTTGCCCACAACGGTGGTCAAGGTTTCCAGAGCGCAATCAACTGTGTAGAGCAGATTATCGACGGCTGTGTTGACATCGCGAGCGAAGTTGGCAGCGCCAAGATTGGCGAGCCTTATGACCTATATGTTGATGGCAAGACCAAGGAGGCTCTATATGCAGTGGAATCGTGGTACAGTTGGCACTCTCGTGACGACTACACAAACAACATCTACTCCATCCGCAACGCCTATTATGGCAGTCGTGACGGCAGAGTGAACGCCAATTCTCTCTCCGCGCTAGTAGCGAAGTACAATCCTTCGCTCGACAGCCAAGTGAAGAGTGCAATCCAAACTGCAGCAGATGCCATCCAGGCCATTCCTCAGCCTTTCCGCAGCAACATCGCCTGTTCAGAAAGCGAGGCCGCTATGGATGCCTGCTCAAATCTTGAGAATCTGCTGAAAAATACCTTGAAGCCATATCTTGTGAGTCACACCAAATAATCAAGAATCACAAGTCAAGGAGATTCGCGTTGATCCCTATGTGGGAAAACAGATAAGAAATGCGGAGGTGGAATCAATCATTCCCCCTTCGCTATTATGGTAAAAATATCGTTAGTAAAAAGCGG
>JAFXVU010000111.1 GCA_017534705.1 Bacteroidaceae bacterium
AAGTTTCGTGCGTATCATTTCTTTAATCTCCCACTCGTTGCAGGCCAGAATGTTACGCAGATAGCTGTCGCCAATCTCCAGACTGGAGTAGTCCTTCCACTTGTTGGGATAGCCAACCTTCACATAGAAGGCATCCAGTTTCTCTTGTGCCACCTTCTTCGTTTCGTCGCTCATCCAATCTTGTACGGCGATGCGCTCGCCCAGTGCTACTTGCAGGTTCTTTACCAACTTCTCCATGCGCTCTTTGGCTGCAGGTGGGAAGAAGCGCTCGACATAGAGCTGGCCTAGAGCTTCACCTAATCCACTCTCAACAGCGCTGACGGCACGCTTCCAACGTGGACGGTCTTCTTGCTTGCCGCTCATGGTAGTACCCCAGAATCCGAAGTTCAAAGCGCGACTCTCGTCGTCTATGTACGAACTGGCCATGTTCATCGCATGCCAAAGATATACATTCTGCAAAGCCTCAGGGGTCTCCTCCTTAAGCACCTTCTCCACCTCATGGATGGCAACGGGCTGACCTAAGCAAACTTCCTTTACACCTTCTGCACCAAGGTTACCAAAGAATCCATCCCAGTCGATGCCTGCAAACTGCTTCTTCAGTTCGTCATAAGTCAACTTGTTGTAGTTTCCTTCTGGGTCACGCAGTTCAGTCATGCTCTTGCTGGCTTTGGCAAGGCGTGTCTCTATTCTCATAACGTCCTGACTGATGCGCTTGGCATCCTTCTCGGAGAAACCCAGATGCTGACTCAAGTCGGCAATATACTTAGCATATGCCTCGCGAATCTTTGTAGTTTCAGGATCAGTGTCCAGGTAATAGTCCTTCTGTCCCATTGTCAGACCACCTTGGTAGATGCTGACCAAGTTGTTCTTAGAATCTTTCTCGTCGGCTCCAATGTACATGCCAAACAGGCCCGGTACACCTTGACGTTGCATTCTTGGCCATACATCACGCAGCCAGTTCTGAGTTATCTCAGGTGAGTTCTGATATCCGTCACAAAGCATAAACTCCTCGAAGGCGCCCCACCAATGTTCGTTCAGATTCACACTGTCCATTGCTGAGTTGTATAGGTCTGCAATCTTCTGTGCCACACTGCCTGGTTCATTCTTCTGTGCGGCAACGCTGTCGATGAGTTCGCGCAATTGCTTGTTGTTGTTTTCTTGCAACACGTCGAACGAGCCATAACGGCTATATTCTGCCGTCAGTGGGTTGGCTACTTGCCATCCGTGAGTGGCAAATTCATAGAAATCCGTTCCAGGCAGGAATGTTGTGTCGAGGTTTGCCAGGTCGATGCCTGAACTCAGTGTCTTGTCTCCCATCTGGCACCCTGTTAGGGTAGTAGCAAGTGCTATCATAGCCATCAGTTTCAGTCCTTTCATACTTTTGTATTTTTATTAAAGATGTATTCGGGTTCAAAATTACAAAAAAAAGGTGAGAAACTTTGTTTTTCTCACCTTTTTTAAGGAATAAAACCTCTTTTACTATTTTAGTGAAGGTGGGTTCTGGATATTTGCCGGAATTTTGGTGAAGATGGCACGAAGCCGTTGTGTATCAAACTTCGGTGTGCGATCGTAACGATAAACGCCATTCTTCTCTTGTTCTACGTCGGTAATTTGTGTATAGCAGTAGCCTGTGATGTGAGGACACGCAATGATGGCGTCAACCTCGCGCTCAAGAATGCTGTAGAATTCGTCGAGAGAGTTGATGTTATCACCGTAACCCCACGAGGTGGCACGCTCTTCCTGTGGAATCCAAGGCAGTCCGCCCCACTCATCGAGCATGTAGGGCTGACCTTCATACTCGGCCAGGAACTTCTTGTCGGGTTGGTTGCGGAATACGGGCATTCCCTTCACAAACGTGTGGTTAGTGACGAGCTTCAGTGAGTCGCGTTCGTAGTCATGAACACTCCAGATGTCAGTCTTCACATGGCCATCGCCACTTGCGTCGTTGATGGGACGGGTGGGATCGATGGCTTTTGTAATGTCATAAACGTCGCGCATCATGCGCTGATAAATTCCCTCACGGCAACCCCATGTCTCATTGAATGGTGTCCATGTGACCAAACTTGGATGGTTACGGTCGCGAACGACTAGTTCCATCCACTCCGAGATGAAGTTGCGAGCAGCATGGTCGTTATTAACGTCCAGCCCCCAACTGGCTTGTTCACCCCAAGTCAGATAACCCAGATGGTCGGCCCAGTAGTAGTAGCGCTCTTCGAATGCTTTTTGGTGCAGACGTGCACCGTTGAAACCAACGGCTTTACTCAGTTCGATGTCGCGTCGCAGCGCTTCGTCGGAGGGCGCAGTCCAGATTCCGTCGGGATAGAAGCCTTGGTCGAGAACCAGTCGCTGGAAATAGGGTTGATTGTTTAGGAAGAAATAGCCGTCTTGCGTGTGTACCTTACGCATGCCGACATATGATTTAACTTCGTCAATGACCTTACCCTCTTTGTCGCGAACCGTATAGCGCAGGTCGTAGAGGAAAGGTGACTCAGGACTCCACAACTTTTGATTCTTTACGGGAAGCACAAGGCTTACGCTGTTGTTTGCCGGAGTGGTAGCTTTGGAGACAAGCTTCTTGCCATCGAAGATCTGAACGGTGAGGGTGTAACCGCTGTTCTCCTGATAGAATTCAGGACGTACGATGAGTTGACGCTGGTCGATGTCGGGAATGGTAAACACCGCCTTCAGTGCGTTGGCTGCTACGGGTTCCATCCACACTGTCTGCCAGATGCCAGTGGTACGGGTGTACATGCAACCATATGAGTTCAGTCTTTCACATTGCTTACCTGCCGGTTGCAGACCGCTGCGCAAGTCGTCACGGACACATAATACTAAGTTTGCAGTCTTGCCAGGCTGGGCATAGGGCGTGATGTCTACAGCGAAAGAGGAACCTGCTCCGAAGTGTGTCTCTATAAATTTTCCGTCGATGTAAATACTCGTTTCGTAGTCTACAGCACCAAAGCGGAGTAGTACTCTTTTGCCTTCCCAATTAGCAGGGACAGTGATGGTGCGCTGATACCAGATGCAAGGAATGAAGTCAGTGAATTTGACTCCCGAAAGCTGGCTCTCTGGACAGAAGGGAACGAGAATTTTTCCTTCGAAGCCTTGTGATTTAGCCCAATCTTTTTGACTGCCTGTGTTGGA
>JAFXVU010000112.1 GCA_017534705.1 Bacteroidaceae bacterium
ACACCCTGAATGGAGGACTGGCGGAAATTATCGGAGTTGGCCTTCATGGTCAGGCGGTAGATGCCGATAACTGGAGACCCACCCCAGCCCTCCCTGTTTAGGGAGGGAGCTGCGTTTGGTTCCATAACAGGTGCGTATTGGTTGTTGGCACTATAGGCATAGTAGCCGGCCTTCCTGAGCACCTGGTCAGCGATGAAATCCTTGCGGGTGCGGTTGCTTTCCACAATGGCAGTCATCATGTTTTGCGGCACGTTCTGGTAGTTGGCCAGCAGCTGTTTGGTGTCTTTAGGCAGACAGTAGCCACCGTAACCGAAAGAAGGATTATTATAATGTGTGCCGATACGCGGGTCGAGACCGATACCCTGGATGATGGCCTTGCTGTCGAGTCCTTTCACCTCGGCATAGGTGTCGAGTTCGTTGAAATAGCTTACGCGCAGGGCAAGATACGTGTTGGCGAAGAGTTTTACGGCTTCAGCCTCTTTCATGCCCATGAAAAGGCAGGGGATGCCTTTGGGAGACCCACCAACAGGAGACCCACCAACCGGAGACCCACCCCAGCCCTCCCTGTTTAGGGAGGGAGTCACGTTAGAGTTAACGTTATCGTTATCGTTAGGGTTCCCATTTCCTATGGCGCCTTCTACGAGGAAGGAGGCGAAGGTGTGGGCATATTCCTCGGCCTTGGGGTTGCCAAAGGCATTGATGGCGGCATTCTCCTCGGTAAACTCCTGGTTGTCGATGATCTTGGGATAGCCCACGATGATGCGACTGGGATAGAGGTTATCGTAAAGAGCCTTGCTCTCGCGCAGGAACTCCGGAGAGAAGAGCAGGTTGAACTTCTTGTCGCGCAACGCTGGCGTGCTGGCAAACTTCAGAGTGTAACGCACGTAAAGGGTACGACAATAGCCCACGGGTATGGTACTCTTGATGACCATGAAGGCATCGGGGTTGACCGATAGCACCAAGTCGATGACATCCTCGATGAGATGGGTGTCGAAGAAGTTCTTCACCGGGTCGTAGTTGGTGGGAACGGCAATGACGACAAAGTCGGCATCGCGATAAGCTGCTTTCCCATCGAGTGTTGCATAAAGAGACCCACCCCGGCCCTCCCTGTCTAGGGAGGGAGTCCCAACAGACGGGATAAGCGTAGGGTCTCCCAAATACTTTTCGATGTAGTCGTCTTGTATAGGAGACTTCCGGTTGTTGATCATCTCCACCTTTTCGGGGATGACATCAACGGCCGTTACTTCATGATGCTGTGCCAACAAAGTGGCGATAGACAGGCCTACATAGCCTGTTCCTGCTACTGCAATTTTCATAATAAGTTTATTTTACAATACTCGTGATGGGGCTGCGGGCACCTTTCATGTTCGTGAGGAACGCCTTGGCAGAACCGAATTTCAGGAACATGTCAAGACGGATGGGAATGTGGTTGGTGTCGTCGGTGACATAGAACCGTACAATCTCGCGATACTTGGCATCGTCGGTGTCGTATTCCATATAGGAAAGTTCCAGGCAGCGGTATTTCTTGCCATTGTCGGCCTTGATGGTGCTTTTGCCACGGTAGCGAAGCTGACCTTTCTCGATGCTGTTGCCGTCGGCAATCGGGAAATTGACGACATGTCCCTTCTTCCATCCCTCAGGATCGAAACTGCGTGCACGGAGGAAGATGTTCATCATGTCGTACACACATTCATTGAACTGCCTTTTATACCATTGGTGCTTTCCCTCGTGGTTGATGCGGTGCTGGCGTAGATTGGTCTTTCCACCTTCGTAGGTGTACCATACCTCATCCACGGTGTAGCGCTTTCCCTCGCGTGCACCTTTACGGAAATAGAGGGGAGCCAGTTCGGTGGAAGAGTAGCACAGCAGGGTGTCGCGCAGTACGAACATCTGGTCGACATCCTTGTTGCCTCGGGTGGTGAGCGAAGCACGATAGGCATCGTCTCCCTTATATTTGCTCTGAACGGTGTACATGGAGGCAGTTCCGGCCTTTACCCAAACGAATTTCCAGTTATAATACAGATTATATGACAGGAATTCGCCGCCTTTGAATGCTGTGTTGCGGAAGGTGCACTGTGCCTGTGAAGCGACAGGCAGCAAGGTAAACAGGCCGATGAGCAGGATGCTCTTGAAGCCTTTTACAGTTTTGATAGACATTTTATTTGTATTCATTGTGTTCACGTTTTAATTGTTTGACGAACATTTGACGTTATGTCAGGATTAAAGTTTAACCCCCGTCACGCCCTCGATATACTCGATACCCTTTTCGCGGGCGCGGTCGACATTACGGCTCTTGATCGTTGCTTTCTTCTTCTCACCCTTTTGCTTGACGAGTACACCGGGCTTCTGGTTCATCGTGGGCGTTGACTCCGGATTCCAGGAAAGGGAAAGGTCCCATTTCTCCTTACATTCTATTTCCTTGGGGTAATAGTAGACCTTTTCCGGCTGCAGGTCTAAGTCGTAATCGCCGGTATCCCACATGCCGTTATGGTTTTCGTCAATAAACATGCGGATGTAGTAGGTTCCCGCATTGAGATAGTAGAACTCGGCCACTCCCTTGTCGGCCTTCACTTTCTTCACCACGTTGTCTCCTTTATCCACCAGCATAGCCACTATGTCTTTGTCGGTCATGCCTTCGAAGGTGAAAATCAGCGAACTGAACTCGTCCATGCTTCCCACCTTGAATCCCTGCTTGAAGGGGTTGGACTGCAGACCGTAAATATTGGTGAATGCCAGGCTGTCGGTTTCCAGGCTGTATTCCAGTCCGGGCTTCCATTCGCCGCGCAGCTCGTAGGTTCGCGGGATGTCTTCTCGTTTGAAGAATTTATATGGCGACTTATACCACACGGAGTCAATCATCGAATACAGGTGGATGGTCGAGGTGTCGGGTTCCAGGATTGGCGTATCGAAAGTAACCAAGAGGTTGTTTTCGGGCGTCATCTTACCCGGTATACTCCACTTGGGTTCCAACGGTTTTTTCTTTACCGCATACTGGGAAGAGTCAACCTCTTCTCCTTTTTTCAGTGCTTTTTCCAGTTTCTTTTTCAGTTCCTTTTCCTCGTCGGCAATCCTTTTCATGCGCTTCTCGTATGGATCTTTCGACAGAATCTCCTGGGAATCGGTGGTGAGCACCAACGCCCCAAGACTGTCGGTGATGTAGTATTTGAGTTCCATATAGAGCGTATCCTGATTGACCAGCGAGGAGTCGCGCAACCAATAGGTGATGGTGTCTTTTTTCTGCGAAGGTTCAACGACGAACGCGTCTTTCTCGTCGAAGTTGAGTCCCCTGATTTCGGGCAGGGAATCGTGACCGTAGGTAAAGAACAGCTGGAAGAAAGGTGCTGTCTTGCGTTCTGCCTTCAGGAAAAAGCGGTCGGTCAGTTCCTGTTCGAAACCCTTGAGCACAATGTCGTCGGGCAGGAAATGAGTGTAGTTCACGGGTGTGATGTTCCGGATGTGGAGCGTGTCGGTCCAGATGGTGTCGTGCCTCACGTCAGGTTTCGACGACGGCACGATGATGTCGTGATTGAATGCCACCATTTCGTTCTTCTGCGTGTAGCAGTAATTGCCGTCAACATCTTTCAGGGCGAAGATGCGGTAGGAACCGTTGGCAATACCCTTGATGACAAAATGGCCGCGAGAATCGGTACGGGACACGCGGAGGAAAGGACGGGTGCGGAAGATGCTGTCGTTCCACTGTGAATCGCTGTTTTCATCGAGGTATTCACTACCGTTGGCAGGATAGAGTCCCACCATGATGCCTTTCACGGGTTCGAGCGTCTTAGCCTCGATGACATATCCCGACACCTCCATCGTGTCGATCTGTTCGCCGGTAGAGAAGGAATAGGTGTAGTTGCCCAGCGGATTTCCCTCGTTGTTGTCGCTGATGGCATCCGAGAAGTCGATGGTGTAGGTCGTGTTGGGTTTCAGCGAGTCAATCAGCTCCACGACAATCTTCTTGCCGGTGGCCTTGATTTCGGGAACTTCCAGCTGGGGAGGCGACACCACCACGTTCTCCGTGGGATTGTCTATCTTGATGAATTCATTGAAATGGATGGTTATCTTGCTGTTGGTCACGTTGGTCCCCTTGTCGTCGGGTGTTGAGCCTACAACTCTCGGGGGAGTCTCATCGTACCATCCGCCGTCGGGCTGTCCCATGCGGGCACACCCACAGAAAGCACTAATCAGGCCAACTATGCCGACTATGCTTACGAACATTCGCCGCAGGTTTCTGCCGCTGTTGTTGCCGTTCGTCATTTGGTCAGTGCTTGCTGTTTGTTTACGCATTATTCAGTTTCAGGAGTTGTTCGATATGCTGCCGGGAGTTGCTCAGTCGCGGCACCTTGTGCTGTCCGCCCAATTTTCCCCGTTGCTTCAGCCAGTCGTTGAACAGTCCTTCGCGGGCTTTCACAATTTGAAGTCTCTGCAGGGTGATATCCTTGAAACGCTTGGCCTCGTAGTCGGAGTTTACCTCTTGCAGATGCTGGTCGAGCAGTGTGGCAAACTGCTGTAAGTCAGCCGGTTCGCGCGCAAATTCAATGACCCACTGGTGGTAGCATTTGGCCTTGCCGTCCATGAATACCGGGGCAGCCGTGTATTCGAGCACCTCGGCACCCGTCTCCTGACAGGCATACTGGAGTCCCTTTTCGGCATTGTCCACAATCAGTTCTTCGCCGAAGGCATTGATGAAATGCTTGGTGCGTCCGGAAATGATGAATTTATAGGGATTCTTTGAGGTGAATATCACGGTGTCGCCAATGAGATAGCGCCATAGTCCGCACGAGGTGCTGATGAGCATGGCATAGTTTTTCCCGGTTTCAACGCCCTCAAGCGGGACGACGGTGGGATGTTCTTTCTCTATTTCATCGGTGGGAATGAACTCGTAGAAGATGTCGTAGTCGAGCATGAGCAACAGACTCTGGTCGTTGGGATCGTCTTGCAGTCCGAAGAAACCCTCCGAGGCATTATACGTCTCCATGTAGTGCATGTTCGGCGACGTGATGAGTTCTTCGTATTGTTTGCGATAGGGCGAGAATGAGACACCTCCGTGGAAGAATACCTCGATATTGGGCCACACCTCTTCAAGGTGCTTCTTGCCCGATATTTCCATCATTCTCGTCAGCACCGAGAGCATCCACGAAGGCACACCGCTCAGCGAGGTCACGTTCTTGTTCATGGTTTCCAGTGCGATGCGCTCGCGCTTCACTTCGAAATCGGAGAGCAGTGCCGTCTGTTTCTTCGGCACGCGCACCAGGTTGGCCAACGGATTGATGTTTTCGATAAGGATGGCCGAAAGGTCGCCCACCAGCGAGTTGCGCAGCGTGTAGTTGGGCGAATGTGAGCCGCCGAGAATCAGCGAGCGTCCGTCGAAAATCCTGCTTTTGGGGTTGTTGCGCAGATAGAGTGCGACGCAGTCGAAGGAACCGGCATAGTGGATATGCTTCAGTCCGTCGTGGGTGACGGGGATGAATTTCGACTTGTCGTTGGTGGTGCCGCTTGACTTGGCGTACCACTTCACCTGTCCTGGCCAGAGCACGTCGTGTTCGCCATGACGCATCCGGTCGATATATCCTTTCAGTTCCTCGTAGGTGTTGACGGGCACATTGTGGGCAAAGTCCTCATAGTTTTTTATGGCAGAGAACATGCATTTGTTGCCGTACTCTGTGTCCTTGGCCTCATGGATGAGGCTCTCCAGCACTTCTTTTTGGAGAGCTGCCCCATGATTGATATGTTTCTCCAATTCCTTTGCGCGGGAATGGAATACCTTTCGTACAATTCTAGTTAGACTCATTAGTCGCTAATGCATATAATAGGGTACAAAGGTACGGAGAAACTGAGAGACTACAAAAAAAATTAGTTATTTTTAATGCTATTCGGCAAATGCAGCTTCCTCGGCTGCAGCGATGATTTCCTCGCGGCTTTTCTCCTTGGGAGTGACCGTGATGTCGTCGAGCGAATAGTCGTCGTTTTCCATGTCAGTGGTCAGAGAAACGCTGTCTTCTGTTTTCTCTTCCCGGTTTTCGGGCTGTTTTTTCACGGGTTGTCCGATGATGAAGTCCTCGGGCTGTTCTTCCAGGTTGGGAACCACGCTGACGGGTTCTTCCTCCATTTTCGTACGCTTGGTCTTTTCCTCAAACACCTGGTTGGTGAACTGAGGTTCTTTGCGCAGCCGCTGCAGCGTCAGCTTGGCAGCCTGTTGCTGGGCTTCCTTTTTCGAATAGCCTTCTCCCTTTTCGCCTTTAATTCCCTCAATGCTAATCTGATAGGCAAACTTAGGCGAGCCGTTGTCCTCCTTTTCCATTTTCAGCAGCACGAATTCCACCTGCACGCGGTTTTTCTGTCCCCATTCAATCAGCTTCGACTTGAAGTTCACTTCCTTGTAGGCCACCTTGTCGATGTTGATGATTTCCTTGAGAATCTTCTTTTCCATGAATTGCATGCAGGCATCGTAGCCCAGGTCGAGATAGATGGCTCCCACCAGTGCCTCGAACGCATTTCCCCCCATATACGAGTTATGGCTGTTGTTGCGGTTGTCGTTCTGCACCATGTCTATAATGCCCATCTCCTTGGCCAGTCTTCCCAGCGTGTTGCGCGAAACCAGTTTCGAGCGGGTGTTGGTGAGGAATCCCTCGCGCTTGCCCGGGAAATGACGGTAGACAATGTGTCCCACGACGGCATCCAGAATGGCATCGCCCAGAAATTCCAGCCGCTCGTTGTTCACAGGCTTGCCTTTTTCTCTCTTTCCGATGCTGCTGTGCATCAGTGCCTGCCTGTAATACTGAATGTTGTTGGGATAGAATCCGGTGATGTTGTGCAGTGTGACGTAGAGTTCCTTGTCTTTCCGGAAGGGAAGACGCAGCCAGTTAAGAATGTTTTTTATGCTCATTCTTTAGGATATTAATTAGTAATGGGCAGACTTCCGCCCATTACTAATTACAAATTAAAAAAGTTACTCAGCGTATTTTTTGAAAACCACACAGGCGTTATGACCGCCAAAGCCGAACGTGTTGCTCAGTGCAGCACGCACTTCACGCTTCTGTGCCTTATTGAAGGTGAAGTTCAGGTTATAGTCGATTTCCTCGTCTTTGTCGTCTTCCTCGTGGTTGATGGTCGGCGGAACAATGTCGTTCTTCACGGCCAGCACTGAAACCATGGCCTCCACGGCACCTGCGGCACCGAGCAGATGGCCCGTCATGCTCTTCGTAGAAGAGATGTTCAGTTTGTAGGCTGCCTCGCCGAAAACCTCCTTGATGGCTTTGGCCTCGCTGATGTCACCCACATGGGTGGAGGTACCATGTACGTTGATATAGTCGATGTCTTCGGGTTTCATACCAGCATCCTCAAGAGCGTTCTTCATGACGAGCTTGGCACCCAGTCCCTCAGGATGCGACGCGGTGATGTGATAGGCGTCGGC
>JAFXVU010000113.1 GCA_017534705.1 Bacteroidaceae bacterium
CATCTGGAGGACGCAATAACAAAAAAACACAGATTTTGTGCCATCATCCGAAAACAACCTGATTTATATCTTTATGAGACAAGAAAACATCATCAAGAGAGCGACATCAGCCTTTGCACTTTTGTCGTTATGCTGTATGAGTGTCAACGCGCAGCAAACCACACCTAAGCAGTTGAACATGCCGATTATCCAAACGAAATACACCGCCGACCCCGCGCCTTACGTGTACGACGGAGTAGTCTATCTCTTCACCACCCATGACGAGGACGGCGCAGAAGGATTCAACATGAAAGACTGGTTGCTCTACACATCAACCGATATGGTGAACTGGCAGGACCACGGCGCAGTGGCTTCATTACGTGACTTCAAGTGGTACAAAGGCAACAACGGCGCATGGGCGGAGCAGGTCATCGAGCGCAACGGAAAATGGTATATGTACTGTCCTATTCACGGCAATGGTATCGGCGTTTTGGTAGCCGACAACCCAGAAGGGCCATATAGAGACCCATTGGGACAACCCCTCGTATGGCAAAAGGAACACTGGGATGACATCGACCCGACCGTTTGGATTGACGATGATGGACAAGCCTATATGTACTGGGGAAACCCCAACGTTTATTATGTGAAGTTGAACGAAGACATGGTGTCCTATAGTGGCGACATTGTGAAATTACCCAAGATAAAGGACTACCAAGAAGGGCCTTGGCTTTGGTCGCGCAAGAACGCTAAAGGCGAGAAGAAATGGTATCTGGCCTTCGCCTCGACTTGTTGCCCTGAAGGAATCGGTTATGCCATGAGCGACAGCCCCACTGGCCCATGGGAATACAAGGGACACATCATGGACCACACCGTGAGCACACGAGGCAACCATCCAGGCATCATCGATTATAAAGGCAGGTCCTACTGTTTCGGTCTGAACTACGACGTGTTCCGTCTTGAGACCAGCCGCCATGCTGAGCAACGTTCGGTGTCTGCCGCTGAGATGACGTACAACGCCGACGGCACCATCCAGGAAGTTCCATACTTCATTGACGCCACCTTGCGTCAGGTAGAGGCCTTCGACCCCTTCCGCCGTGTGGAAGCCGAGACTATGGCATGGGGATATGGTCTGAAAACTACCCGCGCCAATCCATCAGGGCCATGGAATCCAACCCTCTTCGTCACCGACATTGACGAGGGCGAGTATATTCTGGTGAAAGGAGTTGATTTCAAGAGTGGTGCCAAGAGCATGACGGTGAGTTGCGCCGCCCACCTCTACGGAGGCAAGTTGGAGATACGTCTCGACGCACCCGACGGTCCTTGTGTCGGCAGTGTCATTATTCCCAACACCCGCGACAAGTTCACGGAGTTCACCACGTCGTTGAAAGACACCAAAGGCACCCATGACCTCTACTTCGTTTTCGTAGGCAATGCCATGCAAAGGAAGAATCTCTTCAACTTCGACTGGTGGGAAGTGAAATAGCAAGTCCAAGCACTTTTCATATAGAAAAAAAGAGGGAAAATCGTCAATAAAAAGGCCGTTTCCCTCTTTTTTTTCATCAAAAGTTACTATTTTTGCAGTTTATATCGTCCCATTCTTCTATCAGAACAAACACATGATGAGTCAACCAAAAAGATTTAGTTTTTCCCACTTTATCAGGAAGCAAAGCAAGTTGCTTCTTGTCATCACTGCAGCCCTCCTGCTTGAGCTGATTTCCGCTGCGCAATACTACAGCAGCCGGAATCTGATGGAGAAAGAGTTGGAAAAACGCGCTGAAAGCGAGTTGACTCTGAAGGCCATCATCATCAAGAGCACTCTCAATTCGACCGAGGACATCATGAAAAGTCACTTATGGGATATCCAGCAGGATCTGTCCCGTCCCGACTCCATGTTCAGCATTGTCAGAAGGATGGTTGCTATGAACCGTTACGTGCAAGGTGGTTCCGTGTCTTTCGCCCCCAATTATTATCCCACGAAAGGGCTTCTCTTCGAACCCTACGCCCAGAAAACAGACACGGGTGTGATAAACAGGCAGATTGGGGGAGCGAACCACGACTATCGGGAAATCGAGTTCTACAAGAAAGTCACCACCACGGGAGAGAGCCAATGGGTGGATCCATACTACGACAACGAAGGAGCAAAGGACACAGTCATCTCTTATGTGATGCCCGTCCACGACACTTCCGGAAAACTCGCCGGCGTGACATGCATAGACATGGCTTTGGACTGGCTAAGCGACACCCTCAACTACCGCCACATCTATCCATCATCATTCGACCTCCTGCTCACAGAAGACGGTAAGATCATCGCTCATCCCGCAGAAAGCAGAATCAGCCTTTCCACATCGGAATATATCACCCAGTTGATTAACGACAGCACTGTTGAAAGAGGACAAAGCCGAAGTGGAAGAACCAAAACCATATCTTTCAAACGCGACGGCCGAAAGGGTGTCGTCTATTATGCCAACATGAAAGGCAAACCACATTGGCAAATCGCTGTGGTATGCTATGATGACGAGGTCTATGAATCGCTCAACAAGCTCCGCCTCCACATGGCCTTGCTCATGTTTCTGGCTTTTGGCATCCTGTTGTATATGGTCTGGAGATTCATGCGTAGTGAGAAGCAGTTGAGCATGAAAACACTTGAGCAACAGCGCATAGGCAACGAACTCCGTATCGCCAACAGTATCCAGCAGGCCTTGCTGCCCACTGACGAGATGTCGCACATGAACGAAGATGACATCAACATACAAGGTGCATTGATTCCTGCTAAGGACGTGGGAGGAGATTTGTACAACGCGTTCGTCCGCGACGGGAAACTCTTTTTCTGCATTGGTGATGTGAGTGGAAAGGGTATCCCCTCCGCCCTCATCATGGCCATCACACAAACACTCTTCCGCAACATTGCCTCACGCGAGAACAACCCTGCCCATATCATGACCCAACTCAACGAGATGGCATGCCGCAATAATAAAGAGAACATCTTCGTCACATTGTTCGTGGGAGTGCTCGACCTACCCACAGGAAACTTGCGTTTCTGCAATGCCGGACATGAAATGCCGTTGGTGGTCGAAGAGGGAGAAGATGATGACAATCACATCAAGTGCCATTTTCTCGATGTGATAGCAAACCTGCCCATCGGACTGTTCGACGACTTCCACTACGAAATGCAGTCCATCAACATGAAACGCGGGTCTACCCTATTCCTCTATACCGACGGACTGACCGAGGCACGCGACCCCCAGAACCATCTCTTCGGCAGGAATCGCATCAAGCAAATGATTTCCGACTTAGGTTCTACCGCCCCCAAACGGATGGTCGAATTCACGACTGAGCAACTGAGCCATTACGCCAACGGCACAGAGCAAAGCGATGATTTGACGATACTCGCTTTCCACTACCTGCCCGTAGTCGGTACAGTTCTTCTCGACGAGCAGTTGACCCTGCAGAACGATGTCAGTCAAGTGACATCACTCAACGCTTTCGTCAAGGAGGTGGCAGAGCGATTAAGCATCAATACATCGTTGAGCCGCCAACTGCGGCTTGCCGTGGAGGAAGCAGTAGTGAACGTGATGGAATACGCCTATCCTGCAGGCACTAAGGGCAACATCAATGTCCGCGCCACTGCAAACCATCACCTGCTGAAGTTCATCATCACCGACAAAGGAGTCTCTTTCAACCCCACTGAAGCCTCCACCGCCGACACCACCCTCACCGCCGAGGAACGGCCCATTGGCGGTCTGGGTATCCTGCTTGTTCGCCAGTTGATGGACTCCATTAACTACGAGCGAATAGACGGGAAGAACGTGCTCACACTGAGCAAGGAATATGTTTCCGAGGACAACAAAGCCATAACCGACCTCAAACAGCATCCAAGCAAATAGTATAACTTAATCATAACGAAAAAATGAAAACAACCATTCAACAACTTGAAGACAAGTACGCAGTGACCCTCGAGGGCGAGCTTGACACTGCAGCAGCCTCTGAAGTGGAAAAGACGTTACAACCTCTCTACAGCACCAACGGACTCGATGTTGTCATCGACTGTGAGAAACTCGACTACATCGCGTCGAGCGGACTCCGCATCCTTATCAGCATCCTCAAGGGCGCCAAAGCCGGTGGAAGCAAGGTGACCCTCAATAAGGTGAACGACGACATCATGAGCGTGTTCAAACTCACAGGTTTCGTCAATCTTTTCGAATTTGAATAGAAACGGATAGTTACAAACTATTCATCTTAAACACCAATTATTACAGAAAGGCACTAATTCAACATCTTAAAAACCCAAGACGAATCATGAATCATGCTGTGAAAAGGCTTAGCAACATGGCTCTACTATTGCTACTCGCGATGATGGCCTCCGCTCAGCAAGAGGGGGACAATCAACTTGACGTGAGTCTGAACATGCTGGGTCACGGCGAGATGCGCATCGGAGGTCTGGACCTGACGGACGGAGAGAACAGCGAAGGGGAAGACCATGCCTACTTCCTTATGGAGCGTACTCGTCTGAGCATAGACTACAAACGCACAGGACTTGAGACGAAAGTCATCGCCCAGCACTCAGGTATCTGGGGTGAGAAAGGCAAAGGCAGTTTCAACCTCTACGAGGCGTGGGTGAAACTGAATGCAAAGAACGGTTTGTTCGCTCAGATAGGCCGTCAAGCGCTGTCTTACGACGACGAGCGTATCATCGGCCCCAACGACTGGGCCATGGCCGCACTCTCTCACGATGTGTTACGCACAGGCTACGAAGGTCACGGCCACAAAGCCCACGTCATTTTAGGCTTCAACCAGAATCCAGAGAACACACAAGGTGGAACATTCTATAGCGGAGGGTCGCAACCCTACAAGAGCATGATTACCGCTTGGTACCACTACGACGTGCCTAAGATTCCTTTAGGGGCTTCAGTTCTGTTCATGAACATCGGCATGCAAAGCGGCATAAAAGGTGGGGAAGGAGACAATAAACCCAAAAACCGACACCAGCAACTTCTCGGTGGCTACCTATCCTATAGTCCTGGCAATCTGAAGACCGAAGCATCCTACTACCACCAGATGGGACATAACGAAGACAACATTAAAATCGACGCCTGGATGGCCAGTTTCAAGACCCAATGGCAAATCACGCGTCGGGTGAGCGCTTTGGGAGGTTTCGACTATCTGAGTGGGGACAAATACTTTGCCGTTCCAGGTAAAGGGATGATAGGCCTTGTCCGTCACGAAGCCATCAAGGGATTCAATCCCGTCTATGGTTCCCATCACAAATTCTACGGCATCATGGACTTCTTCTATGTGAGCACATATGTCAATGGTTTCACACCTGGTCTTCAGAATCTCTATGCTGGTGCCACCTACAACCCCGTCAAAAACCTGAGTTTGAAAGCGACGTACCATTACATGGCCACTGCCACCAAACTGAAAGACATGGCCATGACCTTGGGACACGACATCGATGTAGAAGCTTCCTACCAAATCATGAAAGACGCTCGTTTCACCGCCGGCTTCTCCATGATGATGGGAACAGAGACCATGGAGAAGCTGAAACGCGCCGACCAAAACAACCAACTTCGATGGGGATGGTTCTCTTTAGTCGTATCCCCTCGCATATTCACCACAAAATGGTAATCATTGAACATTGACCATTGACCATTGAACATTAGATAAAATGCTCACGCTCGGCATAGCTCGAACAAGTTCGGCTCTGCTCTCGCTTAATCGCATTTTTGAACAATGAACATTAGACTTTAACTACTCCTCATACACCTCCCCTTTATTCATTATTCATAAAACTTCCTATCTTATATAACAACCTATCACTATGAAACAGACATTTCCATTAAGCAAGACGCAGTACGGTATTTATGTGGAATGCGCCCAGCACAGCGGAGAAATCTGCTACAACCTGCCTTATCTCTACACACTCGACAAAAGCCTCGACGAAGGAAGACTTCTCAAGGCCGTAGAAACAGCAGTGAAAGCCCACCCCACTCTCTTCACACGAATTGCAATTGACGATAATGGGGAACC
>JAFXVU010000114.1 GCA_017534705.1 Bacteroidaceae bacterium
TCAGGAGTGGCGCGCTGGTTGCTACCCCACTTGGCATCTACTGTGATGACAGCCTCGTCGCCTTTCTTTGCTTTCTTGGTGGTGATAAGTATCACACCGTTACCACCACGGGCACCATAAAGGGCGGTGGAAGCGGCGTCCTTCAACACGGTAATGCTCTCCACATCGACAGGGTTGATGTCGTTGAGACTACCATCGTAAGGAGAACCATCGACAACAATCAGAGGAGCGTTGCCTGCGTTGATGGAGTTGATACCACGAATACGGATGGTAGGAGTGCTACCTGGCTGACCAGAAACGTTGTTGATCTGGATACCGGAAGCCTTACCCTTCAAAGCGTCGATAGGGTTGGTCACCTGAACCTTGCCGATATCATCGGAACCGACAACTGCGGCAGAACCCGTGAACGACTGCTTGGTAGCTGTACCGTAGGCCACAACCATCACCTCGTCGATGTTCCTCAACTCGGGCTGGAGGAAGATGCGCATGTTACCACTCTTGTTAATGGTCACCTCCTTGGTCTTCATACCAATGTAGGATACCATCAGTGATTTGGCATCGTTAGGTACATTGTTGATGGTGAAGCGTCCGTTCACATCCGTAGGAGCACCTGTGCCGGTACCCTTTATCACAACAGACGCACCGATTACTGGTTCGCCTGAATCAGCGTCGAGTACCTGACCGGTCACTCTTTGCTGTGCGAATGACATACTTGCTGACATAATCAGACAAGTAAGGATTAATAAGAATCTTTTTCCCATTCTCAAAATATTTAAATTAGTAATATATAAATTTCCAATATATATCCTTATCATTCATTCTGCCTCTTCGTCATCAACAAAAACGATTTGGAGCTTCTTCCCTGCCTTCTGTTCCTACCATGCAAATCCAATTATACATTATATAAAGGTATTTATTATATAAATAATGTGGAACACACGTCAACGGTCTATAGTACAGTACATCTTTTTTGTTAAATCCCTGCTTTCACAGCGAATCTTTTGATATTTTTGTCACTTAAGAAACACAAAATTGGTTGCAATTTTACAAATAATTAATAAAAAAACGAAATTTTTCACGTACAAAGATTTATAATTTAACATTTGCTTGTCAAAATGTAAGCAAACATGAATATATTTTGCATATACATACGTGTTTTAGTACCATTTTGCTAATCCCTCTCGCCTGTTTTACTTAATAATTATTAATGAAAAGCACCTCCCCGATTTATCAAAATGACACCAATAATTTGCAAACATTGACTTTCATGCATGTCTAAGCACCCAAATTGATATCTTTCTGAAAAAATCCGCATTTTCCGTTATTTAAAGGCAAAAAGAGTTTATTCTAACAAAAATAACGGTAGTGTCAGCTTTTTTACTTAACTTTGCATTTTAAATAGAATTCAAGTTTGTTCCAAAGGACACAATAATCCTGAGATTCGGTTATTCCGGATATTCCAGAAAGAAGCTAAACAAAAAACTACGACAAGAATATGAGTATTGAGAACAAGTTAACGGCCGGAGTAATGGACGCCATCAAGGCGCTCTATGGCCAGGAGGTTGACAGCAAACAAGTGCAACTGCAGAAAACCCGCAAGGAATACGAGGGAAACCTCACCGTGGTGGTATTCCCCTTCCTTCGTATCTCCAAGAAGAAACCCGACGCTACCGCAACAGAAATCGGCGACTACCTCAAGCAGCAACTGCCTGAAATCGTGGAGCGCTACAATGTGGTGGGTGGATTTCTCAATATTGTCCTCAACCAGAACAGTTGGGTCGGAATGCTCAATCAAATCTGCAACGACCCCAACTACGGCATCACGCCCGTCACTGAAGCATCTCCTTTGGTGATGATAGAATACTCGTCGCCAAACACCAACAAACCGCTCCACCTGGGCCATGTGCGCAACAACCTGCTCGGCAGCGCGCTCGCACGCATCGTGGAGGCTTGTGGCAACAAGGTGGTCAAGACAAACATCGTCAACGACCGAGGCATACATATCTGCAAGTCGATGCTCGCCTGGCAAAAGTGGGGTAACGGAGCCACTCCTGAATCCACTGGCAAGAAAGGCGACCACCTCATCGGCGACTTTTACGTAGCTTTCGACAAGCACTACAAGGCTGAATGCCAGCAGTTGGAGGCGCAGTACATCGCTGAGGGCATGGAGGCTGATGCCGCAAAAGAGAAGGCTAAGAACGAGGCACCCCTCATCAAGGAGGCGCACGATATGCTCGTGAAATGGGAACAAGGCGACCCTGAAGTACGCGCGCTCTGGAAACGCATGAACGACTGGGTGTATGCCGGTTTCGACGAGACCTACAAGATGATGGGCGTGAGCTTCGACAAGATCTACTACGAGAGCGACACCTATCTCGAGGGCAAGGAAAAGGTGGAAGAAGGACTGGAAAAAGGCCTTTTCTACCGCCGCGAAGACAACTCCGTATGGGCAGACCTGCGTGATAACGGCCTCGATGAGAAACTGCTTCTGCGCTCCGATGGCACATCCGTCTATATGACCCAGGACATCGGCACCGCAAAGATGCGCTTCGAGGACTACCCCATCGACAAGATGATCTACGTGGTGGGCAACGAGCAGAACTACCATTTCCAAGTGCTCTCCATCCTGCTCGACAAACTCGGTTTCAAATGGGGCAAGGACCTCGTGCACTTCTCGTACGGCATGGTGGAACTGCCCAATGGCAAGATGAAAAGCCGTGAGGGAACCGTGGTAGACGCCGACGACCTCATGGCCGAAATGATTCAGCAGGCGAAAGAAGTGTCGAAGGAAAGCGGCAAGTTTACTGACATGCCCGAGGAAGAAGCCGATGAAATCGCCCGCATGGTGGGACTGGGTGCACTCAAATACTTCATCCTCAAGGTCGACGCCCGCAAGAACATGCTCTTCAATCCAGCTGAAAGCATCGATTTCAACGGAAACACCGGTCCATTCATACAGTACACATACGCACGTATCTCATCCATCCTGCGCAAGGCTGCAGAAGCAGGCATCACATTGCCCGAAGCTGTAACCAATGAGGTGGAACTCGCTGAGAAGGAGAAAGCACTCATCCAAAAACTCAACGATTTCAAGGCCACAGTGTTGGATGCCGGCAACAACTACAACCCATCGGGCATCGCCAACTACTGCTACGAACTCACCAAGGAGTACAACCAGTACTACCACGACTTCAGCATCCTCAAGGAGCCAGATGAGCAGAAGAAGGTGATGCGCTTGGTGCTTTCCAAGGCCATAGCCAAGGTCGTCAAGACAAGTATGGGCCTCCTCGGCATCGAAATGCCCGAAAGAATGTAAAATGAACTAGGATTACCCGTTTATCTAGGGATACTGATTTCCTAGATAAACAAGGGAAAACGATTCCTCATCGATATGCCCCAAATCACAGACGTTCCCAATTATCGCCACGACACCGTGCTGCCACTGCCTATGGAAGTGACAGCCGATGCTTGGGCTGTCGATGCTGCATGCAGCGGAAACCCTGGCAAGATGGAGTACCAAGGAATTGACCTCGCCACTGGCGAGCAACTCTTTCATTTCGGTCCTGTCCATGGCACCAACAATATCGGTGAATTCCTCGCCATCGTACACGCGCTCGCTTTATTGCAACAGCGTGGAATGACCAGCAAGACCGTCTATTCCGACAGCTACAACGCCATACTTTGGGTGAAGAAAAAGAAGTGCAAGACCACACTCGAACGCACTCCACAGACAGAACGCCTGCATCAAATCATCGCCCGAGCCGAGAACTGGCTCCGCACACACGCATACGCCAACCCCATCGTGAAATGGGAGACTGAACGCTGGGGTGAAATCCCCGCCGACTTCGGCAGAAAATAGGCTAACAGAATCCGAATTGTCTGACTTGTCTGACCCGTCAGACTTGTCCGACCAAAATACATCCAAGATGCGAGACTTTTTCAAGATGATGGGCAAGTATTTCGCCCCTTACAAGAAATACATAGGAGCCACCTTTCTGATGAACGTGCTAACCGCACTGTTCAATGTGTTCTCCTTCTCCCTGTTGCTGCCCATCCTCAACATCCTCTTCAACATAGAGCAGAAGCATTATGACTTCGTTGAATGGGGCAGTGGAAACATCAAGGACACGGTCATCAACAACTTCTACTACTACGCACAATGCCTGGTGGAGACCTACGGTCCTTCCACTACCCTACTCTATCTGGGGTTGATGCTCGCATTCATGACATTGCTCAAGACTGGCAGTTACTTTGCTGGTTCAGCCTTCCTCATGCCTATGCGCACAGGAGTGGTCCGCGACATCCGGAACGACATCTACAACAAGATTCTCGCCTTGCCGTTATCTTTCTTCTCTGAGGAACGAAAGGGCGACATCCTGGCACGTGTCAGCACCGATGTGAACGAGGTCGACACCTCCATCACCAACTCCCTCGACATGCTCATCAAGAACCCCATCTTCATCATCATCTATGTGGGCACACTTATCGCGCTGAGTTGGCAGCTCACGCTGTTCACCCTCTTGGTCGTTCCTTTTCTTGCCTACGGCATCGGTTTCATCGGACGTAAGCTGAAACGCACCTCGCTCTACGCACAGAGCAAATGGAGCGATGGACTAAGCCAAATAGAGGAAACGCTGGGCGGACTGCGCATCATCAAGGCTTTTATCGCTGAGAAGAAGATGAGCAAGAGGTTCCACAAGGTGAACGACGAGTTCCGCACCGCCAGCATGAAGGTGTCTATACGCCAGGCGGCAGCTCATCCAGTCAGCGAATTCCTCGGCACGGTGATGATAGTGATTGTGCTGTGGTTCGGTGGCACCTTGATTCTCTCCAACAACTCGCCCATCGACGCCAGCATGTTCATCTATTACCTCGTCATCCTCTACACCACCCTGCAGCCTATCAAAGACTTGTCAAAGGCCAGTTACAACATACCCAAAGGCATGGCTTCGATGGAGCGCATCAATAAAATCCTTGATGCAGAAAACAACATCAAGGAGGTGGAGCATCCCATCAGCATCGACGGATTGAACCAAGCCATCGAACTGAAGCATGTATCATTCAGTTACAACAGTACCAGGGAAATACTTCATGACATTAACATGACCATCGAGAAAGGCAAGACCATCGCCATCGTGGGTCAGTCAGGTTCGGGCAAAAGCACACTGGTCGACCTCATCCCACGCTACCACGACATCTGCGAAGGCGAGATTCTCATCGATGGCAAGAACATCAAAACCATGTCGTTGCATTCACTACGTTCCATCATCGGCAACGTGAACCAAGAGGCCATACTCTTCAACGACACAGTGTTCAACAACATCGCCTTCGGTGTGGAACACGCCACACAGGAACAAGTGGAGGCAGCGGCACGCATCGCCAATGCGCACGACTTCATCATGGAAATGGAAAACGGCTACCAATCGAACATTGGCGACCGTGGATGCCTGCTCAGCGGAGGACAAAGGCAACGTATCTCTATCGCACGGGCCATCCTCAAGAACCCGCCCATCCTCATCCTTGACGAGGCCACATCCGCTCTCGACACAGAATCGGAGAAACTAGTACAGGACGCTCTGGAAAAACTCATGCAGTCGCGCACCACCATCGCCATCGCGCACCGGCTCTCCACCATCCGCAATTCAGATGAGATTTACGTCCTGCACGAAGGCCAAATCGTTGAACGAGGCACTCACGAAGAACTACTCGCACTCGGCGGTTATTACAAAAAGCTCAACGACATGCAAGCATTGTAACAACTCATGTCCAATGCTCAATGGTCAATGCTCAATGGTCAATGCTCAATGGTCAATGCTCAATGGTCAATGGTCAATGGTCAATGGTCAATGACCAAAAGCCTATCCTTTTCTGAACAGATTGATGCCGAGCCACACAGCGGCCAAGGCGAAGATGCCCGTGATAAGATAGCTTGTCGTGTCTTTCATTACACTGGTCATCCAGATACTTGCACCCAGACATACCAGTACCAGCACAAACGACAAAATCATCATTGCTTTACTTAATTTCCACATAAGCGTTTTTCATTATATTATATAGAAAGGGCGTGACATGTCACGCCCAATTTCCAGATATTATTTATTCAGTTTCCATGTCACACCATCCTTGGTGTCTTTCACCACAAATCCGAGTTGGGCGAGGTTATCGCGGATAAGGTCGGAAGTGGCCCAGTCCTTATTGGCCTTGGCCTTTGCGCGCTGCTCCAACAGCATGTCAACCACCTTTCCAAAAGCTTCCTCACGAGCAGGATTGTTCTCACCCGATGAAGCCTTGAGGCCAAGGATATCGAAGGCGAAAGTGGAGAAAACGGTCTTGAGCGCCTCAAGGGCATCGGCGGTGATGCTCTCTTTCTTGTCTTGTATCAGGTTGATAACGCGGCAGGCATCAAAGAGGTTACTGATGACAATAGGGGTATTGAGGTCGTCGTTCATGGCCTCATAGCATTTCTTCTGCAGGTCATCCACATAATCTTTCTTGATGGTGCCACCCTTCTTGGTTTCCAAGGCATCGAGTGCACGATAACCGTCGAGCAATCGTTCCAGTCCCTTCTCGCTGGCTTTCAGCGCGTCGTTGCTGAAATCCACAGTGGAACGGTAGTGTGCCTGAAGGATGAAGAAACGGATGGTCATGGCTGTGTAAGCCTGTTCCAATGCGGGATGGTCTCCGCTGAAGAATTGTGGCAGCGTAATAAAATTATTAAGGCTCTTGCCCATCTTCTGGCCGTTGATGGTAATCATGTTGTTGTGCATCCAGTAGTGCACCATGTCGTCGCCCTGGCTTGCCACCGCTTGGGCAATCTCGCACTCATGGTGCGGGAAGACGAGGTCAAGACCGCCACCATGGATGTCGAAGTGGTTGCCAAGATACTTACGTCCCATAGCAGTGCACTCGCAGTGCCAACCTGGGAAACCATCACTCCAAGGCGATGGCCAACGCATGATATGCTCGGGTTGAGCGGCCTTCCAAAGGGCGAAATCAACCTGGTTCTTTTTCTCCCCCACACCAGCAAGCTCACGGGAGTTATTGATGATATCGTCGAGGTTGCGACCAGAAAGTTTACCGTAATGGTGGTCTTGGTTGTATTTCTCCACATCGAAATACACAGAGCCGTTGCTCACGTAGGCATAGCCGTTGTCGAGAATCTCCTTCACTAGCTGCTGTTGCTCGATAATGTGTCCTGTGGCATGGGGCTCGATGCTGGGACGCAGCACATTCAGCGCATCCATGGCATCATGGAAACGATTGGTGAAGTATTGTGCCACCTCCATTGGTTCCAGTTGCTCCAGACGAGCCTTCTTGGCGATTTTGTCCTCACCCTCGTCTGCATCGTGCTCCAAATGACCTACATCGGTGATATTGCGCACATATCTCACCTTGTAACCAATATGCTGCAGATAGCGGAACACCACATCGAAAGTGATGGCAGGCCGCGCATGACCAAGATGGGCGTCGCCATAGACTGTAGGTCCACAGACGTACATACCCACATGGGGCGCGTTAATGGGTTTGAACAATTCTTTCCTGCGTGTCAAGGTGTTGTAAATCAATAGTGGTTGTTCCATAATGTGACTTGTTTTTTAGAGTTTCTTTCTAAGTAACCCGAAATTATCGGAGTTTTCAGATTATTCGGAGTTCTCGGATTCGGAATTTCATTTTGAAATACAAAGTTAGGACTTTTCTGCCAATTAACACCTATTATCGTCTATTTTTTACATAATGAGCCCTACATAGGGTCGACATCGAAATAAATGTTGGCACTTTTGTATTTCTGGTGAATATTTTCATGGATGATATGCAGGATTTGCTTGGCTTTGGCGATGGAAGCCGTCACCTCCACTTTAAGGATAATCTTGCGGATATGGAGCGACTGCACCCGTGAAACCACAGGACGGTCTGGTCCCAGCACCCGCTGGCCGAAAGAAGCACGCATCTGTGCGGCCATATCGACTGCCACCTTATCGGCTGTCGTTTCATCCCGATGCTTCACGTAGACATAGATAAGACGAGCGAAAGGAGGGTAATGGAAGAGTCGTCTTTCTGCCACTTGCTGTTCAAACATGCCGATGAAATCGTTGTTTTTCACTTGTGCGAACAAGGGATGGTCTGGTTTCCGGGTCTGCAGGATGACACGGCCTCGCTGTCCCTTGCGTCCAGCCCGCCCACTGACTTGAACCAGCATCTGGAAGGCACGCTCGTAACTGCGGAAGTCGGGATAATTGACCATGGAATCGGCATCGAGAATGCACACGACACTCACCCCACTGAAGTCAAGACCTTTGGTCACCATCTGGGTGCCAATCAGGATATCA
>JAFXVU010000115.1 GCA_017534705.1 Bacteroidaceae bacterium
AATATCAGAAACAAGAATCATTTCTGCTGTGTAGAACAGTAATATCTCATCCCTTTCTTTTACTAAAATCCCTGAAAGGGACATCTCTGAATAACCGTAGGTGCATGAAGCGCAAATTCATGCACCTACGGTCTTTTTTTTGCCCATATTCATAAAGACAAATTGGATTTTACTTTTCTGTTCTTTTTTTCCATCTTTGTGTCCAATTTCATTACTATACTGTGGGGAAAGTGATATTGGGTAGTTTTGTGGAAATATCGAACAGTAAAAATAGAAAAGGATGTGATAATTTTGCATATTTAAAGTAAAAATTGAACATTATGGAGTCATGTGACTTTAAACCTCGAAAAGGGAAGGATACTTATCGTATAGGCGATAGCGACGACCTTGTACTGATGGAGAATGCCGGTATCTCGCCTCCTGAAAAGTTTTGTATTGATAATTATGGTGTTATAGTTATCTGTACTCAGGGGTTGGCACAGTTTGATTACGACGGGGAGGTGGTTCTGTTACAAAAGAACGACCTGTTTCTCTATATGGCCCACAGCATGGTCACCAAATACATGTCTTCATCGGACTTCAATTGCAAGTTGATATGGTTTACACGTAGCGAACTATGGAATATCAATATTTTTTCTAAAACGACGATTGTTGACATGTCTCATCTCAAATTGCATCCAGTGGTGCATCTTTCCGACCAAGATTCAGCCTTGCTCGATAATTATTTCCAATTGCTCTGCAGTAGGATGGCTGACCCCTCCCCTGTGCTATACCAAGACATCGTCCGCTCGCTTTTTAGTACTATGTCGCTGGAAGTTCTGTCTATGATGCGACGAACTATAAAATTGGAATTAGAACACTTGGAAGACGGGACTACTTTCTCTTTACATAAAAAGCAGTTGGTGGACAAGTTCATCAATCTTGTGGAACAAAGCGATGGGCGAATCCGTAGGGTGGATGAATTTGCGAGTCAATTGAACATTACCCCTAAGTATCTTTCCACCATTCTCAAGGAAGTGATGAACCGCCGGCCACGTGTCTATATTCAACTCTTCACGATGAAAGCCATTGAACGCCGTCTTCGCTTTACCGATATGACGATGCAAGAGATAGCCAATGACTTGAATTTCCCCAACCCCTCTTTCTTTGGCAAGTATTTCAAGGAACACACGGGCATCACGCCAATGGAATATCGTATGAAGTATCAGTTGGGGGATTAGTATGTCACGTTCGTGTCTCCCTTGGGTATACCTACCACAAGGAGACACTATGCTTTTTCGTGATTCTTCTGTATATATTCGATAAAAATTTACATAAATACATCAATGAAATGAAAGTAAACAAGAACTTTATGCTACTATGGGTTATAGCTGGAACGCTGACGGCCTGTGGAGGCGGTGATAAGCAAAAGCAAGAAATGAAAGTTCACAGTGTGATGACAGTGACACCTGTTGACCGTCAGGAATCCGCTGTGCGAAATTTCTCTGGCGTAGTGAAAGAGAATAGCACTGTGAGCCTAAGCTTTCGCACTCCAGGGCAAATCAAGAGCATCTTGGTAAAGGATGGCTCTCCGGTGAAACAAGGACAGTTGGTGGCGACGCTTGACACCAAGGACTATCAACTGCAAGTGGATGCAGCACAGACCCAGTACGACCAGTTGAAAAACGAAGTGGAACGACTGCGCCAACTGCATGAGGGCAAGAGCCTCTCTGGCAATGACTACGAAAAGGCTGTAAGTGGACTGGAGCAACGTCGGATACAGTTGCAAAACGCCAAGAACCAGTTGAGTTACACAAGTCTGAGGGCACCCGTTAGCGGAACAATACAAAAGGTGCACTACGAGCCCTCCGAAATGGTCAATGCTGGCATGCCAGTGATGGACCTCATCGATACACGCAGAATGGAAGTGGAAATCAATGTTCCTGCCGAAATCTACCGTCAGTTAGCCAACACCACACAGGCTTATTGCATAGTAGCGGGGGAACGATACGGTTTGCAAAAGACAAGCGTGCTCACCAAGGCCGACGCCAATCAACTCTTCACGGTGAGATATGCCATCAGCGGAAAGCTCAGCGCGGGAGTGAACGTCGATGTTTTTGTAGAGATGGGTGGTGATGTGGAAGTCGACGGTCTGAATGTCAATGGATTGTCTATACCAGCTCACGCCATCTTTGAGGATGACGGCAAGCCATACGTATGGGTGGTTGAGAAGGATGACGTGGTGAAGCGTCGTGCTGTTACACTGAACGGGGTGGATTCTGAAGGCATGGCGGTTGTGAGCAGCGGCATCACAGTCAATGACCGAGTGGTGAAAGCTGGCGTGAAGGCACTCCATGACGGTGACAAGGTTAAGGTCCTTAAGCAGCAGAAGTCAAATGTGGGTGATCTCTTGTAAGGAGTCTTATAAGTTCATAGTTTGAAATGGTGAAACCTTATGAAAGCAAGAGCGTTAACTGAATTTTTCGTTAAAAGGCCGACCATATTTTGGAGTTTAGTGGTGGGAATTCTTCTCGTGGGCGTCGTTAGTTACATCAATATGCCCAAATTGGAAGACCCCGCTGTGGCAGTTAAACAGGCCTCTGTGGTACTGGTTTATCCTGGTGCCACTGCCCATGAAGTGGAACTCGAGGCTGTCCAGGTGATGGAAGATGAACTGCGTACATTGGCCGATGTGAAGGAACTGAATACAGATTGCCGTCCTGGTATGGCGATTATTGGAGTGAAGTTTCTGGATAAGGTGAAGATGGGGGAAATGGAGCAGCACTTCGACCAACTCCGCCGAAAGGCTAACGATGTGCAGTCGAAACTGCCTTCAGGATGCTACCCACCAATTGTGGTGGACGACATGCTCGATGTCTATGGCCTCTTCTACGCATTTAT
Source organism: Bacteroidaceae bacterium (assembly GCA_017534705.1). Lineage (GTDB taxonomy): Bacteria > Bacteroidota > Bacteroidia > Bacteroidales > Bacteroidaceae > RUG11857. The sequence continues at coordinate 2,881 of JAFXVU010000115.1, forward strand.
GGGCGACGGTTACAGTTATTCTGAAATGGAGAAATATGCCAAACTGGTGCGGCGTGAACTGCTGACCGTACAGGGAGTGAAACGCATCAACATCATCGGTACTCGTTCGGAAGTCATCAATATCATCATCGACAAGGAGAAACTCGCTCGTTCGGGTATTATCCCAACTCAGGTGATGATTGGTCTTCAGAACGCAGGCAAGACTGTAAATGCGGGTAACTATGAAAACGGCGACGACCGACTTCAGCTTCGTGTGAACAACATGCTTGAAAATGAACAGGATATTGCCGATATGTATATTCGCACCACAGGAGGAAAGCGTTTCCGTATCGGCGACATTGCCATCGTGCAACGCGCCTATAAGGAACCGCAAACTGGTGGTTTTTTTGTCAATGGTAAACCTGCATTGGGTATCAGTATCACATTGAACGACGATGCCATTGTGCCTGATGTGGGGAAGGCTGTGGATAAAAAGTTGGCTGAGGTCATGGACCGTGTGCCTGTAGGTTTTGAGACCGACAAGATTTTCTTCCAGGCCGATCAAGTGACCAATGCTATCAATGGATTCCTCATCAATCTCCTTGAATCGGTGCTCATTGTGGTGATTGTGCTGATGTTCTCCTACGGTTTCAGAGGAGGTATGATTATCGGTACCAGCCTGGTGCTTGCCATCTTCGTGACATTCCCCATCCTACTGATGCTTAACAGTACTTTGCAGCGTATCTCACTGGGTGCTTTTATTGTGGCAATGGGTATGTTGGTGGATAACGCCATTGTGGTGATGGATGGCATACTTGTTGACCGGCAACGAGGGCTCGGACCAAAATCCTACCTCTATAATATAGTCAACAACACAGCATTGCCCATGCTCGGAGCCACCGTGATAGCTGTGCTGACATTCCTGCCTACTTATATTTCTCCGACCACTGCGGGTGAGTACTGCCGCGACCTTTTCCTTGTGCTATGTATCTCCTTGTTGGCCTCATGGGTTATGGCGATGGCGCAGGTGCCTGCTTGTGTGGCGGCATGGATGCCACTTCGTCAGAAAAAGAAGAAAGCGGGCGATGGAGAAGAAGTGAAAGAAAACAAACTCCAGATATTCGTTCGCAAGTTGATAGGGAAACTCATCAACTACCGATACCTTACTATTGGCATTGCTGTCCTCCTGCTGGCGGTATGTGGATATGGTTACACCAAAGTGAAGCAGGTGTTCTTCCCTGACTTTGACTACGGGCAGTTTGTCGTAGAATACCACTTGCCCGACCAGACCAGTCCAGACCGTGTGCGTGAGGATCTGTTGGAAATATCGGAAACACTGTTGAAGAACCCCAAAATCGACCGTGTTGCGGCATCTATGGGCTCTTCTCCTGTACGATACAGTCTGGTGCGTCCTATGAACAACGGTGGAAGCAACGATGGTGAATTAATTGTGGATTGCAAGGACTTCAAGACCATGAAGGAAGCAATCAAGGAAATACGTCCGTTGCTCCGAGACAATTATCCCGATGCGTATATCCGTTTCCGTAATTACAACTTCAGCATCAGCACCACACACACTGTGGAGGTGGAATTTCAGGGGCCTGACCCTGAGGTGCTGCGCGACTTGGCTCACCAGGCTGAGGCCATTATGCGCAAGTCAAAATATGTGGATACCTATTCGGTGCAGAACAACTGGCAACCCAAGGGTAAGTCAATCGTGACCAACTATGTGCAGACCGACGCGCTACGTAGCGGACTGAACCGTGAAAACGTGGCCAATGCACTACTTGCCGCCACTGACGGACTGCCTGTAGGAGTCATCAGCGACCAAGACAAGACGGTCATTGTACAGATGCAGGTAAGGAATGAAGACGGTTCAAAAATCAAGAGTATCTCCACCATCCCCGTATGGAGCACCCTCAACCTTCATATCACAGGAGACGACATCAAAGGATTGATGACAGGAGCGACTAGCGTGGACGAAATAGAAAGCAGACTGACCAACAGCATACCTTTGAGCACCGTGAACAGCGACATTCACTTGGAATGGGAGGAAGACTATATCTTCCGTCGTAATGGACAGCGCACCATTGAGGCAGAGTGTGACCCCAATCCCGACCTTGACGATGCTACACCGGGAAAAGTGGAGGCTGACATCGAGGAGGCCATAGAAGCTATCGAACTGCCACAAGGGTATTCCATGTCCTGGAAGGGAGAAGGAGGCAGTTCCGGTGAGGCCGCTGGTTCCATCATCGGTCTTTTCCCGCTTGCGTTCCTGCTCATTCTTGTCATCATGCTCTTGCTGTTCAACAGTTGGAAGCAAGTGTTGACCATTGTGTTCTGCCTTCCGTTCATCATCGTGGGAATTGTCCCAGCCTTGTTGCTCTTAGGAAAGCCATTCACATTCATCGCTATCCTTGGTGCCATGGGTCTGATTGGAATGATGATTAAGAACGGCATTGTGCTTGTCGATGAAATCAACAGACTGAGAAATGAAGAGAAAGTGCCTGCCTATAAAGCCGTGGTGGATGCTACAGCTAGTAGAACCAGTCCTGTTATCATGGCATCACTGACCACCATCCTCGGTATGGCTCCTCTTATCAGCGACCCCATGTATGGCTCTATGGCTGTCTGCATTATGGCAGGACTTGCTATGGGAACAGTCATCATTCTCGTGTTCCTTCCCATCCTCTATTCCACAATCTTTAAAGTTAAAAAAACGAAAGACGAATGAAACGATATATAGTATCTTTGATGACGATGGTTGCTGTCGCAGGGGTACAGGCTCAGTCTCTGAGTCTGAGCCTCCAGGACTGCCGCCGCATGGCACTTGAGAACAACGAAAAAGTCAAGGTTGCCAACAACGATGTGGATAAGGCAAAACTCGACAGGCAGATTGCCTTTGCCCAGTATCTGCCGAAAATTGATGGATCCATCACGGGCTTGCACATGCAGAACCAGAACGTGTTAGGAATGTCGCTGCAGACACGCGGCACTTATCTCGCTGGAATCAATGTGACACTGCCTGTTTATACTGGAGGACAACTGACCGCAGCCAACCGATTGGCGGAAATAGGGCAGCATGTCAGTGAGGAACAGCTGCGCAAAGCTCGTATGCAGGTTATAGCTGATGTCGATAATACCTACTACACCTTGATATCTGTGCGCTCCAAAGTGAAAATGCTCGAAGCCTATGCTCGACAGATGCAAGAACTCTATGACAGGGTGAAGCTCAGCGTGCGCGTAGAGATGGCCACAGAAAACGACTTGCTCAGAATCGCGACCAAGCAGAATGAAATCAGTTACCAGTTGCAAAAGGCTTGCAATGGTGAGCAACTCTGCCAACTCGCCTTGGCAAATGTGATTGGCACTGATTTCCAACAGTACATCACACCTACAGACACCCTTCTGCAATCGGCCATCTCTTCTGGCCTCAGTGAGGACTTCTCTTCACGTCCAGATTTGCTTTTGCTTCAGGAGAATGTGAAGGCCAGTGAGGTGATGGTGAAGAAAGCACGTGCCAACTATCTGCCGACTGTGGCATTGGTGGGCAGTTACGGACACTACGACAACCTGAAATTGAAAGGAGCCATACAAAATCTTGATGGAACGCCAATTCATGTCAATCACACCTTGCGAGGTGGAAATCCATACGCTTTGTTGACTGTCAGTGTTCCTATCTTCCACTGGGGCGCCGAGCTAAAAAAAGTGAAAAAGGCTAAAATCGACCTTACTGATTCTCAATTACAACTCCAGCAGTATGAGCGGGGTATGCGTATCGAAGTGCGTCAGGCTGTGCTCAACATTACCGATGGTCAGTGCATGGTAGAGACTGCGACTGTCGGACAGAAACAGGCGGATGAGAATCTTCGGGTCATGCGCCAAAAGTACGATAACCAATTGTGTACCATGACTGATCTTCTTGATGCACAATCACAATGGCAGCAGGCAAGAAGCAACCTCATCGAGGCGCAGACACAACTGAAAATCTACGAGACCGAATACCTTCGTGTAACGGGTCGCTTGGAGTAGCAATAGCCACAACCCTCTCGTCCTAGGGGTGGGGTTGTCGCTCATATTGACCATAGGTCATTAGCCGATTTGAGTAGCAAAAAAATGTGGGGGTCTTTCTGGATCCCCACATTTTTCTTGGTCGTGTGTTTTGTTTGGTTTATTCGTAGCGGATGGCTTCTATAGGGTCAAGGTTGGCGGCCTTCTGGGCGGGGAAATAACCGAAGATGATGCCAATAAGGGTGCAGACTGCGAAACTAACGAAGATACTCCACATCGGGATGGAGGTCGGAAGTCCGAAAGATGTGCACACAAGGGTCCCTAAATAGCCGACAATCACTCCTAGTACACCGCCAGTCACACTGATCATAATCGACTCGAGCAAGAACTGGTTGCTGATATCGATGCCACGTGCGCCTACCGACATACGAAGACCTATCTCTTTTGTGCGTTCGGTTACAGAAACCAACATGATGTTCATGATGCCGATACCGGCGACAAGCAAAGAGAAAGCGGCTGCTACAACTAGGATAATGGTGATGGTGTCCATTGTGGTTGACATCGTCTCCATCATCTCCTGTTGTGAACGGATGGTGAAGTCATCTACTGCATCGCCCGTTATTTTGTGGTTGGAGCGGAGAATCCTCGTCAATTCCTCTATGGCCTGGTCGGTCATCTCCTCTGACAAGGCTGAGCAGTTGATGCTGCTGAAATAAGTCTGGGCCAATAGGCGTTTCATCACTGTTGTGTATGGAGCGACCATCAAGTTGTCCTGGTCCATGCCGAAAGAATTGTAGCCCTTGGACTTCAGCACACCGATGATGCGGAAGGGGATGGATTTGAAACGTATCGTCTTTCCAACGGGGTCTTGCCCATTGGGAAAGAGCTCGTCGGCAACTGTCTTGCCAATCAGACAAACCTTGGCGCTCTTCCGTACATCCTCCTCAGTGAAACTTTCACCGTCGGCTATGGTCCATTGGCGGATATCGAAGTATTCCACAGACTCACCATACATCGAGGTGGAAGTGTTGTTCGCACCGTAGATAGCTTGACCTGAGGATGTCACCTCGGGGCTGACATGAGTCACGAAAGTCTTCTCTTCCAAGATACGCTCATAGTCTGCCATTTTCAAGGTTTGCATTGCACTTGGGTCTTGGCGCACTCCACCACGCATGTCAGCACCAGGGCGAATCATGATGATGTTGGTACCCATTTGGGAGATGTTCTTGCGAACACTTTCCTTTGAGCCTTGTCCTATCGCCATCATGATAATCACGGCTGCCACACCGATGATGATACCCAACATCGACAAGAAAGAACGGAACTTATTGCTTGCAATGGCACGGAGAGCCACTTTCAGTAGGTTGAGGAAATTCATAAGTGATGTGATTATGGTTTTGTCGCCATCGGCTTGTGTAGATTGCCGAACTTTAGGCGAAGCCAATGGTCAATGTTCAATGGTCAATGTTCAATGGTCAATGTTCAATGGTCAATCGTCTTGGGTTTTGGGAAGTTTTGCCAAGCCTTCCTCTGCCGACAAGATGTTTTCGTTCAAGGTGTCTTCGCGGATTTTTCCGTCGCGAAGCATGATGTTGCGGCTGCTATAGTGCGCGATTTCGGGGTTGTGCGTCACGAAGATGATGGTTCGCCCCTCTCTGTACAGTTTCTGGAACAACACGAGCATCTCGAACGAGGTGCGGGTGTCGAGGTTACCAGTTGCTTCATCTGCCAGAATCACTGCAGGGTCGTTCACCAAAGCACGCGCGATAGCCACACGCTGCATCTGACCACCTGACATCTGGTTGCTCTTGTGGTTTAGTCGGTCGCCCAGACCTACTGCCTCAAGGGCTTTCACTGCGGCTTCACGACGCTGGCGACTGTTGTACTTGCTGTTGTACATCAAGGGCAACTCAACGTTCTCTACGGCTGTGGTCTTGGGCAGAAGGTTGTAACTCTGGAAAACGAAACCTATCTTGCGGTTGCGAAGTTTGGCACGCTGGTTCTTCGACATCTTGCGGACCGATACACCATCGAGGAAATACTCGCCAGAGGTTGGAGTGTCAAGGCAGCCCAATTGGTTAAGAAGCGTTGATTTACCAGAACCAGAGGTTCCCATGATGGTGACAAACTCACCCTCATAAATCTTGAACGACACGCCACGAAGAGCCTTCACGGTTTCTGAACCAACCGTAAAATAGCGTTTCACATTCTGAAGTTCAATGACTACTTTCTTCTCTTCGTCCATAATGAAAAATGATTGGATGTGAGGACTTGACAAGTTTTAGTAAAGGGATGCTTTAGGTGGGGTAGGCACCACCAACTGGACTATCTGCCTGGTTGTTGTCCACCCTGGCCACTTTGTTGGCCGCCTGGAGCACCACCGGTGCGCTGCTGGTTGCGGTTACGAGGCCCTGGCATGAAAGGATTGTTGGTTTGCTGGCCTGGGTTGCCGAAGTCTGGCATAGGCATCTGAATCTCTGTGAGTACTTCTTTGCCAGCGTCTATGCCACCAGTGATCTCTGTCAGTGTCCCATTGCTCACACCTGTGCTTACAGGATAAGCTTTGAAAGTCGTACCTTCTTTCACCCACAACTTCTGATGTCCTTTGCAGTCTTGTATCTGTTCGCCTTCCTGCAGAAGGGCTTCGCTGGGAGTGAAGCGCAAAGCCTTGGACGCAACCGACAGCACATGACTCTTCTCTTGAGTGAAGATGGTTACGTTGGCGGTGAGGCCTGGCTTGAGTTTCAAGTCGGGATTGGGGGCTGAAATCACCACTTCGTAGGTTACCACATTGCTCTCGGTGGTGGCTTCTTGGCGTACTTGGGTCACTTGGCCCTCAAACACGTCCTCAGGGAAAGCATCCACTGTGAAGGTCACACGCTGGGCGTCCTTCACACCACCGATATCGGCCTCATCGATGTCGGCTATCACACGCATGTCAGTCAAGTCCTGAGCGATGATGAACAGAGTAGGGGTCGTCATGGCGGAGGCCACAGTCTGACCTTCTTCCACTTCCTTACTCAGCACAACTCCGTCAATTGGAGCCAGGATGGTGGCGTAACCGAGGTTTGTACGGGCTTTCTGCACGTTCTGTTTCTGCACGTTCACACTCTCGCGGGCCTGCTCGTAGTTCAGACGGGCGTTTTCGTAGTCGTCAGCGCTGACCAGACCTTTGTCGT
>JAFXVU010000116.1 GCA_017534705.1 Bacteroidaceae bacterium
GGTGCCGCACCGGTTCCTGTTCCTCCTCCCATACCTGCGGTGACGAAAACCATCTTCGTGGATCCATCGTCGAGCATGCGTTTCACTTCTTCGATTGATTCCATGGTAGCGGCCTTAGCCTTATCTGGCCTATTGCCAGCGCCAAGTCCCTCGTTGCCTAACTGCAGTTTGGTTGGAACGGGCGAGTCCTGCAGAGCCTTGTTGTCGGTGTTGCAGACCACAAAACTCACATCATGGATGCCCTCATTGTACATGTGATTGACAGCGTTGCTGCCACCACCACCCACACCTATCACCTTGATGATAGTAGGATTTCCTTGTGGGAATGAAAAAACTGCTTCTTCCATATATTGTCGTTGTTTTTATTCGTTATTAATTCTCGTCATTAAGAAGGTCTTTCATCATACCTTGCAGCCTGCCTAACAAACTGCCGGCCTTCTTGGCTTCCTGGATTTTCATTTCCAGTTCATCCTCAGCCTTTTCGAACACAGCGATAAGATCTTCCGTTTCCTTCTTTTGCGTCTTGTACTTGTCCTTGCCCTCAATCACAGCCAGTGCGTTCTTGCATTCTTCAGGCACTTCAGCTGAATCAAAGACCTCATTTGCCTTCTTCAGAAGCTTCTTGTCCTTGAGGTTCTTGGCGAGCTGGCGTTTCATATCGTTGAGTTGGTCAACGGCCTTGCGGATTTCCTCATTCATCTCCTTGAGCTTCTCTATGGCCTTGTTCTCTTCATCCAGTTCTTTAGACCTTTGTGCTGCGGCCTCAGCGGCTGCGGCGTTGTCGAACAAGTTGTTGTCCTTGATATCACCTCCGCAAGGAGTGTCTCCCTTGACAAGGATGGAGACAAGTGTATTTGAGGTGTTGCTGTCAAGCGACAAACCCACACCCGAAGCCTTAGTCACGGGTATCAGGAGTTTAGAGGCCACTCTCACCTTAACCTGTTCTTGCTTGATGCTCTCCTTGTACATCTCCTCGAAGAGTTTGGTAATGTTCTTCATGTTGGAACCGCCACCAGCGAGGATGATACCCGAGAGGAGGTTGTCAGCAAGTCCAGACTTGAGGATTTGTGCGAATACATTGGTGACGATTTCGCGCATGCGAGCCTCAATGATTTTCTGCAGTTCGATGATTTCGATGTTTCGTCCGTCTGCAGTTCTGTATGTTCGCTGTTTTTCTTCACCTTCAGCGACAACATAATCAGGATAAGCGTCTCCAAACTTGATTTTGATGCTTTCGGCCTCATCCTCCTCTACCTGCTTGATAGACATGATGTCTTTAGTGATGGTTGCCACTCCAAGCGGAATAACTACCAAGTAGCGTTCTGTCTTGTTCTTGTAAACGATGACAGAAGTGGTTTCCGCTCCGAGGTCTACGACAGCACATCCAGAACTTTTCTCCACGTCAGAAGTGATATTGTCGGCGAGGCATTTGATTTGAATGGGCATATCAACGATATCCACTCCGTTGAATGCTACAGTGCTTCTGATATTGTTGGACAGCGACTCCTTAGCGATGATGTTGAGGAACTGTGCCTCAATGCTTGTTCCAAATTCACCTACAGGATCAGCCACGATTTTAGAATCGACTTTATATTCCAGAGGTATATTGATTAATGTTTCATATTCTGGATAAGGAGGTTTCACGCTTTCATCGTAAAGCGACTCCTTAATTTGTTCTGTAATAGAAGCCTTAGAGAGCAAGTCTTTCTTTTCCAAAGCGATATGAGAGCGAAGCGATTGTCCTCCAAGTCCAACATAGGCTCGCTTCACACACATCTTGAGTTGCGCTTCGAGTTTTTTCACCACTTCATTAATGGCTTGTTTGGTTTTCACCTCGTTGCTGATTATACCATGGCGGATACATCCGTCTGATTTCACAGACGCATAAGCAATAATCTGCACACCACCATCCGCAGTCTTTTTTCCAGCGATGCCTGAGATTCTCGAGGAACCCAGTTCTATCGCCACCATAAAATCTTTATCCGTCGTCGCCATATCCTGTTAAATTTTAGTACATATTATCTGATTGTCGAATTCCAAATTGATTCTCTTGTATTTATTCCATCCCACTTCTTTCATCGCTTTCTCATAGAAAGTGCGCAGTCGTTTGAGTTTCTTCTGATAACCCTTGATTGAGCCCATATAGACAATATGGTTTCCCACTCTGGGTACGATTTCCACCACGCGCTTGTTGTTTCTGTCCACCACCACATTCACTTGCTCCACCTGCTTGTTCCAAAAACTGTTGTCTCTGAGGAAACAGGCAAAATCGGCGAGTTGTTTAGCAGCGTATTCTTTGGAGATGTTTCCTGTAGCCACCGGCATGTTGACTGGATAACTGCCGCCAGGTATGATGTTGCCTTTAGCATCGACGAAATACGACTCTGCATTGTCGGGCATGATGAACATCACAGGGGTACGTTGCACCACATGCAGGCATAGCTTGCAATCGGGTGTCTTGTAGCATTCCACATTCTCAATGAAAGGGTTCTGTGCGACAGTCTGCTCAATAGTTCTTGTATCGATGTCAACCATTTTCTCCCCTTTAGGGAAAAGGTTTTTCTCCTTGAGCAGTGTTTCCACACCCTTCTTATCGATAAAGCCGGCGTTAGGGTTGTCTTCCACAACAAGGACCACATCGGTGCATTTTTCCTCAGGGTCGTAGCTCGACATATTGGTCATCGCGTAGATGACGTAGCCCAGCACGGCGAAGAAAAGCAAGATGAACAATATCTTTTTCAGTAGTCCGAACACCTTCATTCTTATTCTGTTGTTATCGGCCAGAACCCTTCAGCAGTCAGCCAACTCTGTTCCTGGCCTATTTCTCCATTTTTTCTTTCAATATCTCGGTGATGACTGGCACATAGTTCTCTATATCGCCAGCTCCGAGCGACACCAGCACGTCGAACGAGCGGTTGGCCACGATTGCGGGAATCTGGTCCTTGGTGCACATCGACCGCTCGACACCTTCTTTCAGATTGTCGTAGATCAAGGCGCTGGTCACTCCTGGTATGGGTTGTTCCCTTGCAGGATAGATATCAACGAGTATGACCTCGTCGAATATCGACAAGCTTTCGGCAAACTGTTTGTAGAAGTCGCGGGTGCGAGTGTAGAGATGAGGTTGGAAAAGTGCTGTGATTTTCCTTCCGCCATAGATTTCCTTGAGCGACAAGGCACATTGCCTGATTTCGTCGGGATGATGTGCATAGTCGCTGAGGAACACCACTTTATCGTTGCGCAACTTGAAATCGAATCGCCGTTCCACCCCCTCGAAAGTCTTCATGCTTTGACGTATCTCCTCGTCGGTTGCTCCCGCAAGCATGGCGAGTGCCATAGCCGCGATTCCGTTCTCTATATTGACACCTACTGGCACACCGAGTTGAATATCAGCGACAGTATGTGTAGGTGTGACTAAGTCGAACACTATCTCACCGCCTCCGATGCGTATATTCTCAGCATGGAAGTCACCCTCTGTACGCGAGTATTCATAGACCCGTACACCAGGTCCTACGGCTGGTTTCATTTCCAAGCCTTTATGCAGGATGAGCGCACCACCTGGGCGTATGAGTGTCGTGTATTTGGTGAAACTTTCCAGATAAGCTTCTTTGGTGCCATATATGTCGAGGTGGTCGGGGTCGGTAGCGGTGATCACAGTCATGTAGGGATGCAGCCAATGGAAAGAGCGGTCGTATTCGTCAGCCTCTATTACCACGTACTCGCTCTTGTTGTCAAGCAAGTAGTTGGTATGATAATTTTTGGATATGCCTCCGAGGAACGCATTGCATCCAAGGTGTGAATGATGGAGCAAATGAGCAGTCATGGTGGAGGTGGTTGTCTTTCCGTGCGTACCGGCCACACACAATCCCTTTAGTCTGTCGGTGATGATGCCCAGCACCTGCGACCTTTTTTTCACATCAAATCCTTGGTTGATGAAATAGGCGAGCAGCCTGTTGTCCTCGGGATGTATGGCAGGTGTATAGACCACCAGCGTGGAATCCTTGTCTTTGAAGAAGTTTTCCACTTTTTCGATGTCGTCATCATAGTTCACATGCGCCCCTTCCTCAACCAGTTTCTCAGTGAGCTCACTCTGTGTCTTATCGTATCCGCCCACAGTCAATCCCAGGGAAAGGAAATAGCGAGCCTCAGCACTCATGCCGATTCCTCCTATACCAATGAAGTAAACTGACTTCACCAACTGCTTATTCAACTTTATCATCTGTCTGAAAATGTTTCTTTTATTTCTTGTTGTACTCCTCTGCAAGTTTCAGCACCTCTTTTGCAATGACATTGGCAGAATCGTAGAAAGCCATCTTGCCAGCATTCTCTCCAAGCGAGGCAAGCAGATTGTCGTCGGCCACGGTCTTAATGGCTAATGGCACAAGTTGTGACACAGCATCTGCATCGGCAAGGAAAAGAGCCGCCCCCCGGGTGGACAATGCCTTAGCGTTTTTGGTCTGATGGTCCTCGGCCACATTGGGTGACGGAACGAGAATGGATGGCTTGTGAAGCACGCAAAGTTCTGAAATCGAACTAGCTCCTGCTCTCGACACCACAAGGTCTGCTGCAGCATATGCCGATGCCATGTCGGAGACGAAGTCTGTCACCTTGAGGTTAGGCACAATAGCTTCTCGCGAGAGTCTGCTCTTGATTTCGTCGCTATAGTACTTGCCTGTCTGCCAGACGAACTGCACACCTTTGGCTTCCCTGATGATGCTGAGGTTTCCGATGACACTCTCGTTCATGGTTCTCGCTCCAAGACTACCACCAATGATGAGCACCGTACGGCGTTCGGGATTGAGTCCCATCTTCTCGACGGCCTCTTTTTTCGAGAGTTGTGCATCAACGAGTCCCTGTCGTACAGGATTGCCTGTCAGCACAATCTTATCCTTAGGGAAGAAACGGTCCATTCCCTCATAGGCGACGCAAATTCTGCGGGCAGACTTTGATAGCAGTTTGTTGGTGACCCCTGCGTATGAGTTTTGCTCCTGAATGAGAGTGGGTATCCCCATTGAAGCTGCCATCTTGAGTGTGGGTCCGCTGGCATATCCACCTACTCCCACCACGACCATGGGCTTGAAATCCTTGATAATCTTGCGCGCCATCATCTGGCTCTTGAACAATTTGATGAGCACAGGTATGTTCTTGAACAAGTTTTTTCTGTCGAACCCAGCCACAGGCAGTCCGATAATCTTATATCCTGCCGCAGGCACTCTTTGCATTTCCATACGTCCCTCAGCACCGACGAAAAGAATCTCGGCATCGGGGACCATGGCCTTGAGCGCATTGGCGATGGAGATAGCGGGAAAGATATGTCCTCCAGTACCACCCCCACTGACAATCACTCTTATGCTTTCTTTATTCTCCATGAGACCACTTGATTTGATGTCTTTAGACTAATAATTTGCAAAGTTACATCTTTTTGTCCAAATAATTGACAATCAGTCCATATTTTCTTGACTATAATATTCGTTTGTCTCGTTAGTTGTAGATACATCTTTTCTCTCCATCGCCTCTGGAGAGTTAATCATCTCCACATATCTGCTGACACTCAGTATCACGCCGATATAAAAGCAGTTGATGAGCAAGGATGAGCCACCACGGCTGATTAGCGGTAATGGTTGTCCGGTGACAAAGAGTCCAGTAGCCACAATCATGTTGAGCAACGCCTGCAGAGTGATCATGGTGGCGAGTCCTATGACCAGATAGGCAGGGAAGAAGCGTTGGCATTTCTTGGCTATACGCCCCGCCCTGATGACAAGCGCCACATAGAGAAAGAGCACGAAAATGGCACCGATGATGCCTGTTTCCTCAACGATGATGGAGTAGATGAAATCCGACTCCGCATGTGGTAGGAAGTCGCGTTCCACAGAGTTGCCTGGTCCTCGTCCGATGACGTTGGAGTTAGCGATGGCGATTTGCGCATGCGCCTCCTGCAGGTTGTCCTGGATGCTGTAGGTGGAGTCGGAATCCGCTCCACTTCCCACCATGGCCTCAATGCGGTGCTTCCAAGTGATACCTCGGTGCATCTTGGGTATCTTGGACAGCGTGGCCTCATCGAGAACCATGATCATGGTAAAGAGCACGGTCACAAAAGCCACTCCGACAAGGAAGGTTTTGGTCAGCAAGTCGATGGGCACCCGTCCAACCCACATCATCAAGAATATGGTGAAGAAGAGCAATGCAGCAGTTGAGAAATTCTCGAAGAAAATCAAGGCGCACACAGGTATGGAAACCAGCATGATGACCTTGAAGGCCAGGGAATGCCCTCCTTTGATAGCTCCAGTCTTGACTTTCATTTTCCCGTTGTTTCCTCTCACTTTCACTTCGGCCTGAGTCTTAGCCAACACGACGGCCACAAACATGACCAACGATGCCTTACCCAGTTCTGAAGGTTGTACCGACATACCGCAAATTTCTATCCACCTGTTGGCTCCATTGACTGTACCACCGAAAAAAGCGGCGTAAATCAGTAACACCAACGAGAAAGGGAGTGCCACTAATGGAAAGAGCATGAAGTACTTACAGGGTATGAGGTGGGTCAGATAGACGACAACGAGTCCCACCAGGAGAAAAATGGCCTGGTTGATCATGGGATCCCAGTGATGTCCGGCTGTGTAGGTGAGGTTACTCGACGCACTATACACCTCTACGAGAGAGAAAAGGCACAGGAAGAAATAAATCATCCATATTCCCTTGTCGCCAGTAAAGGCATTGCCTTTGAATATGTCAGATAGAACTTTACCCATAGTCGTCTGTAATTATTGTTATCAATTGAGGTTTCTTGCACATTCCTTGAACTGCTCGCCCCTGTCTTCCATGTTCTTGAAGAGGTCGAAGCTGGCGCAGCAAGGGCTCAGCAGAACGCAGTCGCCAGGTTGTGCCATCTTATAGCACTCGTCCACACAGTCCTTCATTGACTTGACGTCGGCTATGGGCAGCCCCACATTGTCGAAGAACTGATGGAGCTTAGTGTTGTCGACACCAAGAAAGACCAATCCACGGCATTTTTCCTTCACCAAGTCCATGATTTCGGTGTAGTCATTGCCCTTGTCCTTACCACCAAGGATAAGCACTGTAGGTTGACGCATACTCTCGAGCGCGTACCAGCATGCATTGACATTAGTGGCCTTGGAGTCGTTGACAAAATCCACGCCGTTGACCCTGCAGACCTTCTCCAAGCGGTGTTCCACACCTTTGAAGTCCATCAGTGACTGACGGATGACCTCTTTCTTCACTCCTACGATGTTGGCAGTGATGCCGGCAGCCAGAGAATTGTAGAGGTTGTGTTTGCCACGCAGCGCCAGTTCCTCCTGCTCCATGTTGAACGGTGTGGGCTGTTCGATGATATACTGTCCATTCTCCGCATAAGCAATCGCGCCATTGCCCTTGAACTCAGAGAAGGGGAACATCTGAGCTTTGATGTTGTATTTCTTGAGTTCTGCCGTGACGATGGGGTCGTCGTTCCAAAACACGAACGCATCGTCAGCTGTCTGGTTCCTGGTGATGCGCATCTTGGAGTCAACATAGTTCTGCATCTTGAAGCCATATCGGTCCAGATGGTCGGGGGTGATATTCATCAGTACGGCAATGTCGGCCTTGAAGTCATACATATTGTCGAGTTGAAAACTACTAAGCTCTATCACATAGTAGTCGAAATCACATTCCGCCACCTGCAGAGCGAGTGACCTTCCGATATTGCCAGCCAGTCCTACATTGTAACCCGCATTCTTAAAAATGTGGTAGATAAGTGAGGTGGTCGTGGTCTTACCGTTGCTTCCTGTGATGCAAATCATCTTGGCATTGGTGTATCTCCCGGCGAATTCTATCTCCGAAATGACGGGTATTCCCTTCTCCAAGGCCTTCTGCACTACAGGAGCCTCCTGAGGTATTCCCGGACTCTTGATAATCTCGTCGGCATTCAGTATCAGATTCTCGGTATGACGCTCCTCCTCCCATACTATGCCGTACTCATCAAGCATCTGCTTGTAATGCTTCTTGATGGCCGACATATCGGAGACGAAGACATCAAAGCCTTTCTTCTGGGCGAGTACTGCAGCGCCCACACCGCTCTCAGCGGCACCTAAAACGGCTATTCTTCTCATATTCTATTATTGTTTTTTATCTAATCTTCAATGTGATGATTGTGATGATTGCAAGCAGGATAGTGACAATCCAGAAACGGATGGTAATCATGTTCTCCTGCAAAGCAGTAGTAGGTTTCTTAATCAAATACTTTGTATTGGGGTCGAGCTGACTCTGCAGCACCCTGTAATGGTCGTGGAATGGCGCACGTTTGAAAACACGCAGTTTACGTCCCTGCTTATTGCCATGCTTGGCATAGCTGGTCTGGAGAATCACAGAGATGCTCTCCACAAGGAAGATGCCACAAAGAATGGGCAACAGCAGCTCCTTGTGGATCATCACTGCCACTACTGCTATCACTCCGCCAATGGCCAGACTACCTGTATCGCCCATGAAGACCTTGGCAGGGTAAGCGTTGTACCAGAGGAATCCGATAAGGGAACCGACAAAGGCGCACAGGAAAACCAGTATTTCCTCAGAGCCAGGTATATACATGACATTGAGGTAACTGGCGAATTCTATGTGTCCTGAGACGTATGCCAGTATTCCAAGCGCCGTGCCTATAATGGCGGAGTTGCCGGCACACATGCCGTCCATTCCGTCGTTGAGGTTGGCGCCATTGGTCACTGCCATAATGACGAATGTGGTGACGATGACAAAAAGCACCCATCCACATGCGCGTTTGGCCTTGCCATTCTCCAGGAAGTTGAAAGCCTCGTAGTAGTCGAGGTTGTTGTTCTTGAAGAAGGGCACAGTTGTGATGGTAGACTTTCTCTCCTCGCTCTTCTGATAGACCACTTGCGACGCCTCAACCTTTTTTTCCACTCTCTCGCTGACCACCGCATGCGGACTGAGCCACAAGGTCACTCCGATAAGGGCTCCAAGAAGGAATTGTCCCAACAATTTATATCGTGGAGGCAGTCCGTCCTTGTTACCGCGTAGTTTGATAAGGTCGTCGAGGAAGCCGAGCAAACCCAACCACACCACAGTGACAAGCAACAACAGTACATAGACATTGGTCAAACGTCCGAGCAACAATATCGGAATAAGAATAGCTGCTATGATGACCACTCCACCCATAGAAGGTACACCTATTTTCTTCACACCATACGGGTCGATTTCGGCGTCACGTGCCTTTTCCAAGTGCCTTTTCTTCTTCATGTAAGTGATGAAAGACTTGCCCATCCACATAGAAATGACGAGGGAGAGCATCATCGCCATCAGCGAACGGAACGACACATAAGTCAGCAGACCTGACCCTGGAAAGTCAATGGAATCCAAATATTGCGCTAAGAAATAAAGCATATTATCTTCTTTTATCTATCTTTAATTCGTTATGTCGTTATAATGGTTATCGTTATTTCGGTAATTATAGGGGAACGGCATTCATGGGAATCATTATGCCTTTTGCGCGGCAAATATCTCCTCCAGCACTTCCTTGTCATCGAAATGGTGTTTCACACCCTTGATTTCCTGATAGTCCTCATGTCCTTTACCAGCCACAAGAATCACATCACCTTTGGAGGCCAACATACAGGCCGTCCGGATAGCTTCTCTCCTGTCGGCAATGCTCACCACTTTAAGCATGTCGTCAGAGTCGAGTCCTGCAAGCATGTCATTGATGATGTCTTGAGGCTCCTCGAAACGTGGATTGTCGCTTGTGATAACCACCTTGTCGCTTTGCCGTACTGCCTCTTTGGCCATAATCGGCCGTTTACCTTTGTCGCGGTTGCCTCCGGCGCCACACACAGTGATGACATGACCTTTTCCTTCGACCACGCCGTTGATTGCTCCCAAAACATTAGCCAGAGCATCGGGCGTGTGGGCATAATCAACGATAGCGGTGTATCCCAACGGAGAATGCACGGCCTCGAAACGGCCCGATACAGGACGCAGGGTACTCAGTGCCACCAGAACCTCGTGTGGGTCCTGTCCCAGCATGCAGGCTGCGCCATAGACAGCAAGAAGGTTCGACACATTGAACTTGCCAAGGAAATGGACACCCACCTGTTGGCCATTGATTTCGAGGTACATGCCCTCAAGGTGGCATTCAATAATCCTGGCCTTGAAGTCAGCCATCTCACGAATGGAGTAAGTCTTGACACTTGCCTTGGTGTTCTGCACCATAACCATGCCGTTCTTGTCGTCGAGATTGGTGATGGCAAACGCTTCTTGAGGCAGATTGTCGAAGAACGTCTTTTTTGCTTTCAAATAATTCTCAAACGTCTTGTGATAGTCAAGATGGTCGCGAGTGAGATTGGTGAAGATTCCGCCTGAGAAATAGAGCCCACCTATTCTGTTCTGCGCCACAGCATGCGAACTGACCTCCATAAAGGCATAATCGCATCCAGCCTGTACCATATCAGCCAAAAGCGCATTGAGCGTGATGGGGTCGGGTGTGGTATGCTCGGTAGGCACTTTCTCGTCGTTCACTCGATTGACGACAGTGGAGATGAGCCCTGCCTTGTAGCCCAGTTTGCGGAACAGGTTGTAGAGTTCTGTGGCGATGGTGGTCTTGCCATTGGTGCCAGTCACCCCAATCAGTTTAAGTTGTCTTGACGGGTTGCCGTAGAATGTTGTAGCCACGTTGCCCACGACCAATTCAGAGTTATCGACTTGAACATAGGTGACCTTGGGGTCGCATACCTCGGGCATCGTCTCGCACATCACAGCCACGGCTCCTGCCTCAATGGCTTTCTGTATATACGAATGCCCGTCGGCCTGCGTGCCTTTGAAGGCAATGAACATTTGTCCCTGCTTGATGAGTCTGGAGTCGATGTTCACTCCTTGGATGTCGATGTTGAGACATCCTTTCACAGCGTTGGTTTTAACGCCCGATATCAATTCACACAGTTGCATATATTCTTCATTTTTTAGTTTTTCTTCTTCGGTAGGTCGGACAACTCAGACTTGTCGGACGAGACTCAGACGCTCAGGTGAGATTCAAATGCCCAGATTCAGAACCACGGTCTGGCCTTTGTTGTAACTGGAACCTACAGGCAGGCTTTGCGAGAGCACCTTGCCTGCTCCCTTGACCTTGGCTTTGAGTCCCCTCCGCTCCACAGCATACACCGCATCGCGGGCACCCATACCTCTGAGGTCGGGCATTTTGCCCTCCTCGTCCGTTGATGTTGTGAACACCAGTTTGTTGTTGTCGAGGGTCGCGTTGCCCCATGCGATGTTGGTGGCGCCTTGGTCTGTGGACTGCAGTCCAAGGTCGGCGAGAATGTCTTTAGCCGCATTGAGGTCACCGTTCTTCACATCAGGAACGAATTGCGAGAGAGAGTCGCGAGCTTGCGACATATCGGTGGTGATGTTCCTTGCATAAACTCTTTGGGCTATTTTGGAGAAGACGGTACCAGCCATTAATCCTCCTGAAGCAGGCGCATTGGGTTTGCGTATCGCCACAAGACAGGTGTAACGCGGGTTTTCGGAAGGATAATAGCCGCAGAAACTCACGAGGTATTCCCTTTTCCCACTGAGGTATCCAGCCCTTCCTTGCGAAACCTGCGCTGTACCAGTTTTGCCCGAGACATGGAAATGGGGATTTCCCGCACGCTTACCAAGACCTTTGCTGACCACCCTTTCGAGCATCCACTGCATGTCCTTGAGTGTGGACTCCTTGCAGATATGCTCTTTGATGACTTCCACGGGGAACTCACGAATCACTTTTCCGTCCTTCTGCACGGCCTTGACAAAACGAGGTTTCACCATCTTGCCGTTGTTGGCTATAGCGTTGTAGAAAGCGCAAGTGGAGATGGGCGGTATTTGTGTCTCATAGCCTATCGACATCCACGGTAATGTAGTGGCAGGCCAGTTGTCCTTGGTGGGACGGCGTATGACGGGATTCGCTGAACCCACGAAAGGAAGGTTCAGCGGCGTGCCAATACCGATGCGGTAGAGTCCATCGACAAATTTCTCAGGTTGTTTATGATAATGTTCGTCAATAAGTCGGCTGACACCGATATTGGAAGAGTACATCAGCACTTCTGGCACATCAAGCACCCCATAGCCGCCAGAACGCCAGTTGTGGTCTTTCATGACTGCCTTATACATGGGATAGCGTCCGCCACAGGTGTTGACTTTGTCCTTGAGAGTGATATAACCATCGTCAAGCGCCACCATGATGGACGCAGTCTTGAAGGTGGATCCAGGCTCCATGAGAGATGCCAGTGCATAGTTGCGCGCCTCGTAGAATTCCCCGTCATCGTACTGCTGAAGGTTGACGATAGCTTTCACGTCGCCAGTCTGCACCTCCATGAGTACAACCACTCCCATCGAAGCATTGAGTTCTCTCATTTTCTCACGGAGTGCACTCTCGCAGATGTCCTGCATACTCACGTCGAGTGTGGTTACCAGGTCGCAACCATCGACAGGGGGGATATCGACTATGCCAAGGTAGCGGTTTCGAACTTTTTTGCGGTGTTGCCATCCGTTCTGCCCTCTGAGAATAGAATCGTAGGCCAGTTCCAGTCCAGAGCGCGCCGAGTCCTTGGCTCCGTACATCTCACCGAGCGTACGCTTGGCCAACGATCCGAAAGGTTTCTTACGGTCGTTGCGTTCTTGAATGACTAGTCCACTGACATTCTTGTTCTTCTCGTTGAAGAGAGGCAATTTCTTGACGTCGTTGAGCTGAATGTAGGTAATATGCCGCGTGTAAAGCGGGAAGTATCGGCTTCGTTTTTTGCGCGGTTTGCTGAGTTGTTCCACAAAGCGTTCTTTGAACTGCTGCGCAGTCCAGTTGGGTATGATTTCGGATAAGCCGTTACAGATACTGTCCATGTTATTGTTGAACAGGGAATCGAATGTGATGGAATCACCAGGACAGAAATCGATGTAAAGCCTGTAGTCGGGTAAGCTGGTTGACATAAGCTGTTCATCGGCAGAGAGGATATTGCCCCTGTTGGGCGGTACCACCACACTGTCTCTGACATATTCTTCAGATTTGGCTTTCCAGTAATCGCGTTTCACGGTCATGATATAGATCATACGGACGGAGATGACGACCACTCCGATAAACACAAATCCGAGAATCAGTGTAAATCTTGATGATATGTGCTCCTTTTCAAATTTCATTTTTCATTCAATTGATAATAATTTCTTTTTATATGGCTACTTTCTTATGGGTTTGCCTCTACCATTCTGATGAGGTAAGGCGGTGTGGTGGGGTTTTTAAGCATGCTGTCATTGGTGGCTTTGAGATACTTCTCCACATTCGACTGGCGACTCAGGTTCATGAGTTCGCTTGACTGCGTCAACACATTGTATTTCACCTCTTGCAGTTCTGTTTTCAAGTTGTCGATGGTGATGATGTCTTGCTGGCTCTGGTAGCGGTTGTAGGTGTAGATGAGCATGAGTATAGCCACCATGATGAACCACTGAACGAGTGAGCGCGAGAACTTGCTCTGAAGGATATCACCTCCAATGATGGAACTCAAGGTCACTTTTCCCAGTTCATCCTCTTCTGTGTATTTCTTGATTGCCTCTATGGCTTCAGCCTCTTCCTTTTCTTCTTTCTCCAGTTCGGTGTCCTGTCCTTCGGGCGTGGTTGTGGACGCAGGTGCCGACTCTATCTTCTGAGTCCTGTCCTGCAGTTGCTCGTCGTCCAGTTCCTCACTGGTAGTGTTCATGATGTCGTTCGAGTCATTTGCCATAAACTTTCCCCTCCTTGTAATAGATAATTAGATAAATGTGTAAAATAATCAACGGTTATCCAGGCAGTCGCTCTGCCACTCTGAGCTTCGCGCTTCGGCTTCGCGGATTGTCGTTCTGTTCCTGTTCGTCGGGCACCACCACCTGTCTGTTGACAAGGCGGTAAGGACTGGCGACATTTCCGAAGAAATCTTTCTCCACTTTTCCATCCACACGTCCGCTCTTCATCACGTTCTTCACCATCCGGTCCTCGAGGGAGTGATAGGTAATCACCACCAGCCGTCCTCCTGCCGCCAACAGCTGTGTAGCGCTCTGGAGGAGGTCTTTGAGTGCCTCCATCTCATGATTCACCTCGATTCGCAACGCCTGAAACACCTTAGCCAGTTCTTTCTTGTCGCGTTCGCGATCGTAGATGGGCTTGAGAAGGTCGAGTAGGTCGCCAATAGTGAGGATAGGTGATTCAGCTCGTCGTTTCAGCACCTCACGTGCTATCTGACGGCTGTTTCGCAATTCGCCATAGAGGAAGAAAACGTCGGCAAGCCTTTTCTCATCGTAATTGTTGAGAATGTCAGCCGCTGTCATCCCTGCCCTTTGGTTCATGCGCATGTCGAGTTCTCCATCGAAACGGAAGGAGAATCCTCTTGTTGAGTCGTCGAAATGATGCCATGACACTCCGAGGTCGGCAAGTATGCCATCGAAATGTTCAACACCATAATACCGGGCGAAGTTCTTGATATAACGGAAATTACTCCTGACGAATGTGAACCCGTCGTCTTGGAGTGCGTTTTGCTCGGCATCGGCATCCTGGTCGAAGCCAAACAGCCGTCCACCTCCAGCCTCGTGTATCCTGCGCATGATCTCGCGGCTGTGGCTGCCTCCTCCGAAAGTGACATCAGCATAGACACCGCCTTTGTGTATTTGAAGCGCATCGACACTCGCTCCAAGCAACACTGGCACATGATATACAGTCTGTCCTTCCATCATTTCACTCCTTCAAAATAATAAACCATTATCCATTGAAACCCGACATCAGTTGCTGATACGCCAGACCCTCTGGTTCCCCATTGGGTGTGAGTTGATTAAGCACTGCCTCGCAAGTATCCTTATCCCAAACCTCGAAATGGTCATCGACGGCCAGGAAACGAACGTCTTGTTTGATGAAGGCGTACTGCATCTTGTTCTTCGAGATGAGCAAGCGTCCGCTATTGTCCAGTTCTATGATGTCGGCCTTCGCCACAAAATTACGTTTGAGTGCTTGATGAGTTCCATTCCAAGGGTCAAGACGAGCATTGAGCGAATCAAGCATGAGATTCCAAACGCTTCCTGGGTACAAATCCAGACAATGCTGAAACATATTGGGACGCAGCACCAACTGCTGCTCGCCATATTGCTCCAACATCTTCCTGAATGCCGCTGGGAGAAACACCCTGCCCTTGGCATCGGTCTTAGCCAAATAGTCTCCAGTAAAACGCATTCTTCACATGTTTTTAATCATTCATTCTATTCTCGCCTATTCCCTTTGGCTGTCTCAGGCCCCTCACCGCTTTGTGGCGGGAACGTTCTTGAAAGGCATTCGACCGCTCTTCGTCAGCACTGCAATTCTGCATATTTCGGCTACCCGTGTGCAAAGATAGTAAATAATCCCCCACTTTAATACATTTTCCCCCACTTTTTTCCATAAAATTCGGAATATTTTTTCAACAGCAAGTGTTGAAAAGTATTAAATACTTGATTATCAATATTTTTAGACAAATAAAAAAAGTGGGGAAAAACTAAGAGAACATTCAGATTTGAGGTGATTGAGATAAGTTGGCTAAAAACATATTGGATGGAAATGCTCATAGTGTATGGAACAAAAACATGGCTAATGAAAAAGTTATTTTTTGCTAATGAAACATATTGAGTTATCATCATAAATTCGTACTTTTGCATGAGAATCGCTTTCATTCTGTTTTCATCTGCGATGAGATGATGTACAAGGCAGAAAGAGAATAACACATATGAATCCCCTGATTCTCATGCGTTTATTCAAGGTTAAGGCAAAAGTCATGAAAAAGAACGAGATAAAAAGCAAAGTAAAGCACACCTTCGGAAGAAAACTGAAGACATGGGTCAATCGATACCGCAACCGTCAACTGCATTTGGGGGCACTGCCTAAAGCAGACGAGACGGAACACACTTGCCGTCATTGCGGCTACACTTATAAAGGACGTCTCTGTCCCCAATGCGGTATGCCGGCAGAATGGAAACGTTTCACTCCCAAGCAGTTGATGAACAGTTTTTTGGACATTTGGGGTATGGGCAACCGACCGATGTTCCGTAGTATGGGTCATCTTCTCTGGCGTCCAGGCTACATGATTCGCGACTATCTCTCAGGTCATTTCCTCAGCTACTTCCCTCCATTCAAGATGCTTGCCATCTTGATTGTACTGACAGCCTTCTTGGTTTGGATAGTGGGTGTTGATACCACCACACCAGTTACTGGCATCAGTCTATTAAAGAAAATGGAAGCGAAAATGACAGGGAGCTCGCTGATGATCATGAAGGGATTAGAGAACGTTATGCTCACCCTGGCAAACAACCACCTTTACCGTGTGCTGACAGAGAACTTGATTATAGTGTTCGCGGCATGGTTTGTCTTTCACAAGAGAGAGATTAATCTCGACAAAACAACGAAAAGAACCCTGAACCTTGTGGAAACATTTTATTCACAAATCTACATCAACTGCCAATTCCAACTTCTGACATTAGCGATGATATTGTTCAGATGCAACATTCCCGCTATCGACTTATTCCCTTACGCAGTCCCTGACTGGCTGGCACTTATCGTCTTAGGCTACGATTTCCAACAACTCTACCAACTCAAAGTCTGGGGAGCAGTCTGGCGTACCTTACTTTTCTTCATCGTTACAATTGTCATTTACATCCTGTTGTTCATTCTGATGATCTTGTTCGCCGTCATCTTGATGTTGGCATCAAATGGCTGGTCTTTGGAAATATACTAAGGATTTACTAGCTCTATTGCCAACCCTTAGGGTTGAAGTATTGCAACACAACAGTCAGGTTGTCAAGGCTCAACATCACGCCGTCCTTGGCACGTTCCAGTTCTGCATTCTGCTCTTGTTGCAAATAAATGGGATAATCCTTAGAAAGGGGTAAGATTTTAATTTCCACGTTCTTGCCCACGATATCACTCAGTCGGACGTACATAGGTTTGCCATTCCAGAAATTATCCTCCACCAACACACCGTCGGCATAGACTCGCGCCACATCGCCTTTATAATTCACTTTCAAGAAGAGATTGTCAATAAGCTTATCCTCAACGTTGCCCTCACATTCAACACGCCAGACAGCAGCACGGTCGAAATCGGTATCGGAAGGCATTTCTGCCACTTTGGCTCCACCAAGTCTAATCTGGCGCGGAGCATCTGCTTCCCTCATTAGAACGGCGTTGAAAAGAGGAGTACTGCCCGCAAGACTACTCAAAGACTCTGGATGCTCAATCCACTCTTCTTCAACAACTTCCTCACCGTCCTTATAGAGGATGCCACCATGTTTGGAATAAAAGACATGACCGTCTATGACAAATGCAGCCATGGCTTTCTCGGGCGAGAGTACAGTCATAGTCTTGCCGTCAACAACAAACGGCCGGTCGAGTTTGGGACTGTAACTGCGGGTCTTGCCTTTAGCGGAACGAATGGATAATTGCGGCTTCTCTCCTTTTACTGTAATGAAGAACAGTTGTCCGTCTGCCTTCGCAAAAGGCTGGACTGACGAGGATGTGATGAACAGTCCTTCCCATTCCATGTCTTTGGGGGTGACAGATGCCCTACCCTCCTCATGGAGAATGCGCACATAGTCGTTACGGAACTCAAAACAGCCACGTCGCGCATAGTGCTCACTTAGTGTATCGACATCCATTAAAGCAAGCTCATCTCCCCAATCATTGAGGAACTGGTGAAACCATCGTGTCTGATGGAATGCCGTTGGATTGAGTTGGCCAAACTCTCCCAAAGGTGACTGGAAATCATACGAGATATAAGGCATATCGTTGTAATTGGTCACTGGCGAGGCCTGGCATTCTGCCATGGTATGCAAGGGATTGAGGGGGTTGGAACCACCATGGTACATATAATAGCCAGGAAGATTCGACCCCGACCCCACTTTGCATACGGCCAGCGGAAACGCCTCATTGCCAGAGATGTTGATGCGCCGATGATAGGAGGGCATCATACCACCGCCAAGTTCACAAGTCAGATAAGGATATTGCAAATCCTTCTTTGTCATCTCTGTGTCTTGGTTGGTTCCGAAAGTCTCTGTGGCAATGACTCCCGACAAACGAGTGTCTTTCATGATAAAAGCCTTGGCATACTCCCCAGGCATGTCATCCAACGTGCGGTCCCAGAAACCATCTGCATAATCTCCATAGAGAGGCAGCATCTGCCCGAAGTCTTTCTCGCCCCCGTTCAGTTTGGGCCAGCCAGTACGCGTATAGAAAGGTACATCGAAACCAATGTTCACAGCCATGTCCTTTAACTTCATATAATACGACCATGGACCACGGCACTCATTCTCCAATTGAACACCAACGACAGGACCGCCGTGTTTCCAGAGCAAGTCACTGACCTGAGCATAGATATTGCTGTAGAGGCGTTGTGTAGCGGCCAAGAACCCAGGTGCCTCACTGCGTAGTTTGAAATTGGCAGGGTCGGATTTCGCCTTCTCCACAATCCATACAGGGAAACCACCTTGATAAACCTCTCCATGGCAGAAAGGACCTAGGCGCAAGACAACAAACATGCCCTCTTCCTGGCAGGTCTTGACAAACTCATGGAGGTTCTTGTTGTCACTCCAGTTCCAGACACCCTCATTTTCCTCATGATGAATCCAAAACACGTATGTGGCAACAATGCTTATGCCGCCAGCCTTCATCTTGCGGATTTCACGTCGCCATTCTTTTCGGGGCACACGACTGTAATGTATCTCGCCCATCACGGGGAGGATATGTTTGCCATCGAGAATAATGCCATGGGCATCAACCAACATAGAATGCCCCTCAGAATTAGTGGCGGTGCCGAACTGAAATGTATCCTGTGCCATCAATGACTTTGTGCCGAACAGGAAAAGAAAAACCAAAATAAAAAAGAAGGAGGTACGTTTCATACACTTTTTTTATGCATAAATCTTAGGTTCTGTGAATCAGTCACTATAAAAGATTATTTCGTCACACAAAATTCCATAAAAATCTTGATAAAAGCAAGAAAACCACGATAATTATCTTTTTTTTAGTTAACTTTGCCCAACTATCTACCAATCTTTTCACATGATGAAGAAAACCATCCTACTCCTTATCGCTTTATTGTCTATCGTGCAGACATACGCACAAGATGGACCTTTTTACCAACTTTGGTTCAACCAGCCAGCCACTTACTGGGAAGAAGCCCTGCCCATTGGCAACGGCAAAATCGGTGCCATGGTGTTCGGACGCATACAGAAAGAACTCATCCAACTCAACGAGGGTTCTTTTTGGTCGGGAAGGCCATTACCTCAAAGCACCAATCCTGATGCCTACAACTATCTCGCACAGGTGAGAGCAGCCATCGCCAATGAAGACTACCCTCTTGCCGACCAACTATGCCACAGGATGCAGGGACTGAACTCACAATATTATCTGCCATTAGGTGACTTGATAATAGAGCAAGCGAATATACCCGAGTCCACCACCTCAAACTACCAGCGTTCCCTTAGTCTTAACAACGCCCTTGCCACCACCTCCTTCACCGCTAACGGTGTGGACTACAAGCGCGAGATGTTTGTCTCAGCACCCGACAATGCTCTAATCGTCCGCTTCACCGCTAACCAACCCAAAAGTCTGACACTCAGCATCTCGTTGGCCACCCAATTAGAAGGTACCATCGTAGCACAAGGCAATGACATCGTCATGGATGCCATTGCTCCCGCATTGATGGACAAGCCCAACGAGAAGATGAAAGCAGTGCTGGGCAACGAAGAAGGGTTGACTGGAATGAGAGCAGAAACTCGATTGAACGTGAAACATAAAGGCGGAACTTTAACCACAGACAAGGAATGTCTGCAGGTATCAAACGCAGATGAAGTGGTCATCATCCTCACTGCAGCCACCAGTTTCAACGGCATGGACAAATGTCCCGTCAAGGAAGGCAAGGACGAGAAGGCCATTGTGGCTCAGACTTTGAGCAGTGCATGCAACAGTTCCTACGAACAACTGTTCACACGCCATCAGCAAGACTACAAGAGTTACTTCGACCGCATGACGCTCACTTTGAATCACACCGCTTCGGCCAACGATGTGGAACCACAACTTTACAACACACCTACAGACTCCTTGTTACGCGCCTATAACGACAAGTCAAAAGCCACCACTGCCCTGTCATCGTTTGTGGAGGAACTGTATTTCCAGTACGGACGATACCTGCTCATTTCCTCATCACGACCAGGTGGCACACCTGCCAACCTACAAGGCATCTGGAGCCAGCATTTGCGTGCTCCATGGCGTGGCAACTTCACCACCAAC
This sequence comes from Bacteroidaceae bacterium, assembly GCA_017534705.1. Taxonomy (GTDB): domain Bacteria; phylum Bacteroidota; class Bacteroidia; order Bacteroidales; family Bacteroidaceae; genus RUG11857. Next base: position 20,288 of record JAFXVU010000116.1, read on the forward strand.
ATCAACGCAGAGATGAACTATTGGCCTGCCGAAACCACCAATCTCTCAGAAATGCACCTACCGCTACTGCATTGGATTCAAGGTCTTGCCAAAAACGGACACAACACAGCACAGGAGTATTACCACACCAGGGGATGGGTGGCACACCACAACTCCGATATCTGGGGATTGACCACTCCTGTGGGTGATTTTGGCAATGACAATCCGATGTGGGCCAACTGGCAGATGGGTGGCAACTGGTTGTGCCAACACCTGTGGGAGCACTACCGCTTCACACAGGACAAAGAATACCTCAGGAACGAGGCCTATCCCGTGATGCGCGAGGCGGCGCTGTTCTGTCTGGACTGGCTAGTGGAGAAAGATGGGGAACTCATCACCTCGCCCTCCACTTCACCAGAGAACACTTTCCGCATTGATGGCAAGAACTACTCTGTGACAGAATGTTGCACCATGGACATGGCCATCATTCGCGACCTCTTCGACAACGTAACGGAGGCAATGGAACTGCTCGACGTGGACAAACCTCTGTGCAAAGAAATCCGCAATGCAAGGGCTAAACTCCGTCCCTATGCTATCGGAAGCAAAGGACAACTGTTGGAATGGAACAAGGAATTTGAAGAAACCGACCCACAACATCGCCATACTTCCCACCTCTTCGGCTTGCATCCTGGACACACCATCTCACCGATTTTCACTCCCGAACTGGCCGCAGCCTGCCAGCGCACCTTCGAACTCAGAGGCGACGGAGGTACAGGATGGAGCAAGGCTTGGAAAATCAACTTCGCCGCCCGATTGCTCGATGGCAACCATGCCCACAAGATGATACGTGAGATACTGTACTACGTGGATCCTGCCAAACCTAGGATTGGAGGCACATTCCCCAATCTTTTCGATGCACATCCACCCTTCCAGATTGACGGCAACTTCGGTGCCACTGCGGGATTCGCAGAGATGCTACTGCAAAGCCAGAACGACGAACTGCATCTCTTGCCTGCCCTACCCGATGCTTGGAACAAGGGTGTAGTGAAAGGGTTACGAGGTCGAGGCAACTATACGGTGGATATGGAATGGGACAATGGCAAACTGACAAAAGGAACCATCAAAGCCCATCTCGATGGCACATGCCGTTTGCGCACCTCCCAACCCATACAGATTGAAGGCATCAAGACAAAAAGCAAGCAAGATGGTAAATATTTCGTAACCTCCTTCAAGGTCGTAGCAGGACAATCGTATCAAGTGAAACCTTAAATTCATTGACCATTGACCATTGAGCATTGACCATTGAGCATTGGATTTGCTGAAAAGCTCAATGGTCAATGGTTTCTACACTCTTCGCAAATGCCTTTTATCATGTAATTGACGGATAAAAGTTCGAACCCATCGGGAAGTTCGACCCTGGGAACGGGGATATCAGACAAGCAGAACGTACGATGGCAACGCTCGCAATGGAAATGCACATGAAGGTCATCGTCATCGGTGGAATGACTGTGGCAGAATTCATATCTCACCGAGTCGCTGCCATCCTCAATGACATGCACAATGTGGTGCTCTTTGAAGAGCATCAAGCAACGATAGATGCTGGACTTGTCGAGCGAAAGAAGTTGGTCTTCAATCTCAGCCAGCGACAACGGGCGGGCTGACCTGTCAACAATCTCAGCCACCAAGATACGGTTGGCGGTAGGACGGATGCCATGTTTCTCCAGAAACTGCTTGTAGTCCTGTTTGTCCATCGCTCACCTAATGAAATTTGTTGCGACCCGAGGTTCAAGTTCGGGATGTCCGTTCTCGGCGGTATTTAGCCTGTCAATCATCCAAGCCATGTTCCTGGCGAGGGTGCGCATGGTCTGCATGCCCTCCTCATCACGAACAGCCTCGCCAGCCGACTGGCCATACACCATATTCCAGTACTGCGACGACACGACAGGCATATTCAGAATCGTGAAATACTTATTCAGCCTATCGAAAGCCGCTGAGGCACCACCACGACGGCACACCACCACACTGGCTGCCGGCTTGAACTGCATGAAACGGCTGAGGGAGTAGCACACACGGTCCATCAAGGCACACAAAGAACCATTGGGGCCACCGTAATAGACAGGTGAACCCACAACCAAACCATCGATGCCATCTACCATGGCAGTTCGGATTTTGTCATATACATTGTCACTGAAGGTGCATTTGCCTATGCGGCCACACATGCCACAAGCGATACATCCCTGCATGGCGTGTTTGCCTAAATTGACAATCACGGTTTCCACGCCGCACTCATTCAACGTCTTTGCCACTTCTTCCAATGCCATTCGGGTATTGCCGTTTTCCCGCGGGCTTCCATTAATCAGTAATACTCTTTTTGCCATATTCTTTTAATTCAGTATCTGTGTCTGCAAATTTATTGCTTTTTATTGGAATCAACAAGGCTAATTACCGATAACTTTTCATACTTTTGTAATCCATTAACCACAAACCATGACCAAGCGGTATCAAATAATGAAGACCTGCTTGCTGACAATCTGCCTTTACCTGTTCATCTCTGCTCCACTTTGGGCTAAGGAAGAAAGCAGTTTCTATGCGCTGAACAGGCAGAACGGATTGAGCAGCAACTGCGTGTTGCAAATGACGCAACTGAACGACGGAAGAATGGTGATAGTCACCGATGTCGCCATTGACATCTACGACGGACAGCGATTCAGTTCTCTCGCCATCGACACAACCCGATGGACACACCTGCCAGCTTATAACGGTGCCACACACATCTTCGCAGACAAACACGACCGACTTTGGATGAAACAATGGGGGCGGCTGTTCTGCTTCAACCTACGCACCATGCAACAAGAAAAGGCTGACGAATGGCACTACGACGATTTCTTCATCGACCAAGAAGGTGAAACATGGGTCTTGAAGGGACGCCAATTACAGAACGAATCCTCGGGACATACCATACGGCTACCTGAAGAACCAGGCGGAGTGCAGGATGTTGTGTCATACGGTGGCGACATCTACATTTTTTTCGAATCCGGCATACTTGCCGCTTACAAACCCAGTGGTAAGATGTTGTTTCTCTCAGCCGCTTACGACGACAATGACAGTCAACGTTACAGATGGACATCATTGGTGGTCAGCGGACCCGACAAGCATCTCTATCAGGTACGGACAGGACCAGGCGGATCTATCCTCCAGTCATTCGATGTTGTTACCCACCAATGGAAGCAGATGATGACAAGCGAAAAAGTAATGCACACCCTGACATTGACACCTACAGGCATCCTTTACCTGACGACCCCAGAAGGATATCTGCGTATCAATCCCGCCACAGAAGATAAAGACGTTATCAGCGAACTGCACTTGCCCGACGGGTCTAAGCTGTCCACTGGAGTCAATGTCGTGTTTCTGGACCGTGAGGGTGGCATCTGGCTGGGCACCTACAACAGTGGCGTTCTCTATACATCACCGCTCAGCGGTTTATTCGACACCCATCCACTGAACATCAAGGTGCATCCCATCTTGACCACCATCTATCTCCATGGCCTTCCGCTGCAAGTGGGTGTTGAATACGACGGGATGAAACTATTGGAAGTCACACCTCCCTACACCGAACATCTCACCTTCAACCACCAACAGAACTCTTTGGCATTCCAATTCTCCACCATGAATTATGTACGTCCCCGAAGCACATGCTACCGGTATAGATTCTCTGGGAATGACAGCGACCAATGGCATACACTCTCCGCTGACTCCATCGGGAGATTGGTCGACGACAAAGGTGTTTTCTACTTGCCTTTAGTAGGGCTGTCGCCTGGCAACTACACCCTGGAGGTGATGGCATCCACCAACCCCGACCGATGGGACACTGCTGAGATTCGCAGAATCAATTTTACCATCAATCATCCTTGGTGGCAGTCGCCTCTTGCCTACTTGCTTTACGCGTTAGTTGTAGGAGGAATAGTAGCACTGTTGTTCTGGACCTATCGTCAACGTCTGCAACGCCGCAACCGCGAAGCCATGCTATTGCTGCGCATACAAAACCTTGTGGAACAAGTGAACCAATATCAGCACACGGAAGCTATGGTGGTGCTTGGGCCAAGTTCTGAAACCGAGCAATCCGATGAGGAACCTGAACCAACACCCCAAGAGAAAGAATTCATGGCACTCGCCACACAATTAGTGGAGCAACATCTCACCACGCCTCAATATGGTGTGGAGCAACTGGCTGCTGACCTCTGTATGGAACGCACTGGCCTTTACAAAAAACTGACTGCGTTGATGCAACAATCCCCTGTGGCCTTCATCCGCAGTATACGCCTGCACCGAGCCGCCGAATTATTACGACAAGGTGGACAGACCATCGCTGAAGTAGCCGAACGAACAGGTTTCAACTCCACGAGTTATTTCAGCAAGTGTTTCCAGAAAGAATTCGGTTGCAAACCTTCCGAATATACCGAGCAGTAATAAAGATTTTTCCCGAGTGAAACTCTCAATTTCATCATTTGTGGCATTCGATTCAACATTTGTATTCTATAATAGCAAATAATTCATCGTACTTTTGCACCATAAAAAACATCTTTGTTCTCCAGCGAACATCTTGTCAGATTCGGAAGGGAGGACTCAGCAAAAACTTCATAACCCAGAACACACAAAACAACATTAACATATCCACAAAACTATGAAAAGATTATTCCTTTTGACAGCGCTGTGCTGGATGACAGCAGCTGTAGCATTCGGAAGTCCCGTGAAAATCAAGGCGGGCAACACCGACGTGACGGTGGAATTCTACACCCCGTCAATCGTACGGGTGGTCAAGTCACCTGTAGGTCATGCATACACGAAACAAGGCTTGGTGGTCATTGCCAACCCTGAGGCTGTGAAGGTGTCGCAGAAAGGCAACACCGTCAGCAGCGACCAACTGACCGTCAAAGTGGACCCAGAGACTGGAGCCGTCACTTTCATCTCTAAAGGCAAGACACTGCTGCGCGAAAAAGGCACAGCCACCTTCGACCCTCGCACAGAAGGACCAGACAAGGGAGCCTATCGTGTAACCCAGACTTTCTTGCTCGACAAGGACGAAGCCATTTATGGATTGGGTACTTTCCAGAACGGTAAGATGAACCGCAGAGGCGACCACAAACTCATGGAGCAATCGAACCTGGAGGACTTCCAAAACGTGTTGCAGAGCATCAAGGGCTGGGGCCTCTATTGGGACAACTACTCCCGCACCCAGTTCGACGACGATCCAGTGAAAGGCATGTCGCTATCGTCAGAAGTTGGCGACTGCATCGACTATTATTTCATGTATGGTGGCTCTGCCGACGGAGTGATTGCCCAGATGCGCCATCTTTCAGGCGATGTCCCCATGTTCCCCTTGTGGACCTATGGTTTCTGGCAGTGCAAGGAGCGCTACAAGAGCGCAAGTGAGCTGCTGTCTGTAGTCGATAAGTATCGTGAACTACAAGTGCCTCTCGACGGCATCATCCAGGACTGGCAGTATTGGGGTTCCAACTACTTGTGGAACGCCATGGACTTCCTGACCGAGGAATACGCCAATGGAGAGCGCATGATTGACCAGGTGCACAAGAAAAACGCCCACTTCATGATCAGCATCTGGGCCAGTTTCGGTCCTAAGACCAAAGCCTTCCGCCAACTGGAGGAGAAAGGACTGCTTTTCGACTTCGAGACATGGCCCCAGAGCGGACTGACCTTCTGGCCTCCACGTATGGACTATCCGTCGGGAGTGAGGGTTTATGATGCATTCTCACCCGAGGCTCGCGACATCTACTGGGAGAACCTGAAAAACCTCTTCGACAAAGGAACCGATGCTTGGTGGATGGACTCCACCGACCCCGACTTCTTCAATCCCAAGGAGTCGAACTACGACCACAAGGCCGGCAACGGTACATGGCGTTCACTCCGCAACGCTTTTCCTTTGGAAACCGTGCGCGGTGTTTATCAGGCTCAGCGCAAAACATCGGAACAGAAGCGTGTCTTCATCATGACACGTTCAGCCTTTGCTGGCCAGCAGCACTACGGTTCAGGTATGTGGAGCGGCGACGTAGCCTCGTCATGGGACATGCTGCGCAAGCAAGTACCAGCCGGATTGAGTTATTCGCTCACTGGCTGTCCCAATTTCAACACAGATATAGGCGGTTTCTTCTGCGGTTCCTACAACACCCGAGGCGGCAATTCTGCCCCACGCAACCAGCAGTACCAAGAACTCTACGTACGCTGGATGCAATACGCATTGTTCTGCCCTGTCTTCCGCAGCCACGGTGCCGACGCACCGCGCGAGATATGGCGATTCGGAGAAAAGGGTGAACCTATTTACGATGCCATAGAAAGTGCGATTCGTTTTCGCTACCGACTGATTCCTTATCTATACAGCATGGCTTGGCAGGTAACAAGCGCCAATGAGAGTTATATGCGGCCTCTTTTCAGCGACTTTGCCCAGGACCGCCGCACATGGGACATGACCGACGAGTTCATGTTCGGCAGGGCTATCCTCGCTGCACCTATCCTCAACCCACAATACACCGAGGAGAAAATCATACGCGAAGATGCCATGACAGGTTGGAACCGAAAGGAAGCCAAGGACGATAACACATCCAACGCCGGCATCAACTGGAGAGAGAGCAAGACTGCCACAAAGTACCTGCCTAAAGGCGCTGACTGGTATGACTTCTGGACAAACGAATACCTGAAAGGTGGCAAAGACGTGACTTTGCAAACCCAGATTGACCGTGTGCCAATGTTCGTGCGCGCTGGCAGCATCCTGCCTCTCGGCCCCGAAATGCAGTATTGCGGCGAGAAATCGTGGGAAAACCTTGAAGTCCGCGTCTATCCCGGTGCCAACGGCGACTTCACTCTCTATGAGGACGAAGGCGACAACTACAACTATGAGCGCGGGCAATACACCGAAATCCAATTCCACTGGGACAACGGCAGCCGTACACTGACTATTGCCGCTCGAAAAGGTCAGTATCCTGGCATGTTGCAGAAGCGCCAGTTCAACATCGTTGTCGTATCGAAAGGCCAGCCAACCACCAAGACTGTGGAGTATAACGGACAAGCAATGAACGTGAAGTTCTAACGATACGACATATCAAAAAAACAGATACCACTTCCAGTAGAAATTGTGTATCTTGTCTCCAAGCGTGCTCAATGTACAGAACCAACTGTCACATTGGGCACGCTGTGTATAAAGCAGTGTATTATTGGCGATTCTCTTTGAAAAAAGGATTGAATCTTTTGAAAAGTCAAGATAATGATGTATTTTTGCCCCATTAATCAACACTAACTTGACTCAACTTATTATGAAAACCAACAAAGTAATATTTTCTCTTATACTGATGACTGTCTGTTCATGGGTATCAGCACAAACCGATTTCACCTCACGCATTACGAATCCGAGTTTTGAAGACGGAATGACAGGATGGACAATCAAGAGCATGCAGACTCAAAACAACGCTGTGTTTAACATCAAACAGGGCAGTATCTATATGGAGAAATGGACGGGCAAAGGTGGTGCCGTCGGTTCAGCCAGCGTCAGCCAAAGCCTTACAGCACTTGAGCCTGGCCAGTACCAACTCAGTGCAGCAGCTCAGAATATTCAGGAAGATTCACCCAATGCTGCACAGACTGGAGCCTTCATCTTCGCCGGTGACAACCAGACCGCCATTTCTATACGCAACACCTACACCGTTGGATTCTCCTTTATCTCCGGTAGCGTCAACATCGGTTTCGAGGCCGTGAACGCAAGTGGCAACTGGATTGCTGTGGATAATTTCAAGCTGACCAAAGTGAGCAACGACCTCTCAGCAGAACTCAAAGCCGCCATCGAACACGCTGTCACCACCTACGCTGACGGTACTGGCAAACAGAGCGAGCAACTACTCAATGCCATCAATGCGGGTCGAGAGATAGCCACCAATGGTACTGCAACAGGTCAACAACAGGCCGATGCCATCATTGCCTTACAGAAGGCTGAAGACATCTATCTACGTGCCAATGCCTCTGAGGAACAGCCTCTTGACCTCACGTCTCTCCTTGTGAACCCCAGTTTTGAGCAAGGCGACTTCACTGGATGGACTCAAGAACAGATGAGTTTGCAGTCGAACAATGTTTTCAACATCAAGCAAGGAACCTACTATGCTGAGAAATGGACTGGCAAAGGTGGCGCCGTAGGCGATGCACTCCTCAGCCAGAAAGTCACTGGTCTTTCTCCTGGTCGTTACCGTCTTCACGCCGTGGCACAAAACATTCAGGAGAACTCACCTCAAGCCGCCCAAACAGGTGCTGTAATTTTCGCAGGAAATTACACGCAGCCCGTCACTACACGCAATCTGTACAAACTCGACTTCGTGCTGGTGAGCGATGAACTGGAAATCGGTTTTCGCGCAACCAAAGCCAGTGGCAACTGGATCAGCGCCGACAACTTCCGACTCGAATACATCGGCGACTCACAAGATGCAATACGAACCGCTTTCGAACAACTCTTCAACGAGGCACAAGAACTCCTATACAAACGAATGAGTGCCACTGCCCATCAAGACTTGCAGGAAGCTATCGACATGGCTAAGCCTTTGCTCCAACAAGACAACACTGAGGGATGGGATGTTGCCGCACGGCAACTGGAAGCAGCCAAAACAACAGCCGAGTCGTCTGCCAAAATATTCGCACAACTGCAAGACGCCATCACCTCTGCACGACAAGAACTCGCCTCATCCACCGCTTCAGCAACCACAGATTTTGAGACAGCCATCAATGCCGCTCAGACCATTTACGACCAAGACACCACAACCGACAACCAAGCACTTGAAACCATAGTCTCTCTCGACAAGGCTGTATTTGCCTTCAGGATTGACAATGGCAGTGGTGCAATTCCAACCGTACAGACCGACCCTCGTTTCATCAAAGGTTGCACTTGGGCATTTGGACGAAGCACAGTCAAGGGGGGCAATATCATAGAGGAAGGCTTCTGCTGGAGCGAGGACCCCGACCCGAAGGTAACCGACAACCGCACTACAGAATACTTGAACCAAGCAGGTAAAATCTACTGGTTGCGCGACCTCAAGCCTGGAACAATGTACTATATGCGCGCATACGCCATCACCAAAGACTATGCCGTGGGGTATGGCGATGTCATCAAGTTCTCTACCGTCCCCAAAGGGACCATCGGACACTGGTACAATAACGGCGGTGACGAGACAGTCAACGACCGCATCAATTATGCCATCAACCTCTCGATGGATTACTACTGGAACAACTTGACAAGCATCCATGGGTTCGGCATCAGCGTGACATACAGCCCTGGCACCCCGACAGCTGACTGCAGTTATGGCGGCTGGATGCGTGTCGGTGCCAATTCCAGTTACCAACAACCAGGCACCATCATGCACGAGGCCTTACACGGCATCGGCGTGGGTACCCACGGCATCTGGTGGTCGGCTGACATGCGTGCCGACGGCAACCGTGGTGTGTGGCTCGGCGACCGTGTGACCGAGGCTGTACGATTTTGGGACAACAGCCCAACCGCCACCATCACAGGCGACGACACGCACCTCTGGCCATACGGCTGCAACGGCGCACACGAGGACAACCACTCCGACAACCTCTACTGCATGATGGGCATCCTAGCTCAAGCACTCAACGAGGACGGACTGCCTGGATCGGGTGATATCGGCTATGCCCTGCCCTACTACTCTTTCAACCATGAGGATGGCGTGAAGTATTACATCAAGAACGAGGACGAGAAACACGGACTGAGAAGCGCTTACCTCGTGGAGACCGCCAGCCACCAATTGGAATGGAAGGCCATGGACGCCGAAGAGGCAGAAGCTAACGATGCCGCCGCATGGTACCTCACTTTCACCCCCTCCAACCAGTATTACCAGTTCCGCAACGCCGCTTCTGGCTACTACATCACCTATTCTGGCGGCTTTAAGACCGTGAACCGCACTAACCCCACCACAGCCGACAACCTACACCTCATGCGCGGACGTGTCGATGTGGATGGACACCGAGGCTACTACATCATCCACCCGGAAAGCAACGCCAACCCACCCACGCTCACAGCCAACAATAACGGAAAGACTGGTTCCACGGGATGGAACATCTCCAAGTCAGCCACCACCCAGCGCTGGCTTATCCTCACCACCAAGGAAGCCGAGAACTTCGACAACGGCAATATCGACCTGGCACTAAGCCAACTGAAGAAGATTATCGCTCAGATCCGCAAACTGGCAGAAACCCCACACAACGAGGTGGCCGAAGGCACTGACGAGAGGCTGGCCCAACAACTCTCTACGATTGAAGAACAAGCCAAGACTTGCACGAAGGGCAATGAAGTGGACAAACTGACCCAACAGGCGCGCGCCGAGGGCATGGTTTTCCTCGCCAATGTCTCGGCTGAAGACATCGACCATCCGTTCGACCTCTCCTTCATGCTGGAGAACACTGACTTCGACACAGACGCCACATCGGGCTGGACCTCGACCAACGGCGCCCCTGGCTATGATGTCAAATGCGCTGAGTTCTACGAGCGTACTTTCGAGTTCTACCAGACGCTCGAGAACATGCCGAAGGGTGTGTATCAGTTGCGTGCCAACGCTTTCCAGCGTCCAGGAAGACCAGAAGATGTCTATGCGCCCTACTCATCGGGCAAGGCCAAGGTGACCTCATCGCTCTTCATCAACAGCGTATCCGAGTCGATCTGCCATGCTTGCGA
>JAFXVU010000117.1 GCA_017534705.1 Bacteroidaceae bacterium
ACCTGCACCCACTTGCTGGATGAAGCGCTGCGTGAGGTGCTGGGCACCCATGTGGAGCAGAAGGGTTCGTTGGTGACCGCCGACGGTCTGCGTTTCGACTTCTCCCACTTCGAGAAGGTCACCCCAGAGCAACTGCGTGAGGTGGAGCACATTGTCAATGCGAAGATTCGTGAGGACATCCCACTGAAGGAATATCGTGACTATCCCATCGAGGAAGCCAAGAAACTGGGTGCCATAGCATTGTTTGGCGAGAAGTACGGCGACAAGGTGCGCGTGGTGCAGTTCGGCTCCTCAGTGGAGTTCTGTGGTGGTTGCCACGCTCAGAGCACAGGCCGCTTGGGTATGGTGCGCATCGTGAGCGAGAGTTCCATCGCTGCTGGTGTGCGTCGTATCGAGGCTGTGACTGGTAAGGCTGTGGAGGAGATGCTGGACAAGATGCAGGACTTCATGGTTGACCTTCGTGCTCTGCTCAATAACGCCCCAGACTTGATGACCACCATTCAGAAGGCCATCTCCGAGAACAAGGAGTTGCAGGCTCAGGTGGATCAGTTCAAGGCTCAGAAGGCACAGCAGATCAAGCAGACGCTCATCGAAAAGGCTCGCGACGTGAATGGCGTGAAGGTTATCTCAGGCGTGTTCCCCATGGAGCCTCAGTTTGCGAAGGACATCGCCTTCCAGCTTCGTGCACAGTTCCCGGAACGTCTGCTCGTGGCGCTTGGCACAGAAACCGCAGGCAAACCAACCCTGACCGTTTCCATCTCCGATGACCTCGTGGCTGAGGGCAAGAATGCCGGTCTGTATGTGCGTGAAGCAGGCAAGCTCATCAAGGGTGGCGGCGGTGGTCAACCCCATTTCGCCACAGCCGGCGGCAAAGACCCTGATGGTTTGAAGTCGGCAGTCGATAAGATTGTGGAAGACGCATTGGGAAAATAGTTTCAGACAAATATTTTTTTCAATTAATAAGGAGACCCTCTTTAACTTTTGCGTTATTGAGGGTCTTTACTTATATGAAACGATTCCCATTTTTACGATATATCGCTTTGTTGGTTGTCCTCATGTTTGTGGGTGGGCTCCCAGTGGCAGCTCAACAGAAAAAGAATGAGGATGTGAGTGGTCGTATTATAGATAATTCGACGGCAGAGCCTCTACCCAGCACCACATTGCAACTGTACGAGATCACCACCCGACGCAACAGAACGGACACAACCTTTGTCAAGGGAGTCTATTCTGATAAGAATGGACATTTCGGATTTACCTCGGTCAATTCGGGCACTTATGTGCTGAAACTCTCTTTCCTCGGTTACCAGCCACGAATGGTTCCGTTTCAGAAGAAAGGGCGGCAGAATGTGTCTTTGGGTACTATCTCCCTGAACCCCGAGATTGTGGAGTTGGATGAGACAGTCGTGACGGCCAACTTGCCCAAGATGGTTGTCAAGGATGACACATTAATCTATAATGCCGATGCGTTCACGGTGCCGGAGGGTTCGGTTATCGAGGCATTGGTGGAGGTTTTGCCTGGAGCCGAAATCGATGAGAATGGCGGCATCACCATCAATGGCAAAGCCGTGAAGCGGTTCAAGTTGGACGGGCGTGATTTCATGACAGGCAACAACAGCGCTGTGATGAAGAACCTACCTTCCTATGTCATTGACAAGGTGAAGGTGTATGATGAGAAGAGCGATCTCGCACGAATGACTAACATCGACGATGGCGAAGATGACTTTGTGATGGAATTCACCATCAAGAAGAGTGCCAGACGTGGTTTGCAAGCCAATCCAGACTTGGGTTATGGAACGGATCATCGTTATGGCATCAGATTGACAGCCATGAAACCTTTTGGAGCGATGCGTTATACGTTTATGGGCAATGCCAACAACGTGAACGACCGCAACTTCTCAGGACGAGGAGGACGAGGCCGGGGCAATGGCAATGGACAGCGCCATACGCAGACCGGAGCCTTGGACGCAAGCTATGAGAACAACAAGGATTTGAAAATGAGTGGACGTGTGACCTGGACTCACAGTACAACCGACAACTGGAACCGTACGGGGTCGGAGAACTTCGTTAACACACGCGGCGGTTCCTTTTCCAACAGCATCAGCCAAAGCTACTCTCGCAACAATAGCTGGACGGGCAACATGAACCTGCAATGGACCATTGACTCGGTCACAACGCTCTCTTTCCGTCCCAATCTGACCTTCTCAACGAACGACAGCCGCAGCTTCTCGTCCTCTGCCTCGTTTAACTCCGACCCGTTCGAACACGTCAAGAATCCTCTGAGCAATGAGGGCCTGAACACGATGAACGAACTTGGGCTAATTGTCAATGGACGGCAGAACAAGTCGATGGGCTATGGCGAGAACAAGAACCTCAGCACACAGCTGCAGTTGCATCGTCGCTTCAGCAATAATGGACGTAATCTGGCTGTCAACGGTAATATCAGCTACAGTAAAAACAGCAATCGGAATGCCAACCTCTCCATGGTGCACCTTTACAAGACCCTGGACAGGAACGGCAACGACTCAACCTATCAGACGAACCGATACACGGAATCACCCAACAATAACTTCAATTACAATGTTGGCATCACCTATACGGAGCCGCTCTACATTTTCAAGCCCAAGCCAGAGCCGATAGATACACTGAGCACTGACAGCATCCCTTCTCAAGAGAACCCAAGAGGGAACAGGGGCGGAAATCGTGGTGGCGGAGGTCCTGGTGGCGGAAATCGTGGAGGTAATCAACGCAACGCTGGTTCACAAGGCATCTTCCTGCAGGTGAACTACAACTTCCGCTATAGCCATCAGAAGAATGATCCGCAGACTTACGACTTCCCTGATCTGGGTGAGGAAGCCTTCAATGCTGCCTTGCAGGATTATCGCCAGTGGGGACAGCTGTTTGGATTCCTTGAGAATCCCTACGAAGAATATCTTTCCACCCGTTTGAGCCGATACTCTGAACGCACGGAGTATGGACATAACATCAATGTACAGTTGCGACTGGTGCGCAATAAAATCAACATGAACGTAGGTGTGTCTGCCCAACCTCAGCGTTCGCACTACATACAACAATATCTAGGTCGTCCAGTCGATACAGTCCGTACGGTCACCAATTACTCACCCACGCTCAACTTGCGCTACCGTTTCACCCAGCAGAGCAACCTGCAAGTGACCCTGCGTGGACAGACACAGCAACCGTCCATCACCCAACTCCTCAACATCTACGACGACACCAACCCTCTTTCCATCACGATGGGTAATCCAGGGTTGAAACCTTCGTTCACCACCAACTTTGACGTCAACTATCAAAGGCAAAGCACCCCCAAGTATGAGGAGGATAGCCTGGGCAACAGGATTCCCAAGGCACAACGTCGTTGGAGCTACAGCGCCAACGCAAGTGTGCGGAGCACAAGAAACACCGTGGGCAATATCGTCACTTACAATGAGGAGACTGGTGGTCGCATTTCTCGACCTGAGAACTTCAATGGTAACTGGAGCACGAATGGTGGCGCGACTTTCAACATATCGCTCGACACCCTGAACCGTTGGGATGTCAGCGGTTCCGTACGAGGTAACTACAACCATCATGTCTCGTACGTCAATCTGAACCGATCGGCCTCGTCTCAACGCAACGTCACTCACACCTATAATGTGACGCCGTCAGTGTCGCTGAGTTTCCGTAAAAAGAATATCAGTGTCTCGCTGAACACCAATGTCACCTATGCCCGCACAGAGAACGAATTACAAGCCTCACGCAATTTAACTACCTGGAACTTCCAATACGGTGGTAATACGAAAATCACCTTCTCGTGGGGTACCAGCCTTTCCACCGACTTCCACATGTACAGTAAACGAGGGTATAGTGACCAGTCGCTGAACACCAACGAGTTGCTCTGGAATGCTCAGTTGTCACATGCTTTCTTGCGTGGCAAGAAGTTGACGGTGATGCTTCAATGGTATGACATCCTTCACGAACAATCAAACTTCACGCGTACAGTCAATGCCAATGGATGGACGGACCGCGAGGTGAATGCCATCACCAGCTATGTTATCCTGCACCTCAGCTATCGTCTTAATGTCTTTGGTGGCCGTCAAAGTGCAAGGGGTGGTGGAAGATATTAAATTTTTCACGTTCGGAAAAGAAAATCAGTCCTTTTTTCACTCACTTAATCAAAATTTTCGTACCTTTGTACCCGATTTTAACTAAAGGGGTGCTCGCCGAGGCGGGCTGAGATGATACCCATGAACCTGATGCAGGTAATTCTGCCGTAGGAACGATTGAACGGGACATGCCCTTTTAGCATTGTTTAATCTTTAGTTAAATTACAGTTTTATGGTAAAAAGATTTGTGGCCGCATGCCTCGTGATGAGTTCGATGGGCATGATGGCACAGAGTCAGCAAGATGACTTGAAAGAGATGGACCTCGACGAGGTCAGCGTAGTTGCTACACGTGCGGGCGAGAGAACCCCAATGGCCTACACGAACGTAAGCAAGGAACAGATTGCCGAGTTGAACAGCGGCAAGGATATCCCGTATCTGCTGTCGATAACACCCAGCGTGACAACGACGAGCGATGCCGGCAACTTCGTGGGATACACAAGTCTACGGGTGCGTGGTGTGGATCCCACTCGCATTAACATCACGGCAAACGGCATCCCTTTGAACGATGCGGAGAGCGCGCAGATATTCTGGGTGAACATGGGCGACTTTGCCTCTTCGGCTGAGAAATTCCAGATTCAACGTGGTGCCGGTACATCGACCAACGGTGCGGGCGCATTCGGTGCAACAGTGAATATCCAGACCGCCAAGCCAGGCATGAAGCCATCGTTCGGCGTGGATGTGGCGGGCGGTTCGTATGGCACGCACAAGGAGTCGTTCAATTTCTCCACGGGCATGCTGGGCGGCCACTGGGCAGTCAATGGACGCATCTCAAACATCTGTTCGGATGGTTACATCGACCGTGCCACCTCGCGGTTAGGTTCGTACTTCTTGCAGGGAGGCTATTATGGCGACAGGACGATGTTGAAGTTCATCACCTTCAACGGTTGGGAGGACACCTATCATGCATGGAACTACGCCAGCAAGTATGAGCAGAGCCTCTACGGACGCACTTACAACTCCTGCGGAGAATACTACGACGCGGAGGGCAACCGCCGCTACTACGGCAATCAGGTGGATCACTTCCACCAGCAGCACTACAACTTAACGTGGAACCAAATTCTCACCTCCTCGCTCTCGCTCAACGTCACGGCGCACTACACCCGTGACGACGGCTACTACGAGCAGTACAAGGTGAAGAAGAAACTCTACAAATATAATTTGACAGACGAGGACGGCAAGGGAAAGACGAAGAGCGACATCATCAATCAGAAGAGGCATGGCGGCGATTTCTACGGATTCATCGCCTCGCTCAACTTTGACAACCACCAAGGTCTCACCGCCAATCTGGGTGGTGCATGGAGCAGCTACGGGAAGATGCATCGCGGCAAGGTGCTTTGGGCAGAAAAGGCAGTGGTGCCTGCCGGATTCGTGTACTACGCAAACGACTCCCGCAAGACCGACGGCAACATCTACGGTAAGGTAAACTACGAGTTCCTGAAGGGTCTCAGTGCATTCACCGACCTCCAGTATCGCCGTGCCAGCTACTTGATGGGTGGATTCTCCGACGAGTATGATGATAACAACCAGCAGATTCCCTACAACCAGCAGTGCATCTACAACTTCTTCAACCCCAAGTTCGGTCTCTTCTACCAGATCAACAAGCACCACAACGTCTATGGTTCCTTCGCCATCACCCATAGGGAACCCACCCGTAACGACTTCCAGGATCATGTAGGCATACATCTGATGGCCGAACGTCTCGCAGACTGGGAACTCGGCTACAAGTACCAGAGCCCCCGCTTCACCGCAGGTATCAACCTCTACTGGATGAACTACACCAACCAGTACGTTCTCACAGGCCAGCTGAACGAAGTGGGCGAGATGATTGCCGCCAATGACAACAGCGGAAAATCCTACCGCGCCGGTATCGAACTCGAGGCTGCCTACCAGCCTGTCGATTGGTTCCGCTGGGATGCGAACGTCACCTTCAGCCGCAACCGCAACAAGAACTGGACAATAAGCGCCGTCGATGGCATCGCCTACGAGAACACCCTCGACCAGGACGATCCCGATTGGATCAGTCAGGGCACCATCAACCTCGGCGAAACCAAGACCTCCTTCTCCCCTGAGGTCATCTTCCACAACATGCTCACCTTCACATGGAAGGGATTCAAAGCCAAGCTCATCAGCCAGTACACAGGCAAGCAGTACATGACCAACACCGGCTTTGACTACGCCAAGGTCGGCGACCAGAGCATCAAGATGATCCTCTCCGACTACTTTACCAACGACATCGACCTCTCCTACACCTTCAAGAAGAAGCCCCTGAAGAGCGCCACCGTCGGTGTCACCCTCTATAACCTCACTTCCCTCAAGTACGACAACAACGGATGGGCCTACTGCGAAATCGGCAAAGACCAGAATGGCAACCCATACGCCTGGAGCACCGATCTCTACGAAAGTGGATTCGCCCCACAAGCACCGCTGCACTTCATGGCACACCTGTCGGTTAATTTTTGATTGAAAAGAAGTTGAAAGGAATAGAAAAGGACTATGCAAGAATTTCTGATCAACCATTGGCTTGACATCACTACCACCGTCCTCGGCCTCGCCTACATTCTCTTCGAATACAGGGCGAGCGCCTGGATGTGGGCGGCGGGATTCCTCATGCAAGCCCTCGGCATCGTCCTCTACTACCAAAAGGGGCTCTACGCCGACTGCGGCATGGAGTTCTACTACCTCTCCATGACCCTCTACGGTACTTGGCGATGGACTCGCGGCATCAGTAAGAAAGTCACTCTACCCATTCGCCACTTCCCTACCCGATTCATCCTCCCTTGGACACTCATCATTCTCGCCGTCTGGGCACTCATCTACTGGCTGCTCGCCACCTTCACTGACTCCACCGTTCCCCTCGCCGACAGCTTCACCACTGCCCTCTCCATCATCGGCATTTGGGCACTTGCACACAAGTATCTGGAACAGTGGTTCATCTGGATTGCGGTGGATATTGTCACCTCCGTCCTCTATTTCTATAAGGACATTCCCTTCAAAGCATCCCTTTACGCCCTCTACGTCATCATCGCCATCATGGGCTTCTTCAAGTGGCGGCGGATGATGCAGGCATAACATGGTGAAGAAAGAATAAAGTACAAATAAAAGTGAAAAAATGTTTTTTCCTTTGTATTGTGCTCAAAATTTTCG
>JAFXVU010000118.1 GCA_017534705.1 Bacteroidaceae bacterium
CTTTTTGTAAATATGCGGTCCTTCGGGGTACCTTCCTCCAAGACCTGTCCCTAGATGGTGTATATCTCCCAGTTGTTTACCCGTCTCCACGTCAATCTCACATATCTTGATGTCGCCTTCCTTCCATAGGAAATAGCACCGTTCATCCTCAAAATAGAGTGTGGGGTCGCAACTGCCGATAGCAAAGTCTATCACTATGGGCTCAGACCACTCTCCTGCGGGATTGTCTGTCCATACGTAGAAATGGCGGCGTGAGGGGAATACCGTTGTCACCATATAGAACCGCCCGTTGTTGTAGCGTATAGTGGGGGCGTAGATGCCGTTATTTCCGTCAGTACCTTTCAAATCGACCTGCGACGGACGGGTCAGGCAGTTGCCCACTTGTTCCCAGTTCACCAAGTCCTTCGAGTGGAAGACAGGAACGCCTGGAAAATACTGGAATGTGCTGTTTACCAGGTAAAAGTCGTCGCCAGCACGGCATACACTAGGGTCGGCGTGAAATCCAGAAAGTACGGGGTTTTTGAAACCTCGGCTCGATGTAGTCCATTCTTGAGCGTAGGAAGAGATTGTGCAGAAGGAAAGCAATATGTAAAAAAAGACACTCTTCATGATGAGATAGTTTTCAGAGTTATTCAATGACCATCAAGAAACCGCCACGTGCTCGACAGGCAATGCTGAACTGTTTGTTGGTGAGCGTGAGATGTGATACTTTGATGTCGCGGTCCGACTCCCCATCGCTGAAGAGCAGAACTCGCTTAGATGTGGGATTCACCCGCTTCAGCAAGAAAGCGATGTCAGTATCTTCATCTGTGCCATTGATACCAGCAATGTACCACTTCTTGCCAGAGCGGCGCGCCACGACAGCACTCTTGCCTGGATAGCCTGAAAGGAGTTTTGTGTCGTCCCAAGCGGCAGGCAATGTGGAATAGACTTGTTTTGCCTCGGCAGGGAGGGAGTGATAACCTTCAGGCCGATCCGCCATGTGTTGAATACCCGACTCAAAGAGGACGGGCAGGGCCAGTTCGTGGGCATTGGTGGTGATGTGTGGGTACTGGCTGTCTGTGAAAGTGCCTGGTGTATAATCCATGGGACCAATGACATTGCGTGTATAGACAACAGTGGCGTTGTGGGGAGCAGCCAATGTGGTCATTAACGGATAGTTGTTGTACCACTCAGCGCCGTATATGCCCTCCATGCTCACCATATTGGGCCATGTACGTTGCCATCCATTGGGGATGGTGCAACCGTGGAAATCGACAAGGAGATGATGGCGAGCAGCATCCTTGAGAATGTCAAGGTAATAATTGACCATCATGTCATTGTCGGGTGAAAAAAAGTCCACCTTGATGCCGCTTGCCCCAATGTTCTCGAGCCACTTCATCTCGCGTTCACGGCTTTCTGCCGTATTCAGTCTGTCCTGTGGTTGTGGTGCGTTAGGTCCTACAAGCGAAGTGCCGGAGTTGTACCACAAGTTGATTTTGACACCCTTTTGTTTGGCGTATGCCATCACGTCATTGATGTCGCCTCCATTGGTCATCTCTGGCCATTCCCAATCCACAAGGCAATATGGCCATCCCATTTCAGCGGCAAGGTCGATATACTGTTTCACTAAGGCGAAATCCTTTGAACCATGATTGTATGCCCAATAAATCCATGAACTGAGGCCTGGCTTTATCCAACTTGTGTCGTTCATTTGACAAGGAGTAGCCAAATCCGTGACGAGGGTTGATTCTACCACATCGGCTAAAGCGCCTACGATAGCGAAACGCCAAGGCGACAACCCGTCACAAAAAGTGGACGGACCGACTAGTTGGACTCGGTATTGTTCCGAATTGTCAGCATTGACAAGATAGGAACCGCTATCGTTTCTACGCAGGTCGGACTCAGCGATAAGCATATAGAGACCTTTTTGTGGCTCCACCAGGGCAGGATAACTCCATTGTCCATTGGTGATGACATTCATGTGCCTGTCTTTCACAGCCTTTCCTTCTGTGTCATGAGGAAAAGGTTGTTCGTTGCCAAAATCGTATGGTGCAATCCAGCGGTCCACACCACTGGCCACATAAAAAGAGGTGCGGTCATCAATCACCTTCACACCTTTTGGGATGTGGTAGCGAATGGCAACACCGTCGTTATAGAGTCGTACAATGGCCTCGAGGGTAAGATTGTTTGGGTTGGTATATGTAAAGGTCTTCTCGTTGGCCTCGTTATGACAAAGCCTCTTCTTGCCTGTGACCATCGTGTAGTCCACTTTGACCTCCTTTGGGGCAGTCGCATCTCTCAGCACCAGGTCAGAATTAAGATTCCCCTGTTCTGTCATCACCCCAAGATGGATGCGTGTTACCATCAATTTGTTTTTGTAATAGACAGTTAACGACTGGCCATTTACCTCAGCGCGTAGTTGATGGTTGGGCGATTCGAATTTGTCTTTTCCATAACTGCACACGCTCATCACGTTGAGGAAAAGAATGAACAGAATAAGACGTCTCATGACTTTTTTAGTTTTTGGTTAGTGAAGTATGATTGCGTCAATGGCAACCATGCCATTTTTATTGATCAGTTGAATCTCGTGCTTGCCTTTTTTCAGTTTTTTTGACGTGAATACGACCGATTGGTGTTTCACATCCTTGCTTTCGGCAAAGGATACGTCGCCCACGTGTTTGCCGTCTATCAGCACCTCCATCTTTCCTTTGCATAAGCCTTGTGGGGCGATGATGCTGATTTTTTTCGCCACAACCGTAGCTGTCCAGGTGTCACCTACCTGATTGCTGAAAGATAGGTCGTTGTTGAAGTCACCTTCGTTAGTGTTGCAACGTCTGTCCCATCCAAATGTATGAACGCCAGGGTCGTCGTCATTGAACCATGCTTTATCGTGGCTGATTCTCACTACTTTGTAACCATGCGCCAGATTCTGGTCATTAATTCCTTGGGTAGCAATAGGTTCTCCCATTTGAACTGTCAATCCCTCGGCAGACTGTGTGAATGGAACAGCAAGTCCAGTCTCCACCAATTCCACTTTATTGATTTTTCCCACTGAAGCAGATTGTCTGGAGAGTGGTGGCAGTACGATGGTTTCGCTTGACGGGTGGATGATGGTGGCATAGATGTATCCGCCCTGGCGAGTATAGATGACGTGTTCGTCTCCCCATTGAGCGAAAGGGCGTGCACTATAGATGGCTTCCTTGTTGATGTCAATCCAGCGTCCCAAGTCCAAGCAGATTTGCCTTGCCTCATCGTCGATATTGCCCCTTCCATGCTGAGTGATGTTCAGGAGCAGACAACCGTTTCGAGAGACATTCTGCATCAGCCGTGTTACGATTTCTTCGGCACTGCGATATTTACCTCCTTGCTGATAATGCCATTCTTGCAGACTCACCTCTGTTTGGAACGGAAAAGCCATGATGTTATCCTCGGTGTAGAATTCCGTGCTTTTGACCAACGAGCGATCTACGATGCCTACCATGTCGGGGTTGTGCTGAAAACTGTTGTAGCGGCCGCCGACCCCTTTGAAAGTGGCCACCACTTCCCTGTGTCCTTCAGTTCGTTTGTCAGCGATGTTGTAGAAGTTGGCAATGATTTGAGGTGTGAGTTTCCCCAGTCCCATGTCTATACCTAAATCTACTTGTGAGTCTCCAGCGTGGTCGTCAAAGTAAATCATGTCGGGCTGATACTTGCGTATGGCATCATCAACACGCCACATGAATTGATTGGCAAAGGGGCTCTCCAAAGAATGGCGTCCATCATGATGAACAGGTCCATAAAGGTCTTGGGGGTCCATCCCTTTCCACCATTTATCTGTACCATCGGGGTTGGTTTTGTAGCCATCATCCTTGGTCAGCATAGCATCGTAGGGGACACCGGCCTTGTCGCCTTGTTTGTCGCTGGTGTATCGTACAGGCATGAACTGTCCCCATGTGCGGGCAGGAGTATTATGGAAACCAATCCCGAAAGGCATGCCATGCTTCCTTGCCACTTTTTCCCAAATGCCGACAATGTCTTGGTGCGGCCCTATGTTCACCGCATTCCACGGCTGGTATTTGCTGTCCCAGCAGTCAAAATTGTCGTGATGATTGCCTAAGGCTAAGAAGTATCGTGCTCCCATCTTTTGGTAAAGTTCCATCAGGTCCTCAGGATTCCAAAGGTCTGTCTTCCAATCGTTGCACAGTTCTTTATAGCCATACTCCGATGGGTGTCCGAAATGCTCACGATGAAATTTTGCTTGTGGATGGCCTTCCATATACATCCCGCGTGAATACCAGTCACCGTCCTCTGCCATCGATTGAGGATCCCAGTGCGACCATGCGCCCAGTTTTGCCTCGCGCCACCATGCAGGCGTGTTATAC
>JAFXVU010000119.1 GCA_017534705.1 Bacteroidaceae bacterium
CTATACCACGTATATCTATAAGAAGGGCATATAATCTGAGCATTATGAAAGAATGGTTGTTCTTGATAGGTGCCATTGTCTTAGAGACATTTGCTACCACGATGCTGAAGTATTCGGAGCAGTTTACAAAACTTTTGCCAACAATCGGAATGTTAGCAGGTAAGTAAATTCCAATTTAGCAGTTAGATATGAACAACGAACTTGAAAACGTTGTCAATAGAGTTAAAGAATAGATTATCGTATGATTACAATGGATGACAGGAACCAATACCGGAGGCTGTTGATATCCATCCGTAAGGCAGGTTTAGGAAAGCGAGATTTCAATCTGATCCGTTCCTGCCTCATGTATATCGAGAAAAACTTGGAAGGAATCACGAAATGACAAGTATGGCAATGAAATTGTATGATGAAAGAACATAGTTACGTGGCGACAGTCTTAAAATGGCTAATTTCTTTACCATGTGTTGGTGTCGTATGTTGGTTGATAATCAAATTTTCTTCTTTCATATCTCACCTCACAGTCTGGACATTCAAAAACATCATCTCCGATGTTTTCCATAAGGTGACCACATTGATAACAATAAAACTCTCGTTTTTCGAGATGTCCTAATTATTCTCTAAGGAATTTTATGAAATAAGAATTTGGATTTATACCTATTTCATTGGCGTTTTCTATTCTCTGTTTAACGACTCTATTTGAACAGCATGAACCACAAACATTACAAATGTTCCATTCATTTGGGCATTTTTTTACTTCACGGTCATCAATAACTCCATGACATTTCCAATTGAAACACTTTGAGATATAAATCCTCTCATGTTTTTTACCGCAAGAAGATCAGATGAAGAACTCACCCCCTTTATTTATCCTATTTTACATAGATTTACCCTACGTTTCCTTTTCCACGATTACCTCATAGAAATCAGCAATGAAGAAATGAGAGTTATATATAATAACTCTATAGTCAGACGGTATAATAGAATAAACAATATGCACAAAAACGCCATTAACCAACTTACTCTTAGGAGATATATAATGCAACAATGGGGGCAGACACCTTTCTTGGATGCAGTTGATAGATTATTAGCTTGAACTATGCCATGGCGAGAAAAGGTCGGATGAAATCCAACCTAAAGATTCAAACCAACCGCCTCCAGCGCGAAGTACGTAGCCCAATCTTGATTGTTAATTTTTGAACGGGGAATTTTTAGAAGACCTCTTAATAGAGACGGGGGCTTGCAGTCGACTGCAAGCCCCCGTTTAACTAACAAATCTTATAAGAACTTATTTCACAACGACTTTTGTGCCGTTGATGATATAAATACCTTTTTTGGTCAGACTGCTGAGGTTTCCTCTTCCAACGAAGCGGCCGTCGATGGTGTAGATGTCGCCTGTGCGGGCAACATTGTGGAGAACGTCCTGGATGGCATCCACTCCGTCAGCATTGATGGTATAGCTGACTGTCAGACGGTCGTCGAAGGTTTCCTCGCCATTGACAATCCATGCCATACCGTCGGTCACGGTTGCGCTGGGGCTCTTGGTCACGGATGGCTTGTTGTTGGAGAAGGTGATAACACCCTTACCTACGGTCTTCTGATAGAATGTCCCCTTCAATAATCCACCGTCGATGGGCTGGGGCACAATATCGTAGCCGTGAGTGAACTGCAGGTATTCTGCGTCATCGGCTTCAGGGTCGTACTCTCCTTCAGTGATGAAGATGAACGGACGACCTGCTTCCACTTCCTTGAGCGGAACCAAAGTGAGGCTGATGCCATTGTCGGTCTGCTCGGCTTTGTCCACGCCAAACATGCCTTCTTCTCCCTTGATGGTGGTGGGGAAACAATAGGTGGTCACGGTGCCTGGCTTGGCAAGAATTTGGAATTCTGTACCATCGTAGTCAGCAGCTACATCGCCTGCTTCTTCCACGAAGAAACTACCGCGACGGCCGTCGGTATTGCCCCAGCCAGCCCAGGTCTGAACCACATTGAGTGCGCGGGCGGCATGTAATGCCTCAAGGTTTTGGCCTTCGAGGTTTTTAATGGCGAAGTAGTTCTGTCCGTAACCTGCAATACCTTGAGTGAAGAGTGATGGGGCAGGGCTCAGACGGATGAAGCGAACGTCAGAACCGGATATCGGTCGCATCAGGAACAGACCGGTGGCCTTGTTCTGGATGGCGTAAGCGCTGTCACCCACGCTGATGAAGCGGAAGAGTGAGAGGTCTGCGTCTTCAATGTCGGTCTCATTGTCAAGATAGAGATAGTTGTCCATGGCAACATCGTCACCAATCTGGAACACCACGGTGTTCACTCCGTTTTCGCTGACGCAATCTGCCACTGTGATGTACTTGCCGAAGAGAGACTCGTTGGTGACTGTTCCGTCGTCATTGGTTGTCTCCTCGTTGCCGTCAGTTGGCCAACCATGCTCGGCGTATTCGTCCTCGGTGCCGACGCGGAAGCGATACCACTTGCCTGG
Organism: Bacteroidaceae bacterium; assembly: GCA_017534705.1. Classification (GTDB taxonomy): domain Bacteria; phylum Bacteroidota; class Bacteroidia; order Bacteroidales; family Bacteroidaceae; genus RUG11857. The sequence goes on from JAFXVU010000119.1 coordinate 2,474, forward strand.
CTCAACTGGAATCACTGCGTTGTCCAAAGCTTCGGCCTTGGCCTTCAGGTCTTCGATGAACGCATTGCTCTTCGACTTCACATACACGCCTGCCACGTCGTATTTCTTGGCATCTGAGATGGCTTTTTCCAGTGCCTCGGCGGTTGTTCCGTCAGGCCAGAAACCTGGGTTAGTGCCGATGGCGACAAGTTCTGTCTTACCTTCCACGCTTGCAATCACCTGTCGAAGTTCAGACGGATCCACGAACTCAGCCTTGAAGGCCTCGTAAGCAGCTGTGAGTTTGTCAACATCTGCCTGTGTCAGCTTGTCGTCAGCAATCTCGGCCTGTTCATTATAGACTTTCTCCAAATCCACGGCCACCTGTCCCATCATGCTGTACTGGGAGTTGGGGTTCTCGTGGTCCTGATAGAGTTGGAACTCTGCCATGTAGAAGAAAGCGGCGTTGCTGTTCTGCTTCTCGCAGTAGAAGCGCAAGTACTTGTAGCCCTTGGTGTCGAACGGTTGGGTTGTGATGGTTTCGGTGTCGGAACCGAATGGAGTCTCGAGCTCGGCGAGGAGCTCAAGGTCGTTCTGAACGAGGAGGTCGTTGTTGGTGTTGGTGCCGTAAACGCTCCAGAGGATAATCTGGTTGTTGTTGAAACCATGACGACGGTGGAAAGACATGGTGATGGGCTCTGTCAATGGCTCAAGAAGTTCCACCTGGAGGTAGTGCTTAGACTCGGCGTGAGATTCTCCATGCCAGTCGCTGTGCCAGAAATTGCCTTCGTTTCCATCGATGAGCACTCCGAGGTTCTGGCCTTCGTCTCTGTCGGAGAAGGGACTGGAGAGCTGGTCAACAGACTTGATCAAAGCCTCGTGCTCCACGTCTTTGGCGGCTGCGAGGGCCTGTCCAACCTCAGCATACAGATTCTTGTAGTCTTGCAACCACTGTTCTCGCTCGCGCAATGGCTGCCAAGCTGCGATTATCGCTTCAGCATCGCTGTCGCTCACTTTCTCAAAATACCATTCAGAGCCGTGAGGGCTTCCGTCGTATGTGCTGTACCAGCCAACAATATGGCCACCGACACCCACTCCGTTCTCGTGTCTGTCTTGATGCAGGTACAGGCCGTCGGCGGCGTTCTGTGTAGATACGCTGATGTTGACGTAAGTGATGCCATTGACAGTGGCCACAGGGTCAAACACCATCTTGTTCTCGCTCTCTGCGCTCATCTCCAGGTTGGCGCTGCGTGCCACATTGTTGAAGCGAACGTTGTACATCATGCTCTCAATGTCGTAGGTGGCGTCGCCGTTGTCGGTAATCTTGAACAGGGAGCTGATATTGCCCAGGGTCTCGTTCTCCGCATCGGGAGTGCCCCATGTCGCCATGGTCTTTCCGTTTTCCTTCTCGACCATGAGATACTTGTCGCGAGCCACCAAGTCGGTGATCTCATTGCCGTCTTCATCATAATCGATGACTATACGGTTCATATAATCCATACCTGTGCGGATTCGATAGTAACCGGATGCCAAAATGTAAGGAACCTTCGATGCCAGCATAGCCTGGTAAGCAGCCTCGCAGGCGTCGATCAATGCTTGTGCACTTTCCTTCGTCAGATTTCTCCTGGCCTCGTCAGACAGCCCGTCGAAGTCCAGGCCGAAGATGGCATTTTGGAAAGCAGCCACCTCGTCTTCACCGTATTGACCTGGTTCAGTGCCTGGGGGATAGGAGTCATACATGGGAAAGTACTTGTCGAAAGCGTTCATCAGCATATTCTTGGCGGCTTCCAATTCCTCGAGCGACTTCAAAGGATAGAGTTGGAAACGGCCAACGTGGAAATAGCCGCGGGAACCATAGCCACCGCCACCAGTCTGTGCTTCAGAATAGAAACGCAAGTACTTGTAGTGGGCGGGAGAGAAAGGTGTGGAAATGAGGGTTTCTGTCTGACTGCCAAAGGGAGTGAGGATATAGGCCAGTTCCTCGCATTGGTCTTTCTCTGCCTCTGGGTCGTTGGTACCACGCACGCTCCATTCTGTGGTCTGGTCGTTCTGGGCATCACGACGGGTGTAAACGAACACAATCTCATTGGGAAGTGTCTCAGGAGAAATCATCTCCACCTGGAAGTAATGGGTTCCTGGTGTTGCGTTGTTGTGGTGCCAGTCACTGTGCCAGAAGTCATGGTTTGGGAAACCATTCTCCACGGCTTCTGAAGTGCGGCCCAGCAAGGCGTAGAAATTACCCTCTCCACCTTCGTTGAGGAAGTCGGAATAGGGACTGCTGAATTGCCAGACATCTTGGATCAGAGGATTGTCGTAGTCTGGTTCGCTGTCATAGTCGTTCTGGGCCGACATTCTCGTCATGCCCAACAAGCCAACGAAGCAGGCTAAAAGTAGATAAACCTTCTTCATAATTGATTGTTTTGGTAAATATTATAGGTAAAATTGAAGTTTTGAGTGAATAAATAAGTAACCCTTAAACCAGGCTTTTGATGAAGTCGGCCATCATGGTGTCGTGCCGTCGCACATCGCGGTAGAGTGCCAGTTGGTTGCGTGTTCGGTCCAGATTGTGGGTCGGGTACTTTATTTTGTAGTAGATGTCGCCGTTCAGATAGTCGGTCAGGAATCGCGCGCATTGCATGAAGGGGAATAAAGCCACAGCATAAGGCAGTAACTCCACTTCGAGCGGGGTGAGGAATGCTCGGGCCGACTCAAAATACCCTTTGGTGAAGGCCTTGAAAATATCTTCGTTGAATCCCACGTGTGATAGGTCGGGGTCGTCCTCGGCTGTGAAATTGGCTCCAGTGCGGAGGAAGTCGCCGTAGTCGGAGAAGACGAAAGATGGCATCACAGTGTCGAGGTCGATGACGCACAACACCTGCCCCTTTTGGTCGAACAGCATATTGTTCACTTTTGTGTCGCAGTGGCAGATGCGTTTGGGTAGCTGTCCGTTGCGATGTAGCCGTTCGGCTTGGCACATCTCATCAGCATCCCGTTCCAGCTCCACGACCACATCGGCCACCTCGCCCAGTCGGCCGGAGGCATTGCGCTCCACAGATTCGCGTAGTTGGCGCATGCGCAGTTCCATGTTGTGGAAGTCGGGGATGGTCTCGCCCAGTTGCTGCGGTACGTCCACCAGCATTTTCTCGAAGTTGCCGAAAGCCTTTCCGCAGTCATAGGCACTGTCGGGTGTCACGTCCTCTCGGGTGACGGAGTCGGCGATGAAGACCATCATGCGCCAGTATTGGTCATTGGTGTCGCGGTAGTAGGTCTTGCCGTCGGATGTCTTGACGAATTCCAGCACTCGTCGGTTGATGTCGGTGGCTCCGCAGGCTTCCAGTTTGTGGCGTATATGTGCTGTCACCACCTCGATGTTGTGTTGCAGCAGGTCCACGTCTTGGAAGATGGCGTTGTTGATGCGCTGCAGCACGTAGTCGGGTGTTTCATCGCTTTCGGTGGTCACTCGGAAGGTGTCGTTGATGAGTCCGTTGCCTATAGGCTTCACTTCCATGACTGTTCCGGCGATTTTGAATTGTGCCAAAATGTTGGCTGTGTCAGAAGGAGTCATATTGAACCTTTTTGCGTTTTTCCTTGTTCTCTTTCTTAGATGCTTTCGCCCAGTATTTTGCGCCTTTGGCTTTCAGTTGCTCAGTAAAGGCTTGAGCGGCAGCTCGTGTGGCGGCCTCAGTCTCGGGCGAGGCTACGGCATGTCGGTACCCCTGTGTCTTGTTCCACTCGCCTCGGGTGAAGTCAGGGACCTGAACGGGCAAGTTACCATTGTCCATTGAGATACTGCCCAGTTCGGCCAGACAGCACCATTCGGCCAGGTCATAGACATCGATGTCGAGTGGTAGTCCGTTCTGCAGGCAATAGACCAGTCTGGAGTCCATGATGAAATCCATTCCTCCGTGGCCTCCCACTTCCTTGGCCTCTTCGCCATATCGGGTGATGATTGGTGAGGTATAGGACTTCAGGAGTGTCTCTGTGTCCTCTTTGCTTAGGTAGCTGTGTCCTGTGTAGTTTTTGCTGGGGTTGACTCCGGCTTTCTTCATCATATCGGAAGTCAGGGCATATCCCTCATTGGGATACTTGTTTACAAACCCTTGTGTGCCGGTGAGTTGGTACATACGATTGTAGGGTTGTGGGGTCATCACGTTGTGGTGAATCTCGATGACCTTGCCTTTCTCGGTCGAGATGAGTGTGGTGGTGTGGTCTCCGTTCTTGAAATCAGAGTAGTCCTTGCCAGTGCGCGCTTCGGCGAACGCCTTGCCGTTGAAGGAGTGGGTGTCCATCGCCACGAGAGTCTTCATTCGGTCGCCGCGGTGAATATTCAGTACTTGCGCAACAGGTCCGAGACCGTGAGTGGGGTAGAGGTCGCCACGGAACTTGCTGTTATAGTCGAGGCGCCATCCCAGTTTGTCGTCATCTCCGCGCTTCCAGTATTCGTCCCAGAAAGGCGACAATTCGTGGCGGTAGGCTCCTTGCACATAGATGACTTCGCCCAAAAGTCCTTTCTGGGCCATGTTCAGTGCGTTGAGTTCGAAGAAGTCGTAGCAGCAGTTCTCGAGCATCATCACGTGCAGGCGTTTGCTCTCGCTCAGGTTGATGAGTGACCAGATCTCGGTCATGTTCATTGCCGATGGCACCTCGATGGCCACGTGATGTCCGTTCTCCAAGGCGGCTGAAGCCACAGGAAAGTGGTGGAGCCAGTCGGCGGCGATGTACACGAGGTCGATGTCGGTGCGGCGGCAGAGATCCTTATAGCCGTATTCACCGTAGTAGATGTCGGCGGCAGGCATCGACGCCTTCCTCAAGGTTTCTTGGCATGCTTCGGCGCGTTCACGCACATAGTCGCACAGTGCCTTCACCTCAATGCCTGGGATATGGGTCCAGCGCTCAACGGCGTCAGGGCCTCGCATGCCCAGTCCCACAAACGCCACTCTGACGACTGGCAGTTTTTCCACAGTGAGTCCCAGGGCAGACTTTTGTCCGATGGGTCGCTCTGGCACTTCGGTGACAATCGTACCATTCTTGATGGTGTAGGGCCAATAGAACTGGGCAGACAAACTTGCTGGCAACAACAGGATGGCTGCCAATATACAAGCGATGAATATGCGATGTTTCATAATGATGTGTGATTTGGTTTCTAAATGCAAATTTACTTAATCGATGTTAAAAAAAACAATTTTCCCCATTTTTTTAAGGATAAAAAGATTGTTCGGGCTTGTTTTTCCCGAAAAAAACAGCCCGATGTATGGTAATGCAGAAAAAAAGGATGTGCAATCCTTTCGTTTTCTGCTTTGTTTGTGTTATTTTTGCGAAAGGAACCGCAAAAACACAATAAATCAAATGGAGAGATTATTATTCACCGTGCTGATGCTTCTGTATCTACTTTCGTCAATGGCTCAGACCACTCTCTTTCACACAGGCGACGAGACGGGTTACCCCTATCGCATTCCCGCTATAGCGACAGCCAAGAACGGTGACGTGATAGCCCTCACCGACATCCGCCCTTGCGGTAAGGACATAGGTTACGGGCATGTTAACATCCTTCAGCGGGTGTCGAAAGACAACGGACAGACATGGGGGCCGATAGAGACCGTGCTTGAAGGTTCGGGACAAGGATCTGACTGCGGCTATGGCGACGCATGTCTTGTAGCCGACCGCACTCACAATGAGTTACTGTTGGTCTGCTGTTCTGGCAACGTCCCTTACTGGCAGTCCAAGATAGGGAAAAGCCAGCGCATTGTAGCCACCCACGCCCATCTGGACAAGCAGAGCGGCGTGTGGGTATGGAACACGCCCCCCATCGACCACACTGCTCACGTGTTCGAGGAATTGCTGGGTAATCGCGCCAACGGCCTCTTTATGGGCAGCGGTCGTATTTGCCAGTCGCGGAAAGTGAAAAAGGGCAAGTACTATCGCGTCTATGGCGGTCTTTGCACTCACATCGGCAATTTCGTGATTTACAGCGATGACTTCGGACGCAGTTGGCATGTGCTGGGTTCTCCCACAACGAGTCCCATCCCCAAGGGCGATGAGCCCAAATGCGAGGAATTGCCAGATGGGTCGGTGCTGTTGAGCAGCCGAAAGGCCTATGGACGTTACTTCAACATTTTCCGTTATACCGACGTGAAGCAAGGTAACGGCCACTGGGGCATTCCCTTTGCCTCCGATGAGATGGAAGGCGGCATCAAGAATGAAAGCAGCGCCACCAACGGGGAGGTCATGCTGGTAGATGCGATACGGAAATCAGACGGGCGTCGGACCTGCGTGGCACTTCAGAGCATTCCAGCCGGACCAGGGCGCCAGAATGTCACCATCTACTGGAAAGAACTCCGACAAGAAGAAGATTGGAGCACCCCCCTGCGATTCGCCCGTAACTGGGGAGGCTCCTACCAAGTGAGCCACACCGGCTCCGCCTACTCGACCATGACCCTTCAGAAAGACAAGGCCATCGGGTTCTTTTATGAGGAAGAGCCCGAATTCTACCAGATGATTTACCGTCGGCTGACGCTTGAGGAAATCACCGACGGCAGATATTCCATCAAGTAAGCCGTTTTCCCCGACTTATCCCGAATCAGGGTATTTGAAAACCGACACGGTACTATTACCTAACTCCAAGACAACAAAGACGATGAGACGCAACCACTTTATTCCACTGCTGCTGACCATGTGCCTTCAAGTCCATGCCCAGTTAGAAGGTTTCTACTATGGCAATATGCCCGAACCCACAGGATGGGAATGGCAAAGCCCAGACTCCTTAGGCTACAACAAACTGCCTCCTCATGCCTGGTTCTTCAACTTTGAAAGCGTCGAAGCCGCCCGCAAGATATTGCCCGAGTACAGCCATTATTGGCTGAGTCTCGACGGAGAATGGTTTTTCCACTGGTCGCCCAATCCTGCGGAAAGGCCCGCAGTCTTCTACCATCCCGAATTCGACACGACGGGATGGGCCAAAGTGGAAGTGCCGATGAATTGGAATGTCGCCGGCCTCGAGAAGGATGGTACGATGAAGTACGGCAAACCGATTTACACCAACCAGCGCGTGATTTTCCAGCACACGGTTCGTCCCGATGACTGGCGTGGCGGCGTGATGCGCACACCGCCTACGGGCTGGGCCACCTATCAAGCCCGCAACGAGGTAGGTTCGTATCGCCGCACTTTCAACTTGCCAGCCGATTGGAAGGGCATGCAGGTGTTGATCAATTTCGACGGTGTGGATTCGTTCTTCTACCTCTACATCAACGGCCGATACGTGGGATTCTCGAAGAACTCGCGCAACACAGCCTCTTTCGACATCACCCCCTATCTTCGCAAAGGTGAGAATCTGGTGGCCGTAGAGGTTTACCGCAACAGCGACGGCTCCATGCTCGAAGCCCAAGACATGTTCCGCCTTCCTGGCATTTTCCGTACGGTAGCACTACAGGCCAAGCCCAGGGTTCAAGTGGAGAATGTGATGGTTGACGCCACATTCTCGGATGCCGCTCTGACCCAAGCAGTGATGCACATGCAGACCCGTCTGAAAAACCTCGATGGCAAATCCCTTAAGGGCTACTCGCTCACTTACACCCTGTTTGAAAACGAACTCTACAGCGACAGAAACCACCCCCTGGCCCATGCGGAATGGACTCAGCGCTTGACGTGCAGTACTTCTTGCCACACCAGCGATGAAAGATTGAATATAGGGACAAACGTGAAGAAGTGGAGCGCGGAAGCTCCCTGGATGTACACGCTCGTGGGCCAACTCAAAGACAAGAAAGGGCGCGTGGTTGAGACCTTTTCCACTGCAGTTGGTTTCCGAAAAGTGGAAATCCAGGAGACAAAAGCCGAAGATGACGAGTTCGGTCATGCTGGTCGCTACTTTTACCTCAACAACCGTCCCATCAAGACCAAGGGCGTGAACCGCCACGAGACGAACCCCGACAGAGGACACGCCATCACACCTGAGCAAATGGAAAAAGAAGTCATGCTCATGAAGCGAGGCAACATCAACCACGTTCGTAATTCCCACTATTGCAACTCCCCCTATTGGTATTACCTCTGCAACCGCTACGGTATCTACTTGGAAGACGAGGCCAACATCGAAAGCCATGAGTATTACTACGGCGACGCCTCCCTCTCTCACCCCGCCCAATGGCGAAAAGCCCATGTGGCACGCAATATCGAGATGGTGATGCAACACTACAATCACCCGAGCATCATCATCTGGAGTCTGGGCAATGAGGCCGGTCCCGGCAAGAACTTCGTCGCAGCCTACGATACAATCAAGGATATAGACTCGACCGGACGCCCAGTGCAGTACGAACGCAACAACAGTATCGTTGATATGGGTTCAGACCAATATCCAGCAGTGGCAACAGTCAGAGCGCGCGCCACAGGCAAGACCGGAGAGAAATTCCCCTTCCACATCAGCGAGTATGCCCACTCGATGGGCAATGCTGTTGGCAATCTGGTGGACTATTGGGATGCCATAGAGTCGTCCAACTTCATCATGGGCGGCGCTATCTGGGACTGGGTTGACCAGGCCATCAACCGCATCGACCCAAAGACAGGTAGCCAGTACTGGGCATACGGTGGTGACTTCGGCGATCTTCCAAACGACGGCACGTTCTGCATGAACGGCATCATGCGTCCCGACCTGTCGCCAAAAGCCCAGTATTACGAAGTGAAGAAGGTGTATCAGAACGTAGGTGTGAAGGCCATCGATGCCATGCAGGGCAAGATTGAGATCTTCAACAAGAATTACTTCGAGTCGCTCGACGCCTACGACATTGTCTGGTCACTTTGGAAGGACGGTCAGTCCTACGGTAAAATGCTTCCGTTGACAACGACAGCACAGGAAGTCGGGCCTCGCCAACGTCAAGCCTATACACTCGACTACAGCCAGCTCGCCCCCGATTTCCATCATGGTGAATGGTTCTTGAAAGTCCAGTTCCTGCTCAAGGAAGACAAGCCCTGGGCAGTGAAGGGCTACGTACAGATGGAAGAACAGATACCCATCCCCCAAACTCATAAGACATCAGCCAGCATAGCAGAGGCCATGGACGGTCAGCCCACTTCAGTAGTCCAAGAGAATGGAAGCCTGATGGTCAAGGGCGACTCTTTCGCCGCGACCTTCAGTACAGCCACTGGAGCACTCACAAGTTTGAAGTACAGCGACAAGGAAATGTTGCGGGAGCCTGTTCTTCTTGATGTGTTCCGCGCCCCAGTTGATAACGACAACTGGGCACGCCGCAACTGGGCAGCAGCCGGTCTTCACAACCTTCGCCACAGCGCCCTGTCGGTAGATACGAAGCGAATGAAGAATGGAGCGACACAACTCTCATTCGTGGTGGAAAGCCAGGCGCCCAATGCCGGTGAGTATATAGAGTCGTGTGTCAATCGACCGTCCGATGGCGTGCAGCGCATCGTGGAGCGAACCGACCAGCCCTTTGCCGACAACGCCCAGGCCTTCAAGATCACCACAGACCAGATCTACACCATCCATCCCGACGGCTCCATCGAGCTCCATGCTGCAGTCTGCAGCAATCAACCCAGTTTAGCGCTGGCGCGCATGGGTTACGCCATGAGCATGCCTAAGGATTTCGCTCTATTCACCTATTACGGCCGTGGACCGGAAAACAATTACAATGACCGACGCACCGGCTCCTTCATTGAACGTTACGTCCGACCGGTGTGTGAGATGGGCATCATGCTGCCCAAACCGCAGTCCATGGGCAACCGTGAAGAGACACGCTGGTGCGCAGTGACCGATAACCACGGCGATGGATTGGTGTTTATCGCCGATCATCCAATGTCGGTGAGTGCCTTACCTTGGAGCGCCTTGCAGCTATTCTCCGCAGCTCATCCCTACGAGTTGCCCGAGTCGCAAGCCACCTATCTGCATCTCGACGCCAAAGTGAACGGGTTGGGCGGGAACAGTTGTGGACAAGGGGGGCCGCTCAATGCCGACCGAGTCTTTGCCACAACCTACAATTTTGGTTTCATAATCCGTCCCGTCAGTCATGGCGACATCGACAAAATGCTGAATGTGAGTCCGGCAGGGATGACTCCCATCAGTATCAGCCGCGACGAAAGCGGCCATGTGAGCATCGACAGCGAGACCTTACCTGGACGCAAGGCCCAGATTCTCTACAGCATCAACGGTGGAAAGGCCCAGCCTTACCAATCGGCATTCGTCATGCGCGAAGCAGGCACCATCACGGCATGGTTTGACGGACAGAACAACTACAAGAAGCAAGCATCATTCGTCCGAATCGAGAACATTCCGCTGAGAGTTGTCACCACCTCAAGTTACGAGCCTTACGAGGGGGAGGCAGAACACCTCGTTGACGGTGATGCCTCGACCTATTGGCACACGCAATATGGTGTGACGTTGAGTGAGTACCCCCACTACGTTGACTTCGACTGCGGCGAGGTGAAGAGCGTGACGGGATTCACTTATCTTGGTCGTCAGGACAGCCCGAATGGGCGTGTGAAGGATTTCACCATCAGCACGTCCATAGATGGCACGAACTGGACCGATGCCATCAGTGGTCAGTTGCTCAACAACTCAGACCGTCAGCGAATAGACTTGCCAAAGGCCGTCAAAGCCCGCTATGTCCGCTTCACGGCTCGTAGCGAGCAACGTGGTGCCTCCTACGCGAGCGGTGCCGAGTTCGGTGTGCTGGCCAAGTAGCAGACAAAACGCTTTGATTCCAGTTATTTTGTGTTTTTAATCTTCATTTAATTGGCCGAAATGTTTTGACACATCCGATTTTACTTGTATCTTTGTGAAATTAATACTAACTAATCAGCAACAATATGAAAAGATTATACGCTTGTCTTCTTTGCTGTCTCACAGCAGTTGTCTCAGTCTTCGCACAAGACATACCCACGGGCCTCGTGCGCATCAAGAACCGTCGCTCAGCTACGGCATACCTCACCGCCGAAAATCCAGGCCATGCTAACGCCGTAGCCAAGAAGAGTTCGGGTCTTTCGCAAGTTTGGATCATCGACACCAAAGGCGATGGCTACATCGTGCGAAGTGCCAATACGGCCGAGTACCTCAATGCCTTGTGGGCCACACCAACAGCTGGCAGCGCCAAGGTCTATATCCAGGTGAGCCCCAACGCTAAGGGCTACTACAACATCTCGTCCTCGAGCGACTTCAGCGGGCAGACCTGCCTCAACAAGACGAATTACGATGACGGTGTCACCAAGTGGAGTTATGCGGGTGACTCGGGCAGCGACTGGGCTATCGAGGCTGTCACCGATGTCACCGAGGAAGAGGTGCTGCAAAACATCGAAGCCCGCTCAGGTTTCGTGAGCGAACTGCAGGAAGGCAAATACTACCGCCTTGTGTCATACTACGGACGCTGTCTCATCGATACCGAGGTCGTGGGTGGCGACATGAAGACCCTGCCTATCGATGCTTCCGACATCTCACAGTACTGGACGCTCGAGAAGAAAGGATCCTCATGGCACGTGCAAAATGTGCTCACACAGCGCTATCTCCTGCGTCAGACCAAGACCAGCTCACCCTATCACACAACTACATCCGAGAACGTCGAGAAGTTCTCGCTCGACGTCCTCTTCAACTTCACCCCCAATGCTTCCAAGTGGGAGAGAACCTTCACCATCGCCTATCCTGGCGATGTCGCTGGCCTTCACGACTCCGAAAGTCAGAATCACTACTGTGTGCTATGGAGTACCAATGCCGACGCGAGCGTTTGGAGCGTACAGGAAGTAGAAGTGTCGCAGGAGGCCATTGACGAGGCTCGCGCCCGACTCGCAGAGTTCGGCGAGACCGAAGCGGCCTTCAAGGAACTACAGAAAAAGCAAAGCGAACTGCAGAAAGCCCTCAACAACCTCTTCGGCGACAAAGCATGCACTACGCTCAATGCCTCCATAGCCACACTTTCCGACGACGCACTGGCCGAAAACGACGACTTCAAGACGCTCAATCCCGACATGCAAGCCATGGTGCTGAAAGTGAAGAACAACAACTGGCAGCAGTTCACCAACACCTCCACAGGTTACACTGGCGACTACGAGCGATTCTTCCGCGTGGCCGACTACAAGGTCTATAGTCACGACGAAGAGATGGCCAATGCCAACAACTTCACCATGAGCAATTCCTTCGGCCGTCTCTCTGGTCCCACAGGTATTGTGGCTGAGAAGGGCGATATCATCTACATCTACGTTGACGCCAACCCCCACAGCACTGCCGAACTCTACCTCGAGGCCGTGAAGGTGGATGGAGTGGCCGGCAACAACCCCACAGGCTCGCTCACTCAACTCAAGGCGGGGCTCAACCTGCTGCAGTATCCCGAGCAGCGAGTGCTCTACGTGCTCTATCGCATCAAGGAAGGCACAACAGGCCCCTACCGCCAACTCGCTCGCCACAAAGACATCAAGGTGCATATCGAAGGCGGCTCCCTCAATGGATATTGGGACGCCACACGCGATATGACCAACGCCGACTGGAAACTCCTCCGGCAGCAATTGCTCAAGGCACCTTACGTCAATCTCAAGACCGAACACCTCGTCTTCCAGATGGACCGTGACCTCGTTTTATCCGCCGAGCCTAACGAGATGGAAGGCCTGATGCACATCTGGGAACAAATATGCGCCAACGAGGACCGCTACATGGGTGTCGAAGACTTTGAAGGCCGCTACCGCAACGTGTGGAACGCCTTCTCCGGGGCAAGTACATACATGCACTCCGCCGCACGAGGCACGTGGTACTCTGAAGGCACCATCTCCACCATCATGAACTACAAGAAGATGTCCACCGGCGGTGGCAACCTCTGGGGACCTTCCCACGAGATAGGCCACAACCATCAGGCAAGCATCAATGTCATCGGAACCACAGAGAGTTCCAACAACTTGTTCTCGAACATCAACACCTTCGAGAGTGGCATTCTCAACTCACGTCGCTGGTACCCCAGCAGCAACTTCGACTACATGGCCAAAGGGACACCCTGGCTCCAACGCGACATCTGGATGACTACATCAATGTTCTTCCAGCTTTACCTCTACTTCCACGTACAACACCACGACGACCAGTTCTTGCCCAACCTTTTCCGACAGATGCGTAAACTACCCATCAACAAGTGGAGCGGTCCTGGCAATGGAGGCGCCACATCCTACGGCAATGACGACTATCTCCACCTGGCCAAGATGATCTGCGACGTTGCCGACGCAGACCTTTCGGAGTTCTTTGAGGCTTACGGCATGTTCATTCCTGTGGAAAAACTCGCAGTGGGCGACTATTCCAACTACCTCGTCACCACCACACAGGCCAGCATCAACGCCACAAAGGCATACATGCAAAAGAAAGAGAGGAAACTGGGCAACATCATGTTCATCGACGACCGCATCATCAAGAAGGATGCCAACCCCGACAACATCTTCGGATGTGTAGTAGCCGCCGACGGATTCAAACGCGCCAACGATGAATACCCGTACCTCATGTCCTCATCGACCTCAGCATACTTGGGCGGTGACTATGAGGCCTTCACCGACGACGCACCCAAGTGCACCGACGACTGGTATAAAGTGGTGGGCAAGATTATCACCTTCCTAGGCACCAAAAACTACGCCGGACACAAATTCTACGACAAAGACGGCAACCTCATCTGGGCCACCAGCAAACGCTCTGACACTCTGCCCGATGTGGTGACAAAACTCGGCTTAGCCAATGTCACTATCATGACAGCCAACTACGACATGACAGATACCCCCTGTACCGACACCCAGCCCGAGACCGACGCCATCAACGACATCAGAATCAACGAAAACGCTACCAACCCCACATGGCGAGACCTCAGCGGCCGCCCCATCAGCAGGCCAACAACCAAGGGTATCTACATCCTTGACAGACAAAAGGTTGTGGTGAAATAGACACCATCCGATCAAACGGCCGTAAGATTGGATGCTATGAAAGACAGCAATCAAACCGAGAAGACTGTTTTACAAACCTAAAGCATACGTCAGAACGCGATTAAGCAGGCAACGCAATTGTGTGAGCGTGAGGGTGGTCGTGGGTTGGGACTCGCACCAGCATGTATTTTACGAGAGAATAGCGGAACAGTCTGATTTCAGGAAGTTGGCCCCTCACTCAAGGCTGTTGAGGGCAATATAGGAAAGTTCCTGCTTCGAATTGGAAAGAGGGGAATATGCAAAATAATGGCGATGAAAGTAAGTGGAAGCGAAAATAATTACTAAATTTGCAATGACGTTGACATTAGTTAGAATAAAAACGGATTATCCGTTTTGGGGTGGATATACTCTGCTATTTTGAGTTGTGAGGTTCGTATAATATAATAACCTTAGAAGTTGTGCCCGACACGGATGAGGGTAGGGGATATGGCATTCGATTCTTTCAGCATAAGGAGATTGGTCGATAACACTATTGTCAATCTCAATGAGGTGGACAAG
>JAFXVU010000120.1 GCA_017534705.1 Bacteroidaceae bacterium
AGTGGCACTTTTTCACATCGACACCACAAAAAAAGGGTTGAGGCCCTGTTTTTGCACCTATTTTGGGAGTACCTCAAAGCGGAGCTGGAAGAAGGGGAAAATGGGGACATCCAGTCTTTGGAAGACCCGATGAAATATTCAACTTATTGATAAGTAACAAGTTGTGTGTCTTGCATGGTTAAAAAGTTATTTGGTTATTTGGTTATTTTCCAAATTTTTGGATTGGGGGATGTTGGGGGTTCTGGTCTTTTAGATTTTATATATTATATATAATATAATATAATAAGGTACGCACGGCTCGGAAACAAAAAAATAACCAAATAACCAAATAACCAAATAACCGAATAACCTTTTGGGGAAAACGAGGGCGTCAGCTTATAGGTTTTCTGCCGATTTTCACAGGCTGCACTATAGTCGATGAGCGGGGCTTTGTCATGTGTGCGTGTGAACCTTTGTCATGCACATGAGTAGGGCATTGTCAGCAACGGCACCCTACCCGTTTCCCAAAGACAAGGAATGCCGGAAACCGTTTCCAAAGAATGCAGATTGTTGGGAAACGAATTTTGATGCCTACAACAGACTCCGTAACTTTGCGCCGTCAACGAACGGAAACGTGAATTGACAGCGATCTTTGAAAGTTTGGAACAATAGAGCCGATAGTCATTCCACTACCTCGATATAGAAACTGAAGGGTCGGAAGCCGTCGTTGCAACTGATCATTGCACTCATCGGGTTCTTCATCCATCCGTCGAAAAAGTTGCCCTCTCCCTTGGCCAACGACTCAACAAACTCACGCATCGAACTCCATGCCGACAGGCACATCCCCTTGGGACGTTGACCGTCGATGGAAACCCATTGCTGCCCTTCTCTGACATCGCAGGTATGTTCAATGGGGTTCTCGTATTTTGCCATCAAGTCCGTATAGACCGTCTGGCGAATGGCTGTGATTCTTACTTTATTCATGGGACAGGAAGGCATCAATGAAATCATCATTTTTTCATCTCAAACCTTTGATTTTCAAACAAAAAAGGTGAACTTCGCAAAAAACGCAAAATCCACCCTATCAGCGGAAAGTGAGGGATTCGAACCCCCGGAACAGTTACCCGTTCACCGCATTTCGAGTGCGGCCCGATCGACCACTCCGGCAACTTTCCTTGTAAAGGGTGGGCTTATATCGATAAGTCCACCCTTTAGAAAAAAGCCGGGAGGAGATGTGATGAAACTCCGACGTGATAAGATTTGAGTATTTACCGCCCTTTGTAATCCACCGACCTTATGGTTTCCAGATGCCGAAACCCCATGCTCGATGACATGGCGACTTCTGGGTTGTGGCCCGCCATTGGAACGGTAAAATCATCTCGGTTTCAGTGTATAATTTGATGAGTATCCCGATCGATCCTGTACCCCGGCTATATGTAAACTCGACTGTCTTTTTTGTCCGATTCTCTCACCAGAACAGACGGTCTTCGTTTTGTTCTACATCGCAAAGGTAGTGTATTGTCACCATACAAACAAGGGATTTGATGATTTTTTTCACCAAATCCCTCATTTTTTAACATTTCACCCTTTGATTCGCTTAGGTGAATCGCATTGACAACCTATTTAATCGCCAAGATAGATGGCAAATGACATGGCTCTTCCAGCGGGTGTCTTACCCCAAATCCACAATGTCTGCTCGTCGCTTGCCTGTGCTGATTTGAAGACTGACTCCATGTCGGCAGCCGACTTGATGTTTTGGTTGTTAGCCTTGAGGATGATGAAGCCGTCTGGCACACCAGCATCCTTCAGATAACCGCTCTTCAGGTTAGTCACCTGCACACCATAGGTGAGGTGGAGCGTCTTCTGCTGGCTTTCGGTCAGTTCCTTGAACTCTGCCCCAAGTGCATCCACCTTCTGGGTCTTGATGACGTTGGTGCTACCCTTGGCGTTGCGGAACGTGATGGTTGTGGTCTTCTCCTTCTTGTCGCGGATGTAGCCAATCTCAGCCTTGTCGCCAGGATGATACTTGGTGGTTGCCTCCTGCAACTCTGACATCTTGGTGATTTTCTTGCCATCTACGGACACAATCACGTCACCACTCTTGATGCCTGCATCAGCTGCTGCACCATCATCGATGACTTCTGCCACATACACACCATCGACGGTGCCGAAGTCTGCTGAGAATTTCTCATCGTCATGCTTCTTCGCATCGATATAGTCGTGGAGAGTCATACCGCTGATGCCGATCATGGCACGCTGCACAGTTCCATACGCCTGCAGGTCGGTCACCACTTTCTTCATGATGGTCGTTGGAATGGCGAAACCATAGCCCGTGAAGGAGCCTGTCTGTGAGTAGAGCATGGCATTGATGCCCACCAGCTCACCACGTGTGTTCACCAATGCACCACCAGAGTTGCCTGCATTGATGGCGGCGTCAGTCTGGATGAACGATTCAATGCCATTCTTGTGTGCACCGATATTGCGAGCTTTGGCAGACACGATACCAGCCGTCACGGTCGAGGTCAGGTTGAAGGGATTACCTACGGCCAACACCCATTCACCCACCTTCAGCTGATCAGAGTCGCCAATCACGATGGGCGACAAGTCGGTAGCGTCAATCTTCAACAACGCCAAATCTGTGTCAGCATCTGTGCCGATGACTTGTGCCTTGAACTCGCGGTTGTCATTCAGCGTGATGGTGATTTCATCAGCATCCTCCACCACGTGGTTGTTCGTCACGATGAAACCATCAGCAGAAATGATCACACCTGAACCTGCAGCCTCACGCTTAGGCGTTTCCACCTGACGGCGCTGGGTGCCACCACCGCCACGTCCGAAGAAGTCACCAAAGAAATCCTCGAATGGGTCACGGTACTCAATGGTCTGCTTACGACCTTTCTGCACCACCTTAATATACACTACAGCGTTGCAGGCCTTCTCCGCAGCTTCAGTCAAATCGACAGGCTGGGCGGCAGGTGCTGCCACATTCGAAAGTTGCATCACGCTGCTTGCCGGTTCCTCCGCAGTCTTCTTGGACTCTGCAAGAGAAAGGGCAGGCAAAACTTTGTTCATAGAATTTTGGGAGATGGAGTAAGCAAACGCTCCTGTCAGTCCCGAAAGGAAAGCTACACCAATCAGTGCGCCATAGAATCTTTTAGTAGTTTGTTTCATTGTTCTCACTTTTTTGTCTTTTGGGCTGCAAAATAAGTACAATTTCACGTTATCACAAAACATTTTCTCCCGTTTTTTTCCTTTCGTTGAATTAGTTTAACAAATCCCCCAAAAGTGTTAACACCGATTAAGACTATTTCTTAATTTTTTCACACTCGATTAACAACAATAGTGAAATCTTTTATTGAATCAACTTTTTCTTACTAAAAATTTGGTCATAACCTAACAAAACTCTATCTTTGCACCACCAACATAATCAACAAACCCAGAAATAGTACAACAATGCTTTGGGGATAAAAGAATTTTACTATCCTATTTAACAAAAGTACACATCACAATGAAAAAGATTCTACAAGCACTCATCCTGTGGGTCTTCGCACTCACATCGTGGGCACAGGGCGTTTCTGCGCTCGAACAAGTCAAGGCTGACCTGAGAAAAGCCTATGGTCAGGACTATCCCTATTCCATGAAACCAACCACGCTGACGAAAGCGCCGAAGGGTTACAAGGTGTTCTACATCAGCCATTATGGTCGTCATGGTTCTCGCTACTACTGGAACGACATGCTATATCGCGACCTCGACTCACTCCTCACCAAGGCTCACGCCAAGAATCAACTCACTCCCGAAGGCGAGGCTTTCCGCACCAAGTTCATGGCTGCAAAAACCGAACTAGCCACCAGCGTGAGCGAACTGAGCCAACTGGGATGGGAGCAGCACCAGTACATTGCCCGCACCATGTACAACAACTTCGAGGATTTGTTCAAGAAGGGCGGCGACATCTATGCCATCTCCTCGCTCACAGGGCGTTGTGTGCTCAGCATGGCTTCATTCTGCCAGGAACTGACCCAATGCAATCCAAAACTTGAAATCCGTGAAGAGTCAGCACGCAAGGTGCTTGACGGTGTAAAGCCCGACGACCGCCAGAACCCCAATTATAAGAAATACCCCAAGTCAAGGCCTCGCTTTGAGGAGAACCGTTCACGTTTCCAGTATCAAGACAATTTGCATGAGAAGATTGTGTCGCGTGTTTTCACCAGCACAGAAGGTTTGCCTGGCAACATGAACATGATTGGCAGCAACCTCATCAACCTCTACACCTCTCTACCCAGCATCGGACACGATGGCATGATGGGCAACATCATCACCGACGAAGAGATTGCCGCACGTTGGGAGCATGAGAATCTGGGCTCTTACACATGGGTATTTGAACCACGCTACGACATGATTCCTATCCTGCGCGACATCATCAAGAAAGCCGATGATGTCATCAACGGGAAGACCGTTCGCTTGGCTGACCTCCGCTTTGGTCACGACACCTGTCTGGGTCCCCTCACCATATTGATGGGCATCAACGGCGCCGACATTGACCCCGAAGACCCCTACGAGGTGAAGAATTGCTACCAGAACTGGACGATGGGCAAGGCATCCAACATCCAAATCATCTTCTATCGTGGAAAACCTGGACAGGACATCCTCATCAAGTGCATCCTCAACGGCCAGGAGGCCTCCCTTCCCCTACCCTCTGATCTCTATCCTTACTACCGCTGGAAGGACTTCAAAAAGTTCTATACAGACAGGTGCGATAGCGTACAATAGCCTATTACACATTATATATATAATAGGAAATAATCAGGAGGTATAGGAACTGATTGAATATAAAAAAATGAGCTTGCGAGGTTTCGCAAGCTCAATTCTTTTTTACCACTTGATCCATTGCTTGGGATCGTATTTAGTTGGATAGTCATCAGGAGCGATGCGCACCACAGTGTTGGCTTCCTTGCCCAAAAGGAACTTGTCGATGAAAGCTTCCACCTCTGGATATTGCACCTCAGGAAGTTGACAATGACCATGACCAGCCACGATGGAATAGCCGAAGCGATCAGCAATGCCAAAACGCTCCCACACTTTCTGTGCAGCATTGGCAGAAACGTACATGGAGGGGTCGCAAAGCCACTCATAATCAGGATTGCCCAGCAAAAGCACAGCACGTGGACAGCACATGGCAACGAGTTCATGACGATCGTGAGGCAATCTGTTCACTTTCTCCTCACCAAAGTTTTCCTTCAGACTCTCCTTAAACCAATTATAGTCTGTCTTGTCGAGATTCTCGACATTGCCCAAAGTACGAGAGACACGCCATGAAGCAGCGCCGCCACCACCAGGTTCCTGTGCAATGGTGAGTGCGACACGTTCGTCGAAGGCTCCACAGAAAAGCGCCATCTTGCCAGCATAAGAACAACCTGTCACGCCAATGTGCGCCATGTCAATCTTCGTCACTTCAGGACCCAACTTCTGCAAGCCATCGAGCAAGCGGCTGAACCCCCATGCCCACTCGCTATAGGCACCATTTTCTTTCAGGTCTGGATAGAGACGGTCGAAAGCATAACTTCCACGTCCTGCTCCCCCACCTCGATTCATCTGGGAATAGCTATTGACCTGACGCTCATAAAATACCATCATAGCGATGTTGCGATCAGTAAACAGCTTACGTGGAAGTGCATTGTTGCTGGCTCCGATGATGAGCGGATAAGGTGCTGTACCTTCTTTGGGATAAAAGATCGGCGTGGAGAGTGTCAGCACTTGTCCATTGACGTGCACATCGACAATGAGCGTGTCGCCAGACATACGTGCATCGATGTCATCCATCGAGACTGTAGGCTTTGTACCGATTTCATAATGCTGAATCTGATGCGCAATCTCAGAACGACGCTGTTGCCACTGCTTCAGGTTCTTCGCTTCCTTCTTGCTGTCTGCAAAGACGAAGGGATTGGGAAGGGCGGCCATATCTGGCATCTGGTCAGCTGTACCATACTTGGGCTCAGCAAACTTTGCCCCTGTATTCTCGACAGAAAACACAAGTGGCATCTGATTCTTTTGCGCCATCAAAGTGGATGAACACATGAGCCCCATCAAAGAGAGGCTTCCCAACAAAAGGGAACTTTTCAATGTCTGTTTCATAAAAGGTGATAGGTTAGATGATTATTTGTTTTTGGTTGATTATATAATTGATATTCTATCTATTAAGAAATTTTCATTAAACTAATCCTTATAGAAGTCAACATTCTCTTTCGTGAGCAGTTCGATGGACATGTAGTGGTCTCGTTTAATGTTCATTTTGAGCACACATGAGTTGAACATCGAGCGGAAGCAATCTAATCCTTGCGATTGCGGATGTTGGGCAATCAGGAAATCTGCAGAACCATTTTTGATGCATCGCACATTTGCATCGACGGCATCGTAACCCAACAGCGTGACATGAGGATGGTCTGGCATCTCGGCTCTCAGGAAATCTGCAATGATATGGATGGAGGAGTTGAAGCACAACGCATGACGTATCTCAGGATTCGCAGTAAAGAACTCACGCATGATTTCACGCATGCCCTGCTTATCATAAACATAGAGGTTGACATCCACAATCTCGATGTCAGGGTTATGCTCTTCCATGTATTTGCGGAAGCCCACCTCACGGTTCATCTGCTGGCGGCTTGCCACACGCCCCTCGCCCATCACCTTGAAGAGCGCCATCTGCTTGGTGTTGGCATCGGCAGCCAACGACATGATGCGTCCTGAGAAGGCACCACTCTGCAAAGAGTCCTGTCCGTAGAAAATACGATGGTTAAACTCCGGCCAGTTAGAGTCGAGCAAGGCATAAGGAATCTCACGCTCGTCCAGCTGGGAGGTGAATTTCGCCATGATGTTATAATTGAAGATAGGACCGATGATGACCGTGTCGGGATTCGAGTCCAGCAGGCTCTGGCATTCAATTTTAAAGGATTCAGTATTGAAAGGGTCATAACGAAAGACCTTAAAGGAGATTTTGAAGTCGTTGAAACGGCGGACGCCATCTGTGAGGCCAGTCTCCACACGCGCCCAATAACTATCGACCTCATGCATGGGAAGGATGGCGGCAAACTGGTGCACGCTGTGAGAAGCGAGCGCCGACGCATAGTGGTTGGGAGTGTAATTGATTTCATCCAGCACTTTCTGCACCCGTTCCATGCTGATTGGCGAAACATTGCCACGACCATGAATGATACGGTCAACGGTGCCCACAGACACCCCTGCACTTTCCGCTATGTCCTTTATACGAATCTTGGACGTAATCTCCATATTCTTTTACCTTATCAATACTTTTGAATCCTAAAATCGTTTACCCGCCGAAAGTACGGCATGATGGAAAAACCGTGCAAAGTTAACGCTTTTTAATCATATATAAATTTAATTTGCACAAAATTTCGCCTCATTCTCGTTTTTTGCCAAGCAATAGTACGCTTTTCTCATAAAAAAATATTAAATTTGCACGCTAATTCAGAGAAAGACTGAACAAAAACAACCAGAAACAATATAAATACATCATATGGCTAAAATCGTAACAATGGGCGAAATCATGCTTCGCCTTTCGCCTGAGGGGAACTACCGTTTCGTTCAGGCAGACAAATTCAACATTATACCGGGTGGCGGTGAAGCGAACGTAGGTATCAGTCTTGCGAACTTCGGACATGAAAGCGTGTTTGTGAGCAAATTGCCCAAGCACGAAATCGGACAGATAGCAGTGAATGCCTTGCGCAAGTTTGGTGTCAACACTGATTTCATTGCCCGTGGTGGCAATCGCATTGGACTCTACTATGCTGAGACAGGTGCCAGCATGCGCCCATCGAAAGTGATTTATGACCGTGCCAACTCTGCCATCGCAGAGGCCAAGCCAGAGGACTTTGACTTTGACAAAATATTTGAAGGCGCCGATTGGTTCCATTGGAGTGGCATCACACCTGCCATCAGCGATGCATCTGCAGAGTGTCTGCGTCAGGCTTGCATTTCAGCCAAGAAGCATGGTGTGACTGTATCATGCGACCTGAACTTCCGCAAGAAACTCTGGACCAGCGAGAAGGCCATCTCAATCATGCGTCCCTTGATGCAATATGTGGATGTGTGCATCGGCAATGAGGAGGATGCAGAGCTCTGCCTTGGTTTCAAACCTGACGCTGACGTGGAGGCTGGTGTGACTGATGCTGCCGGCTATGAAGGCATCTTCAAGGCGATGGCAAAGGAATTCGGATTTAAATATGTGGTATCAACCCTCCGTGAAAGTTTCTCAGCCACTCACAATGGATGGAAGGCACTCATTTATGACGGCAAGGAGTTTTATCAGAGTAAGCGCTATGACATCAACCCCATCATCGATCGTGTAGGTGGTGGAGACTCGTTCTCTGGTGGTCTCATTCATGGCTTGCTGACCAAACCGACACAAGGTGAGGCGTTGGAATTTGCAGTGGCAGCATCGGCGCTGAAACACACGATTCCTGGTGACTTCAACCACGTGTCTATCGAAGAAGTAGAAGCATTGGCTGGTGGCAATGCCAATGGTCGAGTGCAGAGATAAAGTTTAGAATTGAAAGTTAAGCATTAAAATATGGCAAAGTTTGAAAAGTTGGCCGTCATGGTCAAAATCGGTAATACGGGTATGGTACCTGTATTTTACCACCAAGATGCAGAAGTAGCAAAGAAGGTTATTAAGGCTTGCTACGATGGAGGTGTTCGCGCCTTCGAGTTCACGAACCGTGGTGATTTCGCTCATGAGGTATTTGCCGAGTGTGTGAAGTTTGCAGCATCCGAATGTCCAGAGTTGGCATTGGGCGTAGGTTCTGTGGTGGACGCTCCTACAGCAGCGCTCTACATCCAGTTAGGTGCTTGTTTCGTTGTAGGTCCTCTCTTCAATCCCGAGATTGCGCGTGTCTGCAATCGTCGCCTCATCCCCTATTGCCCTGGTTGTGGTTCTGTGAGCGAAGTGGGTGCAGCACAAGAACTTGGATGTGACCTCACGAAACTCTTCCCAGGCGATGTATATGGTCCCGCGATGGTGAAGAATCTCATGGCACCAATGCCATGGTCAAAGATCATGGTGACGGGTGGCGTAGCTCCTACTGAGGAAAACCTGACAGCATGGTTCAAGACTGGTGTGTTCTGCGTGGGCATGGGTTCAAAACTCTTCCCTAACGACAAGGTGAAAGCGGGTGACTGGCAGTATATAACCAACATGTGCAAGGAAGCACTCACTTACATCGAAGCTGCCCGTGAATCACTTCAGAAATATTACAACTATAAAATTCTCACTAAAAATTAAAACATAAATATTATGGCAATTTCAAATCTTCAGAAGGCTCGTGCTGCTTATCAGCCGAAACTTCCCAAAGCCCTTCAGGGTCCTGTAAAGGCTATTGAAGGTGCTGCCACTCAGTCTGTAGGCAATCAGGCTGAAATCAAGGAACTGTTCCCCAACACTTATGGCATGCCTGTCATCACATTCGAACCAGGCGAGCCCACGGCACTTCCTCCATTCAACGTTGGTATCATCCTCTCTGGTGGTCAGGCTCCCGGCGGTCACAACGTGATCTCAGGTCTGTTCGACGGTGTGAAGTCTCTTAACCCTGCCAACAAGCTCTATGGATTCATTCTGGGACCTGGTGGTCTTGTGGACCACAACTACATGGAAATCACATCAGACATCATGGACAAGTACCGCAACACTGGTGGCTTCGACATCATCGGTTCTGGACGTACCAAACTGGAAGAGGTGGATCAGTTCGAGAAAGGTATTCAGATTCTCCGCGAACTGAACATCAAGGCACTTGTTATCATCGGTGGTGACGACTCTAACACCAACGCTTGTGTGCTGGCAGAGTACTACGCAGCCAAGAAATACGGTGTTCAAGTGATTGGCTGTCCAAAGACCATTGACGGCGACCTGAAGAACGAGCAGATTGAGACCTCATTTGGTTTCGACACTGCCTGCAAGACTTATTCTGAGTTAATTGGTAACATCCAGCGTGACTGCAACTCTGCCCGCAAATACTGGCACTTCATCAAACTGATGGGTCGTTCAGCTTCTCACATTGCATTGGAGTGCGCACTTCAGTGTCAGCCTAACATCTGTCTCATCTCTGAGGAGGTGGAGGCTAAAGCTATGTCACTCGACGATGTAGTCACTTACATCGCCAAGGCTGTGGCAAAGCGTGCGGAAGAAGGCAACAACTTCGGTACAGTCCTCATCCCAGAGGGTATCATCGAGTTCATCCCGGCTATCAAGAAGCTCATCGCTGAGCTCAACGATGTACTCGCATCTCCAGAGGCTGGAACCATCAACAGCGCCAACGAACAAATCGAGTTCGTGAAGCAGCACATCTCCAGAGAGAACCTCGCTACGTTCCTCTCTCTCCCTGCAGATGTGGCCGCACAATTGGCACTCGATCGCGACCCACACGGAAACGTGCAGGTATCGCTCATCGAGACCGAAAAACTCCTCTCCCGCATGGTGGCAGACAAGCTTGCTGTCTGGAAGAAGTCTGGCAAGTATGTCGGCAAGTTCGGTTCTCAGCACCACTTCTTCGGCTACGAAGGTCGTTGTGCCGCTCCATCCAACTACGATGCAGACTACTGCTACTCACTGGGTTACAACGCATCTCGCCTCATCGCCAACGGCAAGACAGGTTACATGTCTATCATCAAGAACACCACAGCACCTGCTGCAGAGTGGATTGCAGGCGGCGTGCCAATCACGATGATGATGAACCTCGAGAAGCGCAACGGTAAGATGAAGCCCGTCATCCGCAAAGCGCTCGTTGAGTTGGACGGTGCTCCATTCAAATTCTTTGCAGCACACCGCGAAGAGTGGGCCAAGGAAACGGCATACGTATATCCTGGTCCAATCCAGTACTGGGGACCAACAGAGGTTTGCGATCAGCCAACCATCACACTTCAGTTGGAGAAGGCTAAATAATGCCCACCAAGCGCAAAACCACAAAACGCAAGAAGAAAGGCACACGACGAAATCCACTTCGCCGTGTGCCTTCTTATGTCTTATGGACTGCGCTCGGCATCATTGTTGTTGCCTATATCGCATTCTTCTACAACACTTTTGTAGGCCCCTACTCTTTCCGCTGGAAGGCATTATACGGAAAGGTGATATACCCAGACGGCAAGGTGAGAGGACTCGACATTTCCCACTATCAAGGCGACATCAACTGGGATAAGCTGCGCAACGCCCAAATACAAGGCGTGCCTGTCTCCTTCGTCTTCATCAAAGCGACTGAAGGCACGAGCATCTGGGACGAGAATTTCAACCAGAATTTCCACAATGCCAAGAAAAACGACATCGTGCGAGGAGCCTATCACTATTTCAGTCCTTCCTCGTCGGGCAAGGAACAGGCAAAGCATTTCTGCAAACTGGTGCAGCTCGATGAGCACGACCTTCCCCCTGTGCTCGATGTCGAAGAACTCGGAGACTGCACACCTGAGCAACTTCGACGTGAGGTGCTCCATTGGATGAATTATGTAGAGAAGCACTATGGCGTCACACCCATCCTCTACACGGGCTATAAGTTTCGTACCACCTATCTTAACACATCCGAATTCGACCGTTATCCCTATTGGATTGCCCATTACTACGTTGACACTCTCGAATACAAAGGTGACTGGGCATTCTGGCAACATACAGACGTGGGGCATGTCGATGGCATCAAGGGAAATGTGGACATCAACGTCTTCAAGGGTGATTACCAAGACCTCATGGATCTGACCATTCCTGAAGAAGATTAAACCCTAAATCCTAAACTCTTAACTATGCTCTACCTCTACGCAGACATCATCGTTTCCCCATACACAGAAGCCACATGTGACGTTCTTTCTGCTCTCTTGGGTGACATCGGTTTTGACTCCTTCGAGATGACAGACACAGGCATCAAGGCCTACATACCCAAGGATCAACTTGACGAAGCAAGTCTTCAGGAAACGCTTCAAAACATCTTCATTCCTGATGTCACCTGCACCTACACACTTCATGGCCTCGAGAACAAGGACTGGAATGCCGAGTGGGAACAAAACAGTTTTGACCCCATCCTCGAACGTGAGTTCGGCATACGCCTCAACCCTCGCATGGCCTTTGGATCCGGTTCACACGAAACCACTTACCAAATCACCTCCTTTCTGCTTCAGCAAGACTTCACAGGTCAACGTGTGCTAGACATGGGCACAGGCACTGGCGTGCTTGGCATAGCCATGGCGATGCAAGGTGCACAAGAAGTCGTTGCCATCGATATCGACGAGTTCAGCGTGGAGAATGCTCGTGAGAATTTCGCACTTAATAACATCCAAAATGTATGTGTGCAACTTGGTGACGCCTCAGCCATCGATGGCATGTTCCAAACCATCGTCGCCAACATCCACAAGAATATCCTCACCAATGACATGCCCACCTATGTCCAGCATCTCAATTCCAACGGCACCCTCATCATCTCTGGATTCTTCACCGATGACATACCAGAGATGACCAATGTCATCTGTAACAACGGACTTACCGTCACCCAGACCTTGCAACAAA
The DNA here is from genome assembly GCA_017534705.1 of Bacteroidaceae bacterium. GTDB lineage: Bacteria > Bacteroidota > Bacteroidia > Bacteroidales > Bacteroidaceae > RUG11857. Next base: position 12,525 of record JAFXVU010000120.1, read on the forward strand.
ACAATTGGGCCGTAATGGTATGTTCTTCCGTTAGATGAGTTTCATCATCCACACCTTCCTTTTATTGTCCGTCTCACCCCACAATTAGGGATAAAAAACAATGGTAGATGGCAAAAAATCGACGAAAAAAGTGTCGAAACAACACTTTATGTTTTATAACATGTTTTTGAAAGGTTGTATGACGTGAAAAAGCCGTACCTTTGGCGGACAGTTTATAAACTAATCAATTCTAACCAAAATTATGAGAAATCTTAAAACGATTTTGATGGGAAGTGCTGCGGCCGTAGCATTCCTTTGTGCATGTGATCCTGCACCTGAGACTCAACTGACCAAGTCTGGTATCAACCCCGCTGATTTTGACACTTGCATCGCTGTCGCTTACGACGCTGAAGCAGGTCAGTTCAAAGCAGACGAAGCCAATGCCAAACAAGTGAAGCTCTACACCCTTACCAACAAGAACGGTATGGAAGTCTGCATCACCAACTTTGGTGCACGCATCGTAAGTATCGTGGTTCCCAACAAGGACGGGGAGTTTGTTGACGTAGCCTGTGGCTTCGACAAAATTGAGAACTATTTCCCATGGAACTTTGAGACTGACTTCGGTTGCTCTGTCGGTCGTTATGCAAACCGCATCAACAACGGTGAATACACTTACAACGGCGAGAAGGTGACCCTGCCTAAGAACAACAACGGTGTGGCTTGTCTGCATGGCGGTTACACAGGTTGGCAGTATCAGGTTTATGACGAGGTGGAGGCCACTCCACAGTCACTGGCACTCCAGATTACTTCTCCTGACGGTGACAACCAGTTCCCAGGCGAAGTGGTGGCTACAGTTGACTTCAAACTGACGGACAACAATGAAATCGTCATCAGCTATGATGGTGTGGCTGACGCTCCCACAGTGCTGAACATGACGAACCACACTTATTTCAACCTGTCAGGCGACCTGAACAACACAATTGACGAGTCCATCCTCTACGTGAACGCTGACAACTACACACCAGGTGACGACAACCTGATTCCTACTGGTGAGATTCGTCCAGTAGAGGGCACAGTGTTTGACTTCCGCACGCCAAAGGCCATCGGCACTGACTTCGGCAAGAACGACCCAGAAATGGAATCAGTGGGTGGCGGTTACGACCACAACTGGTGCCTCAACACGAAGGGCGACAAGAAGGCTATCTGCATCACGATGTCTGACCCACGTTCTGGTATCAAGATGGATATGTACACCAACGAGCCTGGCGTGCAGGTTTACACAGCCAACTTCCAAGACGGAACTCGTCCAGGCAAGGGTGGCATCATGTATCAGAAGCACTGCGCCGTCTGCCTCGAAAGTCAGAAGTATCCAGACTCTCCCAACAAGTGCATGATGCCAGGTTGGGAAGACAGCAACCCATTCGTTTCTCCTGAAAAGCCATACAAATCTTATTGCAAGTATGCATTCTCTGTAGAGAAATAAAAATTGACAAGGAAAGGGACTTTCCACGCCTTTGGGCGCAAGTCCTTTTCCTTCTATCATATAATAGAGTAATCCTATTCATAATTTAATCATAAAACAAAATTCAACATGGACAAAATTTTTGAAGCACTAAGCAACAATGGGTTTGCGTTGGCCGATTATTTGGTCTTTATAGTGTACATCATCATTCTTGTCGGCATGGGACTGTTCCTGTCCCGCAGCAAGAAGGGTGAAGAGAAATCGTCGACCGACTACTTCTTGGCCGGAAACACGTTGACTTGGTGGGCTGTGGGTGCATCGCTCATTGCTGCCAACATTTCGGCAGAACAGTTTATCGGTATGTCGGGGTCGGCTTATGCATCAGGTATCGCACAAGCTGCTTATGAGTTGATGGCTGCTGCCACACTGCTCGTTGTAGGTAAGTTCCTGCTGCCTCTGATGATCGAGAAGAAGATTTTCACCATTCCTCAGTTCCTGCGCGAGCGTTACAATTGGGGTGTGGGATTCGCATTCTCAGCATTGTGGCTCTTCCTCTATGTCTTCGTCAACCTGACGTCAGTAGCATGGCTGGGCGCTTTGGCTATCCAGCAGATTCTGGGTCTGCCCACCGACATGACAGTCATGGTGGCTGGCATGGAGATTGACCAGGTTCGTATGGTGATCATCCTTTGCCTCTTCCTCATCGCAGGTATCTACTCTATCTACGGCGGTCTGGCTTCTGTAGCATGGACTGACGTGATGCAGGTGACGTTCCTCGTGGGTGGTGGTTTGATCACTGCTTATGCCGCTCTCTCTGTCATTGGCGAGGAGATGGGCTTAGGAGGTGCATGGGATGCTCTGATGCACATCAAAGACTATCTGGCTAGCATTGACGGTGACAAACACTTCAACTTGGTTGTTACACGTAATGAGGAGCTCTATCCAGTCATCAATGGTGTGACTGACGCAGCAGGCAACGTTACCCAGAAGGAAGACCCATTCTTCACCAATCCTGGTATCGTGCTGATCTTCGGTGCGCTGTGGCTGACCAACTTGGGTTACTGGGGTTTCAACCAGTACATCATCCAGAAGGGTCTTGCCGCCAAGTCTCTCGACGAGGCAAAGAAGGGTATGGTATTTGCTGCCTTCTTGAAAATTTTGATTCCTTTCATCGTATGTATCCCTGGTGTTTGCGCATTCTACATCATGAACGCTCCTGAGTGCGATTCATTGCGCGAAACATTGGCAGGTTCCATCGCTCGTTCTGACGATGCATATCCATTCCTGATCCGTAACTTCACTCCTACCGTTGTCAAGGGTTTGAGCTTCGCTGCATTGGCTGCCGCCGTCATTTCTTCTTTGGCATCCATGTTCAACTCCACCTCTACCCTCTTCACGATGGATGTTTACAAGCAGTTCATCAACAAGAACGCTTCTGAGAAGAAACTCGTGAACGTGGGTCGTCTCACTTCTGTATGTGCACTGATTATCGCTCTGATCGCCGTTTACCCATTGATGGGTGGTATCGACCAGGCCTTCCAGTTCATTCAGGAGTATTCAGCTTTCGTTTATCCAGGCGTTGTGGTCATCTTCGGTCTTGGTCTGTTGTGGAAGCGTGCAAGCGGCACAGCTGCGGTTGTCTGCGCAATCGGTACCTTCGCGTTCTCGATCATCTATAAGTTTGCCTTCCCAGAGATGCCGTTCTTGGTACGTTCAGGTGTTGTGTTCATCACATTGGTGATCCTCTTCGTATGGATTTCACTGGCTAGCAAGAAGTCTGTTCCAGCTGATGCACTTGACGCACACACCGTAAAGACCCAAGTTCGTTGGAGCACGATCATGTTCTGTGTAGCTGTCGTATCTCTCGTACTTGCCATTGGCGGTTTCTTCAACGAAACTATGCACATCCACGGTTTCGAAGGCGCAATGATCTTCTTTGCTGCCATTACAGGCACCATCGGCCTCTACTTGCGTTCTAACGCAAAGGACAAGGTACAAGATCCAAAGCTCGTTCCAATCGACCTGAACATCTTCCATACCGACCGTACATTCAACATCGGTGCTATTGGCGTGATTCTCATCCTCACCGTTTTGTATGTTGTACTCTGGTAATCTGAAATAGACTTACACATTATATATAATATAGAAGCCTCCAATCAATGACTGCTTACAAACAACATCCCAAGTTCTATGTGTCTGTGGATTGCATCATCTTCGGATTCAAAGACGGGCGACTGCAGGTGCTGATTCATCAGCGTCCATACAACCCTGGGAAAGGTGAGTTGTCGTTGATTGGAGGCTTTGTTAGAACTGACGAGAGCGTTGATGCTTCAGCCCAGCGCATCTTGAAGAAATTCACAGGACTCGACAGCGTGTATATGCAGCAACTGGCCACCTTTGGTGAAGTGGAACGCGATCCAGGCGAGCGGGTGATCAGCATTGTATATTACGCACTCATCAACATCGATAATTACGACACACAACTCTCCGACATTCACCACACCCAATGGGTGGATGTCGATCAATTGCCGACCCTCTGCTTCGACCATAATGACATGGTGCAGAAGGCGCGCCGCGTGATGAGCGAAAACATCAAAAACAAGCCCATCGGCAGTAAACTCCTGCCACAATACTTTACGCTGAGCCTGCTTCAGACCTTGTATGAAAGCATCCTCGGCACCTCGATAGACAAGCGGAATTTCCGTCGAGCTATCTCTGAAAAAGAATATATTCAGGCTACTGGCATGATTGACAAAGAATCTTCACGTCGAGGAGCCACACTATATAGATTCAAGTAATCCGAAATGGACTTCAACATCAACGACATTTGTGATGTCGCCAATGGTTGGAAAATACACAATAACACTATAAAAAACAGAAATACTATGTTAGAAGAACTAAAAGAAAAAGTATTCAAGGCCAACCTTGATTTGGTTAAACAGGGATTGGTCATCTTCACATGGGGTAATGTGTCCGGCATCGACCGTGAAAAAGGCCTCGTGGTCATCAAACCTTCAGGTGTCAGCTACGACGAGATGAAGGCAAGCGATATGGTTGTCGTTGACCTGGAAAGCGGAAAGGTAGTTGAGGGCGACCTCAATCCTTCTTCTGACACTCCGACTCATCTTGTACTTTACAAGGCTTTCCCAAACATTCAGGGAGTCGTTCACACCCACTCCACCTATGCCACAGCCTTTGCACAGGCAGGCAAGGACATCCCCAACATCGGCACAACCCATGCCGACTACTTCTACAAAGCCATTCCATGCACAAGAGACATGACCAAGGAAGAAGTGGAGGGTCAGTATGAATTGGAGACCGGCAACGTGATTGTTGACGAGATTCTCAACATCCGCAAAATCAATCCTGACCACACACCAGCCGTGTTGGTGAAGAATCATGGGCCTTTCTCTTGGGGCACATCTCCTGACAACGCTGTCTATAACGCCAAGGTGATGGAACAGTGCGCAAAGATGGCCTTTGTGGCATTCTCGGTCAATCCTAATTTGACGATGAATCCCCTCTTGATTGAGAAGCACTACAATCGCAAACACGGTCCCAATGCCTACTACGGCCAGAAGGGGCAGAAGCATTGATCTAATTAACAATTAACTAATAGAATATTAACACATAAAATTGAAACATTATGGCATTTGAGAATTTGGAATTATGGTGGGTGACTGGTGCTCAGTTGCTCTACGGTGGTGACGCTGTCGTTGCAGTTGACGCTCACTCAAAGGAAATGGTAGCAGGTCTGAATGAGGGTGGTCTCATCCCCATCAAGGTAGTTTATAAAGGCACAGCCAACTCTTCCAAAGAAGTGGAAGACGTGATGAAGGCTGCCAACAACGACGAGAAGTGCGTGGGCGTCATCACTTGGATGCACACCTTCTCACCAGCCAAGATGTGGATCAAGGGTTTGCAGGATTTGCAGAAGCCTCTACTCCACTTCCACACGCAGTACAACGCTGAGATACCATGGGATAAAATCGACATGGACTTCATGAACCTCAACCAGTCTGCTCATGGTGATATTGAGTTTGGTCACATCTGTACCCGCATGCGTATTCCTCGCAAGGTAGTTTGCGGCTACTGGAAGGATGAATCTGCACAGAAGCAGATTGCAGTTTGGGCACGTGTGGCTGCAGGTGTTGCTGATGCCAAGAACGTACGCTGCTTGATGTTCGGTATGAACATGAACAATGTGGCTGTGACTGACGGCGACCGTGTAGAGTTCGAGCAACGTCTTGGCTATCACGTGGACTACTACCCTGTTTCTTCTCTAATGGAATACTTCAAGCAAGTAACTGACGCTGAAGCTGATGACCTCGTAGAAGAGTACAAGAAGCTCTACACCATCAAGATTGATGAAAGCGGTGAGCAGGTATATTGGGAGAAGGTGAAGAATGCAGCTAAGGCTGAAATCGCTCTCCGTCGCGTATTGAAGGACGAGGGTGCCACGGCTTTCACCACCAACTTCGATGACCTCGGCGATGCTGACATCAACGATCCAAACTTTGTAGGCTTCGACCAGATTCCAGGTCTCGCTTCGCAGCGTCTGATGGAAGAAGGTTATGGCTTTGGTGCTGAGGGTGACTGGAAGACCGCTTGCCTCTATCGCACTCTTTGGGTGATCCAGCAGGGCATGCCAATCGGCTGCTCCTTCCTCGAGGACTACACCCTCAACTTTGCTGGCGATCGTTCTTCTTGCCTCCAGAGCCACATGCTCGAGATTTGTCCGCTCATCGCTGTTGACAAACCAAAGCTTGAAGTTCATTTCCTCGGCATCGGTATCCGCAAGCAGCAGACAGCTCGTCTCGTCTTCACCTCTAAGGTGGGTCGTGGTATCAAGGCTACTGTCGTTGACCTTGGCAACCGCTTCCGTCTCATCTCTCAGGAGGTTGAGTGCATCGAGCCCAAGCCTATGCCAAACCTTCCTGTTGCATCGGCTCTTTGGGTACCACAGCCAACCTTCGAAATCGGTGCTGGTGCATGGATTCTCGCAGGTGGTACACACCACAGCGCCTTCTCTTACGACATCACAGAAGAGTACTGGGAGGACTTCGCTGAAATGGTTGGCATCGAGTATATCAAGATCAACAAGCAGACGAACACCTACGACTTCAAGCAGCAGCTTCAGAACAATGAGATGTACTATATGTTGAACAAAGCATTGAAGTAATATGACAGCAAAACAGATTATAGAATCAGGTAAAGCCATCCTCGGTATCGAGTTTGGCTCTACCCGTATCAAGGCCGTTCTCATCGACGAGGAGAACAAGCCTATCGCTCAGGGTAGCCACACTTGGGAGAACCAGTTGGTGGATGGTCTCTGGACTTACAGCACAGAAGCCATTTGGTATGGTTTGCAAGATTGCTACGCTCAGCTCCGCAAGAATGTACTGGAACAGTACGAAGTTGAGATTGAGACACTTGCTGCCATCGGCATCAGTGCCATGATGCATGGTTACATGCCATTCAAAGGCAACGATATCCTCGTACCTTTCCGCACTTGGCGCAACACCAACACAGGTAAGGCAGCCGCAGAACTGTCTGAGCTTTTCAACTACAACATTCCTCTGCGTTGGAGCATCTCTCACCTCTATGAGGCTATCCTCGACAATGAGGAGCACGTGAAGGATATCGAGTTCCTCACTACCCTCGCTGGTTACATCCACTGGCAGATTACAGGCCAGAAGGTATTAGGTGTAGGCGATGCATCAGGTATGATTCCTGTGGATCCAAAGACTAAAACCTACGATGCCACCATGGTGGAGAAGTTCGACAAACTCATCGCGCCAAAGGGTTTCCCATGGAAGTTGCTCGACATTCTTCCCAAGTCGCTCAACGCTGGTGAGAACGCAGGTTTCCTCACTCCTGAAGGTGCCAATCGCCTCGATGTGTCTGGTCACCTGAAGCCAGGCATCCCAGTATGTCCTCCTGAAGGTGATGCAGGTACAGGCATGGTTGCCACCAACGCTGTGAAACAGCGCACAGGTAACGTGTCAGCAGGTACTTCTTCCTTCTCCATGATTGTGTTGGAGAAAGAACTTTCCAAGCCCTACGAGATGATTGACATGGTGACTACGCCTGACGGTTCACTCGTAGCAATGGTACACTGCAACAACTGTACTTCCGACATCAACGCATGGGTGAAGATTTTCAAGGAATTCCAAGAGTTGATGGGTATGCCTGTTGACATGAACCAGCTCTACACGAACCTCTTCAATGCAGCCCTGAAGGGTGATCCCGATTGTGGAGGCATCCTGTCCTACAACTATGTATCTGGTGAGCCTGTGACAGGTTTGGCTGATGGCCGTCCACTCTTTGTGCGTTCCGCCAACGACAAGTTCAACCTCGCCAATTTCATGCGTGCCAACCTCTATGGCGCTATCGGCGTGTTGAAGATTGGTAACGATGTGCTGTTCAACGAAGAGCATGTACAGGTGGACCGCATCATGGGACACGGCGGTTACTTCACCACTAAGGGTGTGGGTCAGAAGATGCTGGCAGCTGCCCTCAACTCCCCTATCTCTGTGATGGAGACAGCAGGAGAAGGTGGTCCTTGGGGTATGGCGCTTCTGGCTGCTTACGCTGTGAACAATGAGAAGAAGCTTTCTTTGGCAGACTATCTTGACCAAGTGGTCTTCGCAGGCAATGCCGGTGTGGAAATCAAACCCACGCCAGAAGATGTAGCAGGCTTCAACGCTTATATAGAGAATTACAAGAAAGGCTTGGCAATCGAGCAAGCTGCAGTAGATAACAAGAAATAAATTTAATAATGTGAAATTAGGAATGAGGAATTAGGAATGGACACTATTGACTCCACAAACAATTCCTCACTCCTAATTCCAAATTCCTAATTAAACAAAGTTTTATGGCAAATTCAATTAGTGTTTTGAATCATGCTGCCGACAACATCCGTATTTTGGCAGCCAGTGCAGTAGAAAAGGCAAAGTCTGGTCACCCAGGTGGTGCAATGGGCGGTGCCGACTTCATCAACGTTTTGTATTCAGAGTATCTGAAATATGACCCAAAGAACCCTGAGTGGGTAGGTCGCGACCGTTTCTTCCTCGATCCTGGTCACATGGCTCCAATGCTCTACTCTCAGCTTTGCCTCATCGGCAAGTTCTCACTCGAAGAGTTGGCACAGCTTCGTCAGTGGGGTTCTCCTACAACAGGCCACCCGGAATTTGAGATTGCTCGTGGCATTGAGAATACTTCTGGTCCTCTCGGTCAGGGTCATGTGTTCGCTATTGGTGCTGCTATTGCAGCTAAGTTCTTGGCCGCTCACACTGGCAACCCAACTTTCGCCAAGGAGACCATCTACGCTTATATCTCTGATGGTGGTGTTCAGGAAGAGATTTCTCAGGGCGGCGCACGTATCGCTGCTGTGCTTGGTCTCGACAACCTCATCATGTTCTATGACTCTAACGACATCCAGCTTTCTACTGAAACCAAGGAAGTTATGACTGAAGACACGGCTGCTAAGTATCGCGCTCTTGGTTGGGAAGTAATTGAGATTGTTGGTAACGATGCTGCACAGATTCGTGCTGCACTCGACAAGGCTCAGAAGGTGGAAGGCAAGCCAACCCTCATCATTGGTAAGTGCATCATGGGTAAGGGTGCCCTCAAGGCTGACGGCACTTCTTACGAGGCTAACTGCAAGACCCACGGTGCTCCTCTTGGTGGCGACGCATACATCAACACAGTAAAGAATCTTGGTGGCGATCCAGAGAACCCATTCCAGATCTTCGACGACGTGAAGGAACTCTACGCTAACCGTGCCAAGGAGCTCGAGGCTATCTGCGCAGAGCGTTATGCAGAGGAGAAGGCTTGGGCTGCAGCCAACCCAGAGAAGGCTGCTCAGCAGGCTGATTGGTTCAGTGGCAAGGCTCCAAAGATTGACTGGAGCAAGTGCGTACAGAAGGACAACGACGCTACTCGTTCCGCTTCTGCTGCATGTCTCTCTGTACTCGCAGAGCAGGTGCCAAACATGATTTGCGCTTCTGCCGACCTCTCTAACTCAGACAAGACAGACGGCTTCCTCAAGAAGACTCAGGCCTTCAAGGCTGGCGACTTCTCTGGTGCCTTCTTCCAGGCAGGTGTGGCTGAGCTCACGATGGCATGCTGCTGCATCGGTATGGCTCTCCACGGAGGTGTCATCCCTGCATGCGGTACCTTCTTCGTATTCTCAGACTACATGAAGCCAGCCGTTCGTATGGCTGCCCTCATGGAGCTTCCTGTAAAGTTCATCTGGACACACGATGCCTTCCGCGTAGGCGAAGACGGTCCTACTCACGAGCCTGTTGAGCAGGAGGCACAGATCCGTCTCATGGAGAAGCTGAAGAACCACTCTGGCAAGCCCAGCGTGCTCGTTCTTCGTCCAGCCGACGCTCAGGAGACAACTGCCGCATGGGCACTTGCTATGGAGAACATGGCTACCCCATCCGCACTCATTCTCTCTCGTCAGAACATCAACAACCTGCCAGCAGGCAACGATTACAGCCAGGCTGCTAAGGGTGGCTACATCGTAGCAGGCTCCGATGAGAATCCAGACGTTATCCTCGTGGCTACAGGTTCTGAGGTATCTACCCTCGTGGCTGGTGCTGAGCTCCTCCGCAAGGATGGCAAGAAGGTTCGCATCGTCAGCGTTCCATCTGAAGGCCTCTTCCGTCAGCAGTCCAAGGAGTACCAGCAGAGCGTGCTCCCTCAGGGCGTGAAGAAGTTCGGTCTCACCGCTGGTCTGCCAGTGAACCTCCTCGGTCTCGTGCCAGAGGCAGAGGGCAGCATCTGGGGTCTCGAGAGCTTCGGCTTCTCTGCTCCTTACAAGGTACTCGACGAGAAGCTCGGTTACACAGCAGAGAACGTTTACGCACAGGTAAATAAGCTGTTCTAATGATTCCAATTGGTATAGCATCCGATCATGCCGCTTTTCCTCTCAAGCAGTTCGTCAAGAGCTACTTGGAGGAGAAGGGCGTTGAATATAAGGACTACGGCACCTACACCGAAGACAGCTGCAACTATGCCACTTACGGTCACAAGTTGGCAGAAGGCATAGAAGCTGGCGAGGTGGAACGTGGCATTGCCATGTGCGGGTCGGGCGAAGGCATCTCCATGACGCTCAACAAGCACCAGAGCATCCGGGCAGGACTTGTTTGGCAGCCTGAGATTGCCCACCTCATCCGTGAGCACAACAATGCCAACGTCATCGTCTTCCCCGGACGTTTCATCTCCGAGGACGTATGTCGTCAGTGCCTCGACGAATTCTTCAATACTGAGTTTGCAGGCGGTCGTCATCAGCAACGCATCGAGGATATCCCCTGCAAGTAAAACTTACAAATCTCTCTAACGATTAGGAATGAGGAGTGAGGAATTTGGAATTGATACTCTTTCAGCAGGAGGACATTCCATTCCTAATTCCTCATTCCACATTCCTCATTCCTAATTCCTCATTCCCAACGTATGGCAGATTATCTTGACATCGCATCCATGGACGACGTGTTCTCCTCCCAACTGGCAGAGGAGCAAGGTGTGCATAACCACGAAATGAATGTGGCATGGCGCTTTGTGACCAGCACCAACGTGTCTGTGTTTCTGACAGGTAAAGCGGGAACGGGCAAGACCACATTTCTGCGGACACTCAGGGAACGAACACCCAAGCGGATGGTTGTGTTAGCTCCTACGGGTGTGGCAGCCATCAACGCACAGGGACAGACTATCCACTCGTTCTTCCAATTGCCATTCGGTCCTATCGTGCCAGGTATGCAACGGGGTGAGAAAGCTGGGCACTACAAGATGGGGAAAGACAAGAAGAACCTCATCAAGACACTCGACCTGCTGGTGATTGATGAGATTTCGATGGTGCGATGCGACGTACTTGATGCCATTGACCAAGAACTGCGGAAATACAAAGACCGCAACAAACCGTTTGGTGGCGTGCAACTGCTCTTGATTGGCGACTTGCAACAACTGGCACCAGTCGCCCAGGAACGCGAATGGTCACTGCTTGCCCCTTACTACTCCACCCCATACTTCTTCGGCAGCAAAGCGCTCCAACAGATCCAATACGTGACCATCGAACTGAAGCACATCTACCGTCAGCAAGATGAAGCGTTCATCAACATCTTGGGAAAGATTCGCAACAACCAAGTGGATACAGCGACGATGCAAGCCCTGAATGCTCGATACCAAGCAGATTTCGTGCCTCCAAAGGATGAGGACTGGATACGTCTGACCACCCACAACCGCATGGCACAAACGTACAACGAAACCCAGCTGAACCTTCTGAAGACCAGAGAGACGGTTTTCATGGCAGAGATTCGCAAGAACTTTCCCGAAACCAGTTATCCTGCCGACGAGCGGCTGGTGTTAAAAGAAGGTGCACAGGTGATGTTCATCAAAAACGACCCCAACCCTGGAAAGGAATATTACAATGGTAAAATCGGAACGGTGAAAGGCTTTGCGTGGGATGACGATGGCGAGGAACAGCTCATCGTCGTGCATTGCAAGGAAGACAATCGCACCATCTACGTGCCCCGTCTGGTGTGGGAAAACACCAAGTACGTGATTGACGAAGAGACCAAAGAGATTCGCGAAGAAGTGGACGGAACCTTCCGACAGTACCCCTTGCGATTGGCGTGGGCCATCACGGTACATAAGAGCCAAGGCTTGACGTTCGACCACGCCGTGTTGGACATCACCGACTCTTTCACCCACGGACAAGTCTATGTGGCGCTCAGCCGTTGCCGCACACTCGAAGGCATGGTCTTGGCACGTCCCCTTGCCGCAGGGTCGGTTATTACCGACGCCTCCGTCAATGCTTACATCGACCACGAACTGGTGGAGGCACAACAAACCGAAGGAAAACTGCCACAAATGATGTGGGAGTATTATTTCTCTTTGCTGAACGAGCTCTTCGACTTCCGTCTCTTGCAAAGCGACATGAAACACCTTCTGCGTGTGGTGAACGAACACCTCTACAATTCATCTCCCCTATTGCTAGAAATGCTTCAGGAATCGTTGCCCAAGATAGAAACAGAAGTGGTAGCCGTTTCGCAAAAGTTCCAACAGCAATATGCCATGCTGATGCAGCAGAGCGGCTTTTCATTCGCCCACGACGAGAAGTTGCAAGAGCGTCTGCAAGCAGCCATGACTTATTTCCACACGAAGTTGCATGAGCACCTTGACCCTGTGATACTGCGTACAAAGGTAGTCATCAACAACAAACAAGTCGCCACACAATACAACAACGCCCTCGATGCCTTCATGCTCTCCTACAAACTCAAAGTAGGCATCTTCTCACGTCTGAAAGATCAGCACTTCTCCATCCGCGAATACCTCTCAGCCAAAGCAAAAGCGGTGCTGGACGAGATACACGTGGATGAGGAGAATGCCAAGGTCGAGCACGCAGCACACCATTCTTCCAAGAAGGCAGCCAAAGAGAAGAAAGCCAAGAAAGAGAAAGTTGACACGAAAGCCATCACCTACAAACTTTTCCGTGAAGGGAAAAGCATCGCAGACATCTCCAAAGAGCGTTCACTCACCAAAGGCACCATCGAGAACCATCTTGCCTATTATGTCGAGACAGGCGATTTGAAGGTAGGTGAAGTCGTCAGCACACAACATCAGAACATCATTCGCGGCATAGTCCGTTCATTCAACAAGGCCTATTCCCTTGCAGATGTCAAGAACCTTCTTCCTGCCGACTACACCTACGCCGAGATCAAACTTGTCATTGCCGACATGAACAGGAACAACCAATAAGAGGTTCAAGAGGATTCATCAGAATGTCCACAAATCCCAGAACATCCTCACCCTTGCAAAGTATTCTCGCACATATATCCTGATAGCCCATTTTGAGCTGGGACTTGTCGCATTGAAAGCTTGAAGATTCTCCACATCCAACCCCAGATGTTCAGCCTGATACAAAGCCCGTTCGTTGTGGAACTTTTGAGAGATAATCGTGAAACTCTTCAGCCCATACACCTGATTCGCGTTAATGATAGAGTATATGGTTCTGGATCCCTTCCCATCCAGAACAATATCTTCAGGAGGGACACCCCTTGCCACTAATGAGTCCCTCATGCACTCAGGTTCATTGATGCCATCCAAACTGTTCTCATCGCCACTTATCAAGATTTTTCCAATCTTCCCAGCTTTATACAAATCCTCTGCAGCATCAATACGATATTTGAAGAACAAGTTTCGACGATTTCCTATCCGTGTTTGAGAAGTCGTTCCCAACAAAAGCCCCACCTCACGATACTGAACACCATCAATGTCATCATAAGTCTTCCCTGTCGCATTATCTGCAACTATCCGATTGCAAACCCACACAACACCAAGAGACAAGACAATAATGATTATCGCTACCCAATTCAATATCGTCACAAGCTTCTTCCGTTTTGGCTCGATGAAGATCATGCTTCTTTATTTTAAATTGCCGACAAAGTTACAACTTTTTTATTTCTCTCAACCCATACAGTCTGCAAAAAATGAAAATGTTACACTCTTGACATGTGGCTTTCCAAACAAATCGCATGTTTTTCACTTTATCGACAAAAAAAGATTCAAGAGGGCTCATTCAATCATTCTCACTATTTTATTGCCTGTCTTTCAATTTTGTAACATTGGGACAAAGAAGAGTTTGCTTTTGCGGACAGGTGAAAGCGAGAGAGATTATTCTTTGCAATGTATTGAAAGATAGTCTTTTGCAGAATTCTTGTAAACTTTTTGTAAACTGCTTTTCCACCCCTCTCATAAAATGTGAATTTTTTGTGAACTCATTTTCTTGGTGTTTTGATGGGAAAATACCGACCTTTGCAGCAACAAAACATTTCACAACTAAAAACAATAACGATATGAAAAAGAACATCATCACTATGCTGCTATTAGCGGCAGCCATGACCCTCCATGCGCAGGACAAGCTCTTCCTCCCCGACAGCCTACACGACGCTGTTCGGAGGAGTGCCCCAGATCTTTATTTCCACGACCAAGAGATGCTGCGCCTGCTGATGCCCAAGAACGCAGAGTTTGGCGTTGAGTGCGTGCCGTCTTTTGAGTGCGAATGGACGTTGACCTACTCACCCTCCGCTCATGCCCTCATCTACAAGGTGAGCCAGGAGAACATCTGGTACAAGAAATACCACTTCGACCACTGGGACGATTACACCCACAAGCCCGGTGAGAAGCGTCCCAAACGCTACAAGTCGCCCAAGGTCAACACCTACAAGCTCGCCCTTGCCGACGACCAAGCAGAACTTCTGCGCACCATCTGGCGAAACGCCATCGGACAAGCCATCGACGAGAAAACGATGGAAGTCATGACCTTTTCTGGCAAGCATCCGCTGCGCGTCGTCCATACCGACGGCATCAGATGGAACTTCTTTCTCGCCGACCGCCGAGCCTATTCCTACTTCGCGAAGAATCCGCACGTCGCCTTCACCAATGCCCTGATGGAAGCCGTCCGCGACGGAGACTCCCAGCGCATGAACTCCCTCATCGGCGACGAGTTCCAGCGTGTCGTTGCAGAACTCTCCATTCAACCCGCATTATGATGCGAATTGTTTGCATATCTCAAGAATCTTTCCTAACTTTGCAACGAAGCATAAAATTTGATTCAACCAGCATGCGATTAATAAAGGCTTTTCTGCACGCAGTATTCTGCACGGCCTACTACTGGGGCGCGTTCAAGTTCCACAGGCAGCGCCACTGGATGTTCGACCGTTGGCGAGGCATAGGCTACATATTAATTGGGGCGATAATGATAATTCTGCTGATAGAACCCATTAAGATTCCATTCTACTGCTTTGAAGCCATCAACGGCTATTCACTGACAAGGAATGACGGGCAACTGCACAGCCACATCGCCTGTCCCATAGCCATCATCATTGCGATACTGATAGCCATCCTTCTGAAAAGGGAAAACTTCATCGAGTCCATCATCAAGGAAATCACATCCACCGAAAAGCAAGTGTTCAAGCAGCGCTACCGCTACACTCTCTTCACGATCTTGCCCATTTTGCTTTCACCCCTGATACTCATGTGGCTGAGAGTCCATCTCAAAAATATGATGTGATAGATTGTTTTGTCGGCGAAGAAATGAAACAGGCGGATTATTTGCCAATAAGTACATTATTTGAAGGACGAAAACGGTACTCGATGCAGTTTTTTCTGGAACGTATCCTAAATATTTTTTCGTCCCGTTGTAAAAAGTTTTAGAACCCGTCGTAGAAACTGACTCGTCCCAGACCCTGAGTTAACTCATTTCATCGATCGAGTTAACTTCAAGTGTTTTCAAGTCAGTTTTCGCCCCAAGCAACAAACGGGTGGAAACATTACGACAAACGTATAGTTTCTTACCGACAAACTAGTGGAAACATTACGACTAACTCCTATCGCCATTTTTGGATGGTTTTGAATCCGATTTTGTCGATTTTGAGCGAATGCGACCAGAAAGGCAATCAGAGAAATGGGGGCATACGCGCCGCCTATGGGTTTGTGCGATTTCTATCGGTACCCCCTCGAAAATGAACCAAGAATCGCAAAACGGGGCACTTTTGAGCCAAATTTAAGATTTTTTATTTTAAGAACGGTTAAAAATGAGGGAGCTGTTTGGTGATTACGACGGAAAGTGGTAACTTTGTACACATATTTAATATAATACAGAAAACATTCAATCATCATCAATGGAAGATTTAGACAGAATCATTAAAGTTGAGATTAACGAAACGATGAAGAAGAGCTACATCGACTACTCTATGTCGGTGATTGTGGCTCGTGCCCTTCCTGAAGTTCGTGACGGTTTCAAGCCCGTGCACCGACGCATCCTCTACTCGATGGACAAGCACGGCAACACGTCTGACAAACCAACTGTGAAGTGCGCCCGTATTGTGGGTGACGTGCTGGGTCACTTGCACCCACACGGTGACTCTTCTGTGTATGGCGCTCTCGTTCGTCTGGCACAGCCTTGGGCTATGCGTTACACCCTGGTCGATGGCCAAGGTAACTTCGGTTCGGTCGATGGCGATGGTGCAGCTGCCATGCGTTACACGGAGGCTCGTCTCAGCAAGTTGGGTGAGGCCATGCTTCAGGACATCGACAAGGAAACGGTGGATATGGTGGACAACTTCGACAACTCGGAGAAGGAACCGACCGTGCTCCCTACTCGCATCCCTAACCTCTTGGTGAATGGTGCGACTGGTATCGCCGTCGGTATGGCTACTAACATCCCTACCCACAACCTGAGCGAGGTCATCGACGGATGTGTGGCTTATATCGACAACCCTGAACTGACGAGCACAGACCTGATGCAGTACATCAAGGGTCCTGACTTCCCAACAGGTGGCATCATCTGTGGTGTGGATGGCATCAAAGAGGCCTATGAGACTGGTCGCGGTCGCATCGTCATCCGCTCAAAGACGGAAATTGAATCTGAGGGCACGCATGACAAGATTGTCGTCAGCGAGATTCCATACAACGTGAACAAGTCTGAGCTCATCAAGAAGATTGCAGCGCTGGTGAACGAGAAGAAGATTGATGGCATCAGCAACGTGAACGACGAGTCGGACCGCGAGGGTATGCGTATCGTCATCGACATCAAGCGTGAAGCCAACGCTAACGTGGTGCGCAACAAACTCTTCAAGCTGACCGACCTGCAGAGCACGTTCGCTGTGAACTGCATCGCCATTGCTGACCGCCGTCCAAAGCAGCTCTCGCTGAAGGACTGCATCCGCTACTTCGTGAACCATCGTCACGACGTGGTAATTCGTCGCACAAAGTATGACAAGCGCAAGGCTGAGGAGCGCAGCCACATCTTGGAAGGTCTCATCATCGCCAGCGACAACATTGATGAAGTAGTACAAATCATCAAGGCAGCCAAGAGCCCACAGGAGGCTATGGACAACTTGATGGCACGTTTCAACCTCGACGAAATTCAGGCACGCGAAATTGTGAACATGCGTCTGCGTCAGTTGACGGGTCTGGAACAGGACAAACTCCACGCTGAGTTTGATGAGCTCCAGAAACTCATCGCCTACTTGGAGCAGATCCTCACCGACGACGAACTGTGCCGCAAGGTGATGAAGGACGAACTCCTCGAGGTGAAGGAGAAGTGGGGCGACGAGCGCAAGACTGAAATCGACGTGACTGCCAGCGAGAACTTCGACCCAGAGCAGTTCTATGCCAAGGAGGATGTGGTGGTGACGGTGAGCCATCTCGGCTACATCAAGCGCACTACCCTCACCGAGTTCCGCACACAGGCTCGTGGTGGCATCGGCGTGAAGGGCGGAACGGCACGCGACAAGGACTTCATCGAGTTCATCTATCCGGCCAACACACACAACACCATGATGTTCTTCACACAGAAGGGTCGCTGCTTCTGGATGAAGGTCTATAACATTCCAGAGGGTTCACGCACCGACAAGGGTCGTGCTATCCAGAACCTTCTGAACATCGACAGCGACGACAAGGTGACGGCATTCATCTGCATCGAGAACATCAACGACGAGGAATGGGTGAACAGCCACAACCTCATCTTCTGTACTCGCAAGGGTATCATCAAGAAGACTGCCTTCGTCAATTACTCACGTCCACGCAACAACGGTATCATCGCCATCAACCTGAACGAGGGTGACGAGGTGGTAGAGGTGCTCCTCACAAGCGGCAAGGACGAGATTCTGATTGCCAACCACAACGGTCGCGCTATCCGCTTCAACGAAAGCACCGTCCGCAACATGGGTCGTAACGCAACTGGTGTAAAGGCCATCCGCTTGGACGATGACGAGGAAGACGAAGTGGTTGGCATGATTGCCCTCACAAAGCCTGAAGGTTATGACGAGGATGCCGATGAGAACAGCAACGGTGAGGAACTCTATCCAGAAATGCCAACTATCTTGGTACTTTCAGAGAAGGGTGTCGGCAAACGATCCACCATTGCAGAGTATCGCATCACGAACCGTAACGGTAAGGGTGTCAAGACTATCAATATCACCGAGAAGACGGGCAAACTCGTGGCCATCAAGAAGGTGATGGAGGACGAAGACATCATGATCATCAACAAGAGCGGTGTGACGATTCGTCTGGCTGTGAGCGACATCAAGAAATCTTCACGCAACACGCAGGGTGTGAAACTCATCGACATCCAGAAGCGCAACGATGTGATCAGCTCTGTTTGCGTGGTCGAACACTCCGAAGACCCTGAGGACTTGAACGAAGAAGGTGCAGAGACACTTGAAATTAATAACATACAAGAGTGACAAATAACCTGATTTATAAACTTATTAAAACCGTATCAATTATGAAAAAGTTAGTTTTGATGATGGTAGGCCTTTTCCTTTTCACTTCTGCATTCGCACAGGACAAGGAAGCCTTGAAGGCACAAAAAGAGGCCGAGAAAGCGGCAAAAGCCAATTTCAAGAAAGCGAAGTCAATCTATGAGACTTCCATCCCCAACGAAGCGTATGGACGTAAGGAAACGGACTTTGAGAAACTCGCAACCGCACTTCCACTGATTGAAGCTGCAGTAGAAAGCGAGTTCACGAACAAGGACGTTGAGACTTGGAAAACCGCTACTGAAATTCAGCAAGAGTTCTACAAGAAGGAAGGTGACGAGGTGAAAGCTGATCCAGACAATGAGCAACTGAAGAAGCACTACCTCGAAACTGGCAACAAACTGGTGAATTATATCCAGAAGTATGACGAGCTTCTGGCACTTGATCCTAAAATTAAGCCCGAGGAGAAGGATCAGACTCACATGAGGAACCAAATCCTTGCCGCCAACCCTGCTCTCCAATTGTTGCAAGCAGCACAAAACGCTTCGAACAGCGACAATCAGGAAGAACTGAAAACTGGAGTCAAGTATTCAGAGACCTTCCTCAACATCATGGAGAAGTCAACGCTCATGAAAGATTTGGAGAAGAATACGCTCACCAAAGACTTCACGAAGGATAAGATTGACGAGTGGACCACCTATGCAAAGGTGTTCCGCGCCCAATCCTACTTCAACATCGAGGGAACACCTGAGTCAACCATTGTTTCTGCATACGAAGCTTTGATGCAAACTAAGTACAAGGGAGTGGCTTACAATTCTCTCTCCAACTACTATCGCGAGAAGGACAAGGCTAAGCAAGACAAGTATCTCGTGGCAGGTATTGAAGCGCTGAAAGACGATCCAGAGCAAAAGGACTTACGCTCCAACTTCGCCTTTATCCACATGCAGAACCTGTACAATGGCGGCCAATATAAGAGTGAAGACAAAGAGGCACTCAAGAAGGCCATCCAACTCATCAAGGACGAATTTGCTGACGATGATAACGCCGTGAATGCTTATCTGATGGAAGGTCAAATGGTATTCGATGAGAAGAACTATGCGGAGGCAAAGAAAATCTATGCTGAAGCAAGAGAGAAATACCCCGAAGAGGAAAGATGTCTGATCATGGAAGCTGGTTGTGCTTGGATGATTGCACAGGTCAATGGTTCCAAGAAAGCTGATTTGGAAGAAGCCATCAGATTGTTCAAGCAACTGGAGGCAGCAGACCCCTCTACACCGGACTATTGGGGAGAACGTCTCTACATCTTGTACAACAACACCCAGCAGACCGCAGAGGCAGCCAAGTACAAGAAGTATTACAAAGGAGGCAAGTAATCACGCGGCAAAGTGTGATGAGCACGTAACCAATTCATATCAAGAGGATGTGCCATATCATTTGGCGCATCCTCTTTCTGAAAAAGAGAGACACGCTAAAAACGAATAAGAATGCTTCAGATGGAAGAAAAACCAATTATCTATACATACGGAAACATCAGCATTGATGGGCTTGATCTGATACACATTCTTCAGCCCTACCACATCAACTGTGTCATCGATTGTCGTCCGCAATCCTACACAATGTCAATGCAGAATACACCTCCTGATGAACTTCAGCAAAGGTTGAAAAATAACAACATCACCTACCTTCCATTCTATCAGCATTTTGGAACATTTCCCAATGAGACAAGAAATGCAAAGGGAAATATCCTATATAGTAAAGTTATCAAATTCAGTAAGTTCCAAGAAGGTGTTGAACGAATAGAAAAGGGCGCACAAGAGGGCTATATCATTTGTATCATTGACAATGAAAGAGACATCAGCAAAAGCATAAGATACACCTTCATTGGGAAATTTCTGAGAGACAAATATCTCATCAAACACATCTTCCTTAATGGTTCATGCTTCGACCAAGATCAGGTAGAGAAACAACAAACAGAACTCAAAAACAATCGACAGAAGAAAAAACTGGCAGCACATGAGTTAGGAGAAACAGGAGAAGAACTGGCTGCGCTCTATCTCACTAAAAACGGCTACCAGATACTCGACCACAATTGGAATCTCCATCGAGGATGTGAACTCGACCTCGTAGCCATAAAAGACAACACCCTACATTTCATCGAAGTCAAAACGCGCAGTTCTGACCAATACGGCGAACCCCAATCCGCCATCAACTGGATAAAGATGAAACACATCTGTAATGCCATCCAGCAATACCGCTACCGACGTGGCTTCTACAACATGAACTACCAGATAGACAGCATCGCCATTATCTATCGAGCAGAAAACGACTACGACCTCAAGCATTTTCTTGACATCCGTCCAGACGGCAGTGCCTGTGCAGATGTCATCACCTATCAAAAAAGGTGATATTCTCTAAAGATAGAAAGCATTATGCTTTGTATTCGCTGACGGGACATAAAAAAGAGAGACACTCTCAGGATTTCTCCTGGAAGCGTCTCTCCTCTCAAGAAGGCGGCGACCTACTCTCCCGCATTGCGGTGCAGTACCATCGGCGCGCCCGGGCTTAACTTCTATGCTCGGGATGGGAAGAGGTGGAACACCGGGGCCAAAGCCACCTGAATATATCTTTTTCCGGTATTGACGGAAACAGAAGAGAATAACCTTTGGATGCCAACCGCACTCCCGAGCGGCAACTCCAACGTATGCGCCTTCACAGG
>JAFXVU010000121.1 GCA_017534705.1 Bacteroidaceae bacterium
CCAGTTTGGAGCCCCCAGCATCGGCCTCTGCAATTTCAAGGAAAGCATCGGCTGCCGAGTCGAAAACAAATACACCTTCGAATACAACCCCAAGCACTAACTACTTCCCTCCCATCTTATCGGACGGCTTTCCAACTCCCCTCCCATCTAAGGGGAGGGGTGGCCGTAGGCCGGGGTGGGGTACAGCAGTGTGCCCGGGCTTTTCAAGCACGGGATTCAGGCATTCCCTCCTTTACTCCTCCCCTCCTTAGAATAAGAAAACAACACCTTCCCCAGAACCCGCGACCAAATTGTTGTTCCCAGTTGTTCCGCCGCGTCCGCGGCGGCCTCTCTTCTACGATATTGTTGTTTATAGTTGTGATTAGTTGTTTCCCTATACCAGTCCCCAGGCCGCGTTTGCGGCCGTCCTTTAAGTCCATTATGTCCTTCAAGTCCGTAGAGCCATACATCCGTGGCGACCGCCGCGGATGCATTTTTTCCTACGAACCTTACGACCAGCCAGGTACGCAGACTGCCTAAGCCTGCATCCGCGGCAGCCCTCTTGTCTCCACCAT
Organism: Bacteroidaceae bacterium; assembly: GCA_017534705.1. Taxonomy (GTDB): domain Bacteria; phylum Bacteroidota; class Bacteroidia; order Bacteroidales; family Bacteroidaceae; genus RUG11857. The sequence continues at coordinate 555 of JAFXVU010000121.1, forward strand.
CAAAAAAATTCACTATTTTTTCCTCAAACATTGTGCTCATTCGGTCGAAATTTCCTAAATTTGCAGATTAGATTCGAATATCAATACATTTTTATATATGGATAACAATTCTTCAGATGGTGATGCTGTTCCTAATACAGCTACCAACAAACCTCAGACGGGTATATTCAATGCCCGTGAACTAGGTCTGCCTAAGATGGGGCTCTTAGGACTTCAGCACCTTTTCGCCATGTTTGGCGCCACAGTCCTCGTTCCAGTTATCACTGGACTTCCTGTTCCTACCACATTGCTGCTCGCAGGTATCGGAACGCTCATTTTCCATTTCATCACCAAACTCAAGGTTCCTGCTTTCCTCGGTTCATCCTTCGCATTCATCGGTGGATACGAGGCCGTCAAGAGCATGGGCATGGAGATTGGCATGACTCAGACCCTGGCACTCGACTACGCCTGCGTCGGTATCTTCTGCGCCGGTATGGTCTATTTCATCCTCGCAGGACTCATCAAATTCTTCGGTAGTCGAAAGATTCTACGTTTCTTCCCGCCCATCGTCACTGGACCTATCGTCATCGCCATCGGTCTCACACTTTCGGGCAGCGCCATATCCAACTGCACTCAGTCATGGCCCATCGCCATACTGGCCATACTCATCGTCATCATCGCCAACATCTGGGGTAGGGGCATACTCCGCATCGTGCCTATTCTGCTCGGTGTGGTTGGCTCATATATCGTTGCGGCATGCTGCGGAATGGTCGACTTCCAGGAGTTCGTCGACGCACCCTGGTTCGGACTGCCTTTCTCGCGCGAAACCACTGTACTCGCCGTCTTCGACGCGCCTAACTGGGACTTCATGCTCTCAGCCATCATAGCCATCGTACCTATCGCTTTCGCTACCATCGTAGAGCATATCGGCGATATGTGCGCCATCTCTTCCACCACTGGCAAGAACTACCTCTATGAACCAGGACTGCATCGCACGCTCACTGGCGACGGTGTGGCAACTGCACTGGCTTCGCTCTTCGGTGCTCCTGCCAACACCACTTATGGCGAGAACACGGGTGTGCTCAACCTCACCAAGGTCTTCGACCCACTCGTCATCCGCATCGCCGCTTGCTTCGCAATCCTACTGTCGTTCTGCCCTAAGTTCGCAGCCCTCATCCACCTCATGCCGGCTGCTACCATCGGTGGTGTTTCGCTCATACTCTACGGTATGATTTCAGCTGTCGGTATCCGCAACCTCGTGGAGAGCAAAACAGATTTCTCCAAGTCGCGCAATGTCATCATCGCTGCACTCATCCTCGTACTTTCCATTGGTATCAAGTACGGTGCCAACGACAAGGTGATGATCGGCGACATAGGATTCTCTGGACTGGCCATCGCTGCACTCGTGGGTATTCTGCTCAATGCTATCATACCTCCTGGAGTGACAGCTAGCGACGAGACTGACCAAAAGATTGATGAAAATAAAAGCAAACAGAAAGTAATCATTTGAGAATCGTGAAACCTAATGCTATAGGGGTCTTCTATAAATTGTCTTTCAGAAAATTCTGAAAATTTCTTTAGCAGATGGTTGTGCGAAAGGAGGGAGCAATGCGGCATTGTGACCGACAGACAAACAGCTAGATGCAAAGAAAGACCAGAATTTACGAAAGAGTTCATAGTAACCCGATTGGTATTTTTAATTATGTGAACGGGGAATTTATAGAAGGCCCCTTAGATTTCGATTTTCATGATTTTTGAATAGTTATGGATCTGATTATCATTTACGTACTGATTACAGTCGTGGTCTCGGGTATGTGTTCCGTACTCGAGTCCGCACTCTTGTCGACGCCTTTGTCTTACATCACCACCCTCGAAAGCAAAAACCATCCCAAGGCTAAACGACTGAGGCTCTATAAGGAAGACATCGACCGACCCATTTCGGCCATTCTTACACTCAACACCATCGCCAACACCGCTGGCGCGGCTCTCGTCGGTGCTCAGGCCACACAGGTTTTCGGAAGTGCATACGTCGGAGTGGCTTCGGCTCTCTTTACACTTCTGATTCTCATCTTCTCCGAAATCATACCCAAAACCATCGGAGCCGAATACTGGCGAAGCATCATCCTACCGGCTTCGTCCGTCATCCGTGTGCTCATCTTCATCACCTATCCACTCGTGCTGCTGCTCGAATGGATTACCGGACTGGTCACCTCCGACAAAAGACCCGCTGCCGTCAGCCGTGAGGAGGTCTCGGCCATGGTTACAGTAGGCGCCGAGGAAGGTGTGCTCGAGAAGAAAGAGAACAAGATGATTCAGCACTTGCTCAAACTCGACGAAATCACGGCTGAGGAAATCATGACACCCAGTGTCGTGGTGGACCTCGTCAACGAGAAAATGACTGTGCGCGATTTCTATAAAAAAGAGGAATACAGCAAGCATTCGCGCATCCCTGTTTACACCGATACCGACGACTATGTGTCGGGATATGTGCTCCGTCAGGCTGTGCTCGAACGTCTGGCTGAGGACAAGTTCAACACCACCCTCGCCGAATTGGCTCGTCCCATACTCACCTTCGAGGAGGAGACACCCGTCTCAGAAATCTGGGAAAGCTTGCTGGAGAAGAAAGAGCAGATTTCTGCCATCATTGACGAGTACGGAGGGTTCCGAGGACTTGTCACCATGGAAGACGTCATCGAAACCATGCTCGGTTTCGAAATTGTCGACGAACGCGACTCCGTCGTCGACATGCAGGAGCTCGCCATCCAGCAATGGCAGAAGCAGAAGCGCAAAATCCACCGCCGTCCCCCCAATCAAGAATAACATCCCCAACTCCCCTGTATTCACCAGCCAAAACTCATGTCCCTGAAAGGGACAACTCTTAATAACCGTGGGTGCATAAAGCGAAGCTGAATGCACCCACGGATTTTCTCAATATCCCCACTATCGACCCTGAAAGGGTCGCCCATCATCTGCTTGATGTTGTTCCATGTTGTTCCGTCGCGTCCGCGACGGCTCCATCCCATCCGCATGGATATCTTGTTTGAAGTTGTGCTAAGTTGTTTCCAATTAAAACCATCAATTGCCAGCCGATCTCGGATGGCAATCTACAGCAGTGTGCCCGGGCTTTTCAAGCACGGGATTCAGGCATTCCCTCCTTTCCTCCTCTTCTCCTCAGGAGTACGACCAGCCCGTTGTGTCCAGTTGTTCCGTCGCGTCCGCGACGGCCTCTTCTCACAGCATGGATATTGTTGTTTATAGTTGTGCTAAGTTGTTTCCAATTAA
>JAFXVU010000122.1 GCA_017534705.1 Bacteroidaceae bacterium
ACTTTGCCTCAACGTTACAGGAAAACGTTCACCAAGGTGAACCACGTCGTTCATAACACAGCAAAACAACGACTAACCCAATAAGACAGCATAAACAACTACTAACCCATAACCACAACACGTTGATATGAAGAAAATCCAAAAAACGGCAGTTGTCGCACTTTTGATGACAACCATAATACTGCAAGCCTTAGCCCAGCCAGGACGTCCGGCGCCGGCTCCATCCCCAGTGGTGAATCCCGACAACACGGTGACTTTCAATTACCAGAACAAAAATGCAAAAAAGGTTCAAGTGGATGTGCAGTTCGCAGGCCGTCACGACATGGTGAAAGGCGAGAACGACGTGTGGACAGTCACTCTCGGCCCCACAACGCCCGACATCTACCCCTACTGCTTCATTGTTGACGGTCATCAGGTGATGGACCCACAATGCGCTGACTGGTTTCCCAACGAAGGCTTCAAGAACAGTCTGCTCGACATGCGCGGCGACGGCAACCTCATCCACGCCCAGAAAAACGTGCCGCACGGCAAGGTAGACTATGTGAGCTACTGGTCCGACGCCATGGGCATGTTCGGCAACGCCATCGTCTATACCCCACCCTTCTACGACAAGAACCCAAGTAAGAAATACCCCGTGATGTATCTCATCAGTGGCACCACCGATACCGAGGAGGTGTATTTCAAGGTTGGCAAGATGAACTTCATCCTCGACAACCTTCTCGCCCAAGGCGCTGCCAAGGAGATGATTATCGTGCTGCCCTACGGCAACCCCTCCCGTCTGATGAAGCAAGGCGACGGCAACCCTATGCAGTTTGACCTTTTCGGTAAAGACTTTCTCGACAACCTGATGCCATTCGTGGAAAGCCACTACCGCACCATCAATGACGCCGCACACCGCGCCATCGGTGGATTCTCACGCGGAGGCAACCAAGCCCTGAGCATCGGACTGAACAACCTCGACAAGTTCTCACACCTCTGCTCCTACAGTTCGTTCACCATGCTCCGCCCTGGACAACTGGACAATGCAGCCGACTTGAACAAGAAAATCAAACTCTTCTGGCTTGGTGTGGGCACCGATGATTTCCTCTATGGCAACGCACGCTCCTTCATGGAGGAACTCGACAATCACGGCATCCGCAACATCAAGGTGCTGACCAACGACAAACATGGACACACCTGGATGAACGCGCGCTACTTCCTCGACAAGTCTTTGCGCCTGCTCTTCCAGGACGACCCTTACAAAGGTGTGGAGAGCGCGGATTTGAAGAATGCCCCCAAGCCCAATGAAGGACAGCAGTTCACTCCTGGTGTGATGGCCCGTATGTTCCCCAAACCCGTTGTTTCGCCTGAGTATAATGCCGATGGTTCTGTCACCTTCCGTTTCATGGCTCCAGAGGCTGAGAAGGTGGAGCTGGAATGCCAGATGTTTGCAGGCAACAAACCCATGGAGAAGGATGCAGACGGCCTGTGGAGCATCACAGTGACACCATCTGAACCCGACATCTATCCTTACAGTTTCTTCGTGGATGGCACACAGATGAACGACCCCAGCAATCCCTACATCTTCCCCAACGAGCACTTCAAGGGCAACTTGTGCGACGTTCGTGGCGCAGCGCCTTCTGTGCAAGACATCCAGCGTGTGCCACAAGGCAAGGTGTCGTACTGCTTCTACCACTCCAACAACTTCGACATCGAACGCCCGATGTGTATCTATACCCCAGCCGACTACAATCCCGCAGGAAAGGAGAAACTGCCTGTTCTCTACCTCATTCACGGCATGACCGACACCTACGAGACATGGTTCAAGGTGGGCAACATGAACCACATCCTCGACAACCTCATCGCACAGGGCAAGGCCAAACGCATGATTGTGGTGATGCCCTACGCCAACCCCTATCCCGAACTGATGTTGCAAGGAAAGGCTAAGGAATACGATGCCATCGACACCAAACGCATCGTGGATGAAATCGTGAAGGACGTCATCCCCTTCGTGGAACAGAACTACAACGTGCTGACCGATGCCGACCACCGTGCTATCGCAGGTTTCTCACTCGGCGGCCGACAGACACTCGCCACTGGTCTGGGCAACCCCGACCTCTTCCATTATGTAGCCGCTTACGCACCTGCCATCTTCGGCAATGAATACGAGACGAATTTCACTAACGGAACCTACGCTCCTGTGAACGAACTGAAGAGCAAACTCAAACTGATGTGGTTGGGTACTGGCCGCGACGACTTCCTGATACAGGCTTCGCGCGGACTCGACAACTACATGACTCAGCAAGGGCTGACTCACACCTTCTACAACCCGGGCGGTGGACACACATGGATGAACTGCCGCGACTACCTGGAACTCACCGTTAAAGAACTGTTTAAGTAAACAATCAACTTTCTATTAAAGACATGAACAAGAAAATATTTCCCATTCTGGCAGCCTTAGGAATAGCTGTCAACATCCAAGCACAGGAAACCGTTTATGAGACACCGACCATGGGCTGGAGTTCTTGGAACACTTTCTATACGAACATCAGTGAGGACATCATCAAACAGCAAGCCAGAGCGATGGTTTCACAAGGATTCAGTAAAGTTGGTTATACTTATGTGAACATCGACGATGGCTTCTTCGGCGGCCGAAACAAGCAAACAGGCGAGTTGCTGATTCATCCCCAGCGCTTCCCCAACGGCCTGAAGATTGTAGCGGATTACATCCACAGACTGGGTCTGAAGGCGGGTATCTACAGCGACGCAGGTGCCAACACCTGTGGCAACTACTACAACGGCGACGTGCTGAGTGTGGATGTGGGTATGTACAACTACGACGAGCGCGACGCTGAGTTCTACTTTAACGAGTGTGGCTTCGACTTTATCAAGGTGGATTTCTGCGGTGGCGACGCGCCTCAGAACAGCTACCGTCTGTCGCTCGACGAGAAGGAACGCTATACTGCCATCCACAATGCCATGGTCAAGACTGGTCGCACCGACCTGCGTCTGAACGTGTGCCGCTGGAACTACCCCGGCACATGGGTACACGATGTGGCCACATCGTGGCGTATCTCACCTGACATCAACAGCAGTTGGGGGTCTATCAAGGACATCATCGGACAGAACCTGTATCTCTCCGCCTACTGCAGCGAAGGTCACTATAACGACATGGACATGCTGGAAGTGGGACGTACGCTGTCGGTGGAGGAAGACAAGACCCATTTCGGCATGTGGTGCATCATGTCGAGCCCACTGCTCATCGGCTGCAACATGCAGACCATCAAACCCACCCCCAAGGCATTGCTCAAGAACGAGGAGTTGATTGCCCTCAACCAAGACCCTCTGGCCTTACAGGCTTACGTCGTTCAACACAAAAACGACACCTATGTTTTAGTGAAGGACATCCTTGAACTGCATGGACTGACCCGCGCAGTCGCTCTCTACAACCCCTCTGATTCCGAGAAGAACATGTCAATATCGTTCAAAGACCTTGAACTTGGTGGCGAGGTGAAGGTCCGCGACCTGTATGAGCATACCGACCTCGGCACCATGACAGAAGAACTGACTGCCACTGTTCCCGCCCATGGCACACGCATCTACAAGCTGGAAGCTGAGGAACGCTACGAGCGGACGCTTTATGAAGGCGAATGCGCCTACCTGAGCCAGTATCAGGAAATCAGGAACAATGCCTCTGAGGAGACTGCCATCTACGAGAGCAATGGTTCGGCCAGTGGTGGTATGGTGGCCGGATGGCTGGGTCGCAAGGCCAACAACGACCTCCAGTGGCGCAATGTCTATTCCAAGGAAGGTGGTGAATACACCATGCAACT
>JAFXVU010000123.1 GCA_017534705.1 Bacteroidaceae bacterium
TGTGGTACGTCGTAGTTGATAACGGTCTGTATGTCGTCGATGTCGATACCTCGTGCCACAATGTCTGTGGCGACAAGGATGGAGATATGTCGGTTCTTGAATCGGAGCATAATCTCGTCACGCTCAGCCTGAGTTAGGTCAGAGTGCATGCACTCAGCATCCATCTTCCTCATTTTCAGCATACGTGTGATTTCTTTCACTTTCAGCTTCGACGATACAAAGAGAATCACACGGTCCATTTGCTCTTTGGTGAGCAAGTCAATGAGGATTTTGTCTTTCATCGGTTCATAGCAGACGTACGCCATCTGGTGGATTTTCTCCACGGGTTTAGCCACGGCAATCTTGATTTCCACAGGGTCGTGGAGGATGTTTTTTGCCAGGGTTTGTATGTTCTGCGGCATGGTAGCGGAGAAAAGGATAGTCTGTCGTTTTTCGGGCAGTTGTGCCACAATCTTGATGATGTCATCATAGAAACCCATGTCGAGCATGCGGTCGGCCTCGTCAAGCACAAAAAAACTCAGTTGCGAGAGGTCGACATTACCGGTGGCGATGTGTGAGAGCAGTCGTCCTGGTGTGGCAGTCACGATGTCCGCACCGAGTCTGAGTCCGTTTTTCTCCTGTTCGTAACGAATTCCGTCGTTGCCGCCATACACAGCTACTCCCGACACCGGCATATAGTAAGAGAAAGCCTCAACCTGTTGGTCGATTTGCTGAGCTAATTCCCGTGTAGGACACATGATGAGGCAATTGATATGGTTCTGCGGGTATTCGCCTGAGTTAAGTTTGCTCAGTATTGGTAGCAGATATGCCGCAGTTTTGCCCGTACCTGTCTGTGCTACCCCCAAAAGGTCACGTCCCTCCATGATAGGCGGGATGGATTGTTCCTGTATGGGTGTGCAAGTGGTGAAGCGCATGGCGTCGAGTGCGTCGAGCACCTCATCGGCTAATGGCAGTTCGGTGAAATTCATAATGTTTTTTGTTTCTGTGTGTTAATGCGTCTTCCTTTCCATTCCATTCATGCGATAGCAACATTATTTAGGAGCGTTTCTGTAGAAGAAGAAGGCGATAATGATATATACAATGTTTGGAATCCAAACCGCCAGTAGTGGAGGCACATTGGAGTTGATGGCGAATGATGCCGAGATGGTTTGGAAAAGGATGTAGGCGAACGTCAGTGTCAGTCCTGTGCCCAGTGCGATACCCATACCGTTCTTGCGTCGTTTGGCTGATAGCGACAATCCTATGGTGGTAAGGATAAAAGCGGCGAAAGACGATGCGCCTCGTTTGTAATACTCCACTTCGAAAGCGTTGATGTCGGCGAAGCCTCGTTGTTTCTGCTTCTCGATATATTCCCTCAACTCTGGTGAAGTCATGGTTTCCTGCTGACCTTTGGTGATGAGGAAATCGGAGGGTTCCATCTTGATGATGGAATCGGTTTGGGCACCTCGTGTGATTGTCTCACGCATACCGCCAAAGTTACGTATGGTGTAGTTGCGGAGAATCCAATGATATGGGGTTTCCGAGAGTGTGTCGTACTGTATGGTGGATGCCTTAAGTTGTGAGATTAGCACCTTGTTTCTGAACTTATCGAGTTCGAAGGAGTATCCCATCTTGTTACGGTCCTCGTAGCGTTGAATCAAGGCCACAACACCCGTATCCACCTCCAGCTGCACATTGGTTGCGTAGGTCGTGACACGTCTTCGCTTGTAGGTGTTCTCAAACTTCACGCGTTTCACGTTGCCTTTCGGGATGACGTATGCTCCTAACACGAAGGTAAGAAGCGCAATCACGGCAGCCGAAATCATGTAGGGCTTCATCAACCTCTTGAAACTCATACCTGTTGACATCATGGCGATGATTTCGGAGTTGTCGGCCAGTTTTGTCGTGAAGAAAATCACGGCGATGAACACAAACAACTGGCTGAAGAGGTTGGAGTAGTAGGGTATGAAGTTGAGGTAGTAGTCGAGCCAAATGGCCTTCCATGGTGCGTTCTTGGCCAGGAACTTGTCGATGTTCTCGTTGAAGTCGAAGACGACTGATATGGACATGATCAGTGCGATGGAGAAGAAATAGGTGCCGAGGAATTTGATAATGATATAGCGGTCGAGCCTGGAGATGGGCTTATGCAGTGCCCACCAGTCAGCAAACCGTTCCTTGAACGGAGTTGTTGGCTTAGCTGAGTCATTAGAGGCGGGTGTAGATTCCATAGTTTCTATAGTCTCCATAGTTTCTATAGTTTCGGAATCTGATGCGCTGTTCTTGTCTTCGGCGTTTTCAGCTGTTGCTTCTTCTATGTCCTTGTTGTCGATGTCCACAGTCAGGGAATCAGAAATTTACTTAAACTTTTACTTAAACAAATATTTATAAAATATTGATTATTCAATCATTATTAATACAACGATTAAAGCCACATCATGTTTTACAGCCTAGTCGTAACCGCTTTCAGCGTCTGTTCTTTCCATTTGGTGAAAGTGTCGTCGAGGATGTGCTTTCTTGCCTCTCCAACCAGCCATAAGTAGAAGGCGAGGTTGTGGACAGATGCGATTTGCAAGGCGAGGTATTCCTTTGCCTTGAAGAGATGGTGTAGGTAGGCTTTGGTGTAGTCAAAATCAACGTAGGCATCACCTTCAATGTCGATGGGTGTGAAATCGTTCTCCCATTTCTTGTTTCTCATGTTCATGATGCCGTGCTTTGTGAAAAGCATGGCATTGCGCGCATTGCGTGTTGGCATGACGCAGTCGAACATGTCGACGCCACGTTCTATGGCCTCGAGGATGTTAGCAGGAGTGCCTACGCCCATCAGGTAGCGAGGGCGGTCGGTGGGCAAGATGGCGTTGACCACCTCAATCATCTCATACATCACATCAGTAGGTTCGCCAACAGCCAAACCGCCAATGGCATAGCCATCTGCGTTCTTTTTGGCCACGTTCTCCGCAGCATGTTGGCGCAAGTCTTTGTAGGTACAGCCTTGTACAATTGGGAAAAGCGTCTGTTGATAACCGTAAAGAGGTTCAGTGCTGTTGAAACGACTGATGCATCGGTCGAGCCAATCCTCGGTGAGCTGCAGTGACTTCTTGGCGTATTGATAGTCAGCGGTGCCTGGTGTGCATTCGTCGAAAGCCATAATAATGTCGGCACCAATGATGCGCTGTATATCCATTACACGTTCAGGCGAGAAGAAATGTTTGGAGCCATCGATATGTGAACGAAACTCCACGCCCTCAGCGCTGATTTTTCTGATGCCAGCAAGAGAGAACACCTGGAAACCTCCACTATCGGTGAGCATGGGGAGGTTAAAGCCATTGAATTGGTGCAAGCCGCCAGCGCTTTTGAGAATCTCCAGTCCAGGTCTGAGGTAGAGGTGGTAGGTGTTGCCGAGGATTATCTGCGCCTTGATGTCGTTCTTCAGTTCGCGTTGGTGAACACACTTAACGGTGCCGGCAGTTCCCACCGGCATGAATATGGGTGTTAGGATTTGCCCATGGTCGGTGTTGATAATGCCAGCGCGAGCCTTGCTGCCTGAATCTGTGTGCTGTAGGTTGAATTGCATTGTGAGAAAAGCAGAACAAGTTGACTATTTTTCCTTCTTCTCTTCTTCCTTAACGGAGAGGTCGATAGGGTTCTCCACTTTTTCGTTGAGCAGAGCGAAAGCAAGCACCTCGTTGACGTTCTCCACGTAGTGGAAAGTCAGTCCTTCCACATACTTTTCAGGAATCTGTCGTATATCCTTCTCGTTTTCGTTGGAGATGACGATGTCGGTGATGCCGGCACGTTTTGCGGCGAGAATCTTCTCCTTGATGCCACCTACGGGCAGCACTTTCCCTCTGAGAGTGATTTCGCCGGTCATGGCGACATTGTTACGCACCCGTCGTTGAGTCAATGCCGAAGCAATGGAGGTGGCGATAGTGATACCTGCAGAAGGGCCGTCCTTGGGCACGGCACCCTCTGGTACATGGATATGTATGTTCCAGTTGTCGAACACTCGGTTGTCAATGCCGTATTTATCAGCGTGTGCCTTGATGTATTCCAGTGCCAAGACGGCCGATTCTTTCATCACGTCACCGAGGTTACCCGTCAGTGTGAGCTTACCTTGTTTGCCCTTGCTCAGGCTGGTCTCGATGAAGAGTATCTCTCCTCCAACGCTTGTCCAAGCCAGTCCGGTCACCACCCCAGCGTATTTGTTGCCTTGGTATTTGTCGCGGTTGAACTCAGCAGGGCCGAGGTAAGTTTCGATGTCTTTGGCATCGAGACTTACGATAGGAGTTAACACATAATCTTTTTCCTGCTGGAGTGCTATCTTCCGCAGTATCTTGTTGATTTTCTTGTCCAGCTCACGTACACCAGACTCACGAGTATAATGTTCAATCAGTTCCTCGATAGCATATTTGCTGAACTTCACTTCTTTCTTCTGCATACCCACATTCTCCAGTTCCTTTGGGATGAGGTGTCGCTTGGCTATCTCAATCTTTTCCTCGGTAAGGTAGCCGCTGACCTCAATCAGTTCCATACGGTCGAGCAGTGGAGTAGGGATAGCGCTGATGTTGTTGGCTGTGGCGATGAACATCACCTTGGAGAGGTCGTAGTCGACGTCGATGTAATTGTCGTGGAAGGCATTGTTCTGCTCAGGGTCGAGCACTTCAAGCAAGGCAGACGAGGGGTCACCGTTGAAGTTGGCCTGAGAGACCTTGTCGATTTCATCGAGTATGAACACAGGGTTCGAGCTGCCAGCCTTTATAATGCCCTTGATGATGCGTCCGGGCATCGCGCCTACGTAAGTTTTCCTGTGTCCACGAATCTCAGCCTCGTCGTGAAGACCACCCAGCGACACACGCACATACTTGCGTTTCATGGCCGTCGCGATGCTCTTGCCCAATGATGTCTTGCCCACACCTGGAGGGCCGTAGAGGCAGATGATGGGGCTCTTGAGGTCGCCACGTTTTTTCAGTACGGCAAGGTACTCGAGGATTCTTTCCTTCACTTTCTCCATGCCGTAGTGGTCGCGGTTGAGCACACGCTCGGCGTTATTGATGTTGAGGTTGTCCTTGGTGTATTCGTTCCAGGGAATGTTGAGGAGTGTGTCAAGGTAGTTGTACTGCACGCTGTAGTCAGGTCCTTGCGGGTTGAGTCGTTCCAGTTTGTTCAGTTCCTTGACGAAGAGCAAGTCCACCTCTTCCGACCAATCCTTGGCCAGTCTGCGGTTGTTGAGTTCCTCGATGTCTGGGTCGTATCCATTTCCAAGTTCCTCTTGTATGTTACGCATTTCCTGCTGGAGGAAATAGTCACGTTGCTGCTTGTCGATGTCCTCCCGAGTGCGCATCTGAATGTTGGCCTTGAGCATGGCGAACTGGAACTCACGATTGAGGATGCTCAAGAGTTTGTAGGCTCGTTCTGTGAGGTTGTCGATACTAAGCAGTGTAAATCGCTCCGAGTTCTTGATGGGCAGTGAGGAACTGATGAAGTTGACGAGAAACACCCTGTTGTTGGTGTTTTTGAGTTCAAAGGTTGATTCTACAAGCGACCCATTATGCGACTTGACGAACTTATCGGCCATTTCCTTGCATGAATCGACCACGGCCTTGAACTCATGGTCGTTCTTGTCGGGAATCTGTTCAGGTCGTTTTTCCACTTTGCCTTGCAGATAGGGGTATTCATGGTCGATGCTCATGAGTTCGATACGTGTGAGACCTTGAATGATGGCAGTGTGGTTGCCATCAGGTAGTTCAAGTGTGCGTAATACTCGTGCAGCGACACCAAGTTTGTTGAGGTCGTTAAAAGTAGGGCTTTCCACCGAGTCGATGATTTGGCTGAAAACGCCTACAATCATGTTCTTGGAGTAGGCGTCATTGATGAGACGAAGCGACATCTCCCTTCCCACAGCGATAGGCATGATGACACCTGGGAACAAGGTCATGCTTCGGAGCGGCAGGACCGGCATCATCTCTTCATCATCTATCTGTACATCGGAAAATTCCTCTTCATTGCCTTGGTAATCGGCTATCAACGAAATCACGCTTTCACGTTTGCCTTGCGGCATTTCGTAATATATGTCTTCTTTCATATTCGTTTTTATCCTTACCTTAAAAAACGCTTACACTAATTTGGGGTATAAAGTCACCTCCCCTAATTTCAGTGCAAAGTTACGAATAAATGCGTGAATACCCAAAGAAAAGTTTTTTTTTCTCTTTCATTTGGTGTTATCGTCAAGAATTGTTTACTTTGCAGAGTGCTAACCGACATAGAATGTCATATACTTAACTATCGGAAGTAAAAATGGAAGTAAAAATGGAAGTAAACTCGCTACGCTCATGGGAGTTATGCGCTACGCACAGGACAATAGCATTGATTTGCAGTAGTATCGTCCAGCACGAAAGTGCTTAATTTCCAGCCAGCAAACTGGCTTAACTCCCGATTTAACTCCTTTTTATAACTTCCGAAACTTTAGTCATATACTTAAGCGTCAGAGTAAATCAATAAACAATATGAGCATTATGAGAAAGACTATTATTTTCTTGTTCTGTTTTGTGGCATCTGTACATATCGCCTATGCACAGGACAAAATGCAAGACATCCGCCAGCGATACGCGTCGGCTAAAGAGTACATAGAGACCCATAAGGGGACGAATCCCAATGATGGTGCGGATTATGCTGATTATTATCATTTGAAGGGTCAGCAGATGATGCCCGGTACAGGCGGTCATCAAGATGATATTTTCATGTACTGGTTTGAGCGGGAGGAAGACAAGATTTATCCCTCGCATTACCTCAACTTCGCCACAAGGAAATACAATTTCGCCGCTCTCCAGTACTATGAGGAGTATCTTTACGATGCGAGTGGCGAGTTGGCATTCGCTTATATTCACAATCCTTATTGGTCGCCCGATGGTGAGGGTGAACAGAAAGAATACGAGTTCAGGTTCTATTTTGATAGAGGCAGGATGATACATACTGTCATCAAGAGCAGAGCCAATGGTCAGCAGACTTACAAGGAAATCCAAAATGGTTCGAAACTCGACCCCCTCTATGTTGATGTACGTGAGAAGGCAGAGTATGATGCGGAGAGAATTCGTCAGATGTTCATCAACATTGAGAAAGTGACCTACGATTATGACGAATAATTGAGTTAAGAGTTAAGAATTAAGAATTAAGCCTTTAGGTTTTAACTGTTAGTTTATTTTGGAAACAACTATTCACAACATTAAACAACAGGATATCCCTGGCGGGATAGGGGAGAGCCGCCGCGGACGCGACGGAACAACTGGGAACAACAGGGAACAGAGAAGAGAAGGGTAAAAAAGGGTCAGTTAAATGTTTCTTAGTAAATGTTAAAATGGAGGGGTATGCAGGATTGGAATTTTTATTCATGCTAAAGGGCGCCATGAGTACATGACATTGGATAGCAATCAATTATTCGAAGAGGCGAAAGATGACTAAAGCAATATAAATATCATACTTTGGATTATTATCTCGGGCGGTAACATTAAAAAATCTTGAGTTTCCGCCCGAAATGTTTTGGGTTCCAATTATTATTTGTACCTTTCTGCCCCTGACCGTGGAGATTACAATACCGATTGGGAGGAAGACTTTTGGGAAGGTCGCGAATAGACCTTAACGCATTCTGATTTATGTTCCTGGGGGATTTCATCTGGCGATTATATAACAGGTGGATCCTCTGGGAACTTTTTTATATGGACTCTGCGTTGTTTTTTCAAAAATAAGATGAAATAATATAAGAGAAGAGCAACCGAGAACGGCTGCTTGATAGGGGCAAAATAGAAGAGCATCCGAGATCTGCTGCTCTTAGAGGGGCAAAATGAAGAGCAAATAGGAGAGCATCCGAGATTGGCTGCTATAATTAGGGAAAAATAGGAGAGCATCCGATATCGGCCGCTCTAAGAGGGAAAAATAGGAGAGCATCCGAGATCGGCTGCTCTAAGAGGGAAAAATAGGAGAGCAACCGAGCTCGGCTGCTCTAAGAGGGAAAAATAGGAGAGCATCCGAGATCGGCTGCTCTAATTGAGGCAAAAGAAAAGAGCAAATAGGAGAGCATCCGAGATTGGCTGCTCTAATTGAGGCAAAATGAAGAGCAAATAGGAGAGCATCCGAGATCGGCTGCTCTAAGAGGGAAAAATAGGAGAGCATCCGAGATCGGCTGCTCTAATTGGGGCATGAGGATAGTATTGAGGATACTTTTTTGCCGTCTTTTTCTTGGTATTTGATGGAATATGTGTAAATTTGCTAAA
>JAFXVU010000011.1 GCA_017534705.1 Bacteroidaceae bacterium
CGTTGGAAGAGAGGTCAGCGTTCTGGATTTTGCTTGTCATGTCTGTCTGGGCACGAAGTGCTGAAGGCAGAAGCATGAGCAGAGCAGCTAATAAAAGATAAGTCTTTTTCATATAGTAGTTTTAGTTATGTTTCGCGTCGGTCGGTTAGTTGGCGCGAGTGTTTGATTGTTAGATAAAAGGCTGTCCCTGATGCTAACCGATTAATTCTTCCCGTCTTAGGGGTAAGACCATCAGGGTGGTGTCTCTTACATTCTCTTCTTTTGGTTGATTTTGATGTTCGTTCTTTTTTTATTTGTTAGTGAATAATAATAATTATAATGGTTTTTATCTTTGTCACCCTATTATTCCACAAAAATAAACAAAATCCCACAAATAACAATGTTTTTTTACTATTTTTTTTCATTTCCACCTGCCGTTTGCGCCAACAAGACGGAAAAAGGAAAAAAGAAACCGCATTCCAGCAATTGGAATGCGGTTTCTTCATTATTCGCTCACTTGCTTAAGCAAGCATTGTTTTAGTCTTTAGAGTCCTTGAAGACCTTAAGAACCTTAGAATCCTACGGCAACGGCAGATACCAGTTGGCCTGGGTCGAGAGTCTCGACTTCAAGCCGGCATCCTCCTCTTCCTCACCCTTGCGCTGGGCTACCTTAGTGGCCAGGAAGCTCGGGTCGTTGCGGCGGAGAGCCACACGCATCAAGTCGTAGAAACGATAACCCTCGAACATGCCCTCAAGAGCCTGCTCATCAAGAATCATCTCCTCAACTATCGGAATGCGGGCAACGCGCTGCTGCTCCTGAACGGAAGCGTAAGCGGAGTCGTATGCCAAGGTGTCAGCGGCTGTAGAAGTGGAGTCAAGAGCGTAGGCGTCCAACTGGGCGTCGATTTCCTGGTCGCTTGGAAGCACATAAAAAGCATTGTACTCGCTGTCGCCACAACCACGGCTATGGATACCAATCTGGTTCTGCTCGCCTGCACCGTCGAAAGTGATGAACTGATATGGGTTCCAAGAGGCCAGGTTACCATCAAACTGAGTGGCTACCTCTCTCAGACGGTCAACCTCGCCCGAAGAAACGTGGTTGGACATGGTCGTTGAAGAGATACCATATTTGAGGATACCGAAAGCGGTCTCTGGGAAGCCAGCGCGGTTGAGCGCCTCGGCAAGACGGAGGTAAACCATGCCCACACGGTAAAGGGGAACGAACTCGATGCGCTTGTCATTGGTGGCACCGCGGTTGTTCTTGCCAAACTTCTCAATGGCCTGACGCTCCGTACTGTACTCTGCATGATACTTATCAAGAACAGTCTTCACATTGAAGACACTCTGCAGACGAAGGTCGCCTTCAAGCAACTCGTCCTCAAAAGCTGCGTCAAAAGAATAAACGGTGTCGCGCAAAGAGGCGATATCTGAAGCCACATAATAGCAATATGCCTGATTCTTGGAGATTTCCTTCAGACGTGGGGAGGCTGTCAACTGAACCTTGTAGTTGTTCTTGTATAATGAGCAGAAGATACCGCCAAGTTCACTCACGTTGGCATCATACACATCTTTCTCTGTACCTGTAGTCAAGGTGTCGAGAGGAATCAGTGTAATAATCTCGTCAGAATTGCTGGTGAACTGCTCTGCATAACGTCCACTTGGATTTCCTTTGAACTGGCTGTTATCCCATCTTACTCTTGCATCCAACTTGGTTGGGATATACTTGCCGCTATAGTCAAGATAGTCATGATAACATACAGCAGCATTCAGGAAATCGCTCTCGTTGTTGTTGAGAGAACCACGCCAAAGGTAAAGGTCTCCTAAAATCAAGCGGATAGGAATGAAGAACTTGATAGGGTTATGTCCACCCATTTGACTGGAATAAGGAGGCAGCTCCTGATTAATCAGCGGAGTAAGGTCTTCGATAAAGTAATCGCAAATGGCCTGCAAGTCTGCCCTGTTCGTGGTTTGGGCGGCAATGTCTGCCGCGTCAGCTGCTGAAAGCACGCCTTGAGTCACAAAAGGTACATTCCCGTAGTTGAGAACCAGCTGGAGGTAGGTCCACGCACGGAAGGCCTTCACTGCGGCAAACTCCTTGATGAAGAACTGCTTGTTGTGTACACGGTAAGCAGTATCCACATTCTCTATGTAGATGTTGCAGGAATTGATTACGGCGTAGTAGTCTGCCACGTTGTTGTAACTGTTGTCTTTGCCTATGGTGTTGGCAGCGACATCTTGAAGAGTTGTCGTAGTGGCGGAAGTGATATCCACAAGGTCTGCACGCGCCTCGCCAAGGAGAATGGTGCGGTCAACCAGTTTCTGCATCTGCTTCACGATGCCCATGACACGGTAGATGGAGTCCTCGGGAGCAAGTTCTGTCGTGTTGAGATCAGACTCCTTGGTGAACATGTCTTCACAGGATGTGGTGGAAAGCCCGATGGTAGCAAGGAGCAATCCTGATAATATAAGTGATTTCGTTTTCATCGTTGTAATCAGTATTAAAGGTTGATCTTCACACCGAGAGTGAAACTACGGCCGAAAGGAAGGTTGCCACGGTCAATGCCCTGATAGAGCACACCGTTGCCAGCACTAACCTCGGGGTCGTTGCCAAGGTACTTCGTGAATGTCAGCAGGTTGTTGCCGGCTGCCCATACTGTCAAGCCCTGGATGAACTCACTACGCAAGGGGATATTGTAACTTACTGTCACGTTCTTCAGTTTCAGGAAGGAACCATCCTCTATCCAACGGTCGGAGAAACGGCTGTTGCCCATTGGGTCACCAAAGGTGGCGCGCGGAACGTCGGTAATCTGGCCTTCGGCCATCCAACGGTTGGTCAGGTTGGTGGTCTGGTTGAGGAACATGCCACCGTTCTCCAATACGGAACGCTGGAAGTTGTACACATCGTTGCCAAGGCAATAGTTCATGTTGATGTTCACTGTCCAGTGCTTGCCAATGAAGAAGTTGGCGAAAATCCTACCGAAGACGTCTGGATTGGGATCGCCGATGATGGTCATGTCTTTCTCATTGATCTTTTTGTCGCCATACAAATCTGCAAACTTCATGTCACCAGCACCAAATGGAATAATGGCACCTGTCTCGTCCTCAACACCCAAACCTGCGGCGGTTGCCTCGCCACTTGTGGAGTAAACGCCATTGGTCTTGTAACCAAAGAACACTCCTGCGGGCTGACCGACCTTGGTCAGGATAGTACCATTGTAGATATTGGTCTTTATCTCGTTCTGACCATCAGGAAGAGCGGTGATTTCGTTCTTGTAATGACCCATGGTAGCACCCAACTCAAACTTGAAGTTGTTAAGGTTCACCACTTTGCCACTAACACCAAGGTCGAAGCCATTGTTCTTCATTGCACCGTCATTGGTCCAGAACTGGGTCATACCTGACACATAGGAGAGTGAGCTGAGGGTCAACAGGTTGTTGGTCTTCGAGAAGAAGTAGTTGAACATGAGGTTCACACGGTTGTTCAGCAGGTTCATGTCAAGACCTACATTGAAGCGGGTGGTCTTCTCCCAACGAAGTTTGGTGTTACCGATATTGCCAAGCATCAAACCCGAGGTGTTGTAAATCAAACGGGTGCTGCTGAAATAAGTGTAAGTGGCGTTGGGGTCAATACCATCATTACCATTGATTTCAAAACCGCCGTTAACCTTAAGCATGTTAAGGAACTTCGAGGGACGGAACCAATTCTCGTTGGTTGCCACCCAAGCGACATTCACCGAGGGGAAGACGCCCCAAGGGGTACCGAACATCTTCATGCCCGCCTTGGTATCCTTACCGAATCGAGAGGATGTCTCCATAGCCAAAGCTGCCTGGACATAATAGGTCTCGCGGAAATTGTAATCCACATTGGCGTAATAGGTCAAGGAGTTCCATTCGTCGTCAACACCTTTTGTCTCACGATAGTCAGAAGCGTTGTTAGGTCTCTTGTCGTTAGGAGTGTTGTTGGCCAAAAGACCCGTCTCTGTGTAGGTGTCGTTCATGAAGCGGATGCCACCGAACACGTCCAGACGATGGGCGCCAAGGTCAATGGCCCAGTCTGCGCGAGTGTCGCTGAAGACTGCGTTGTGCTTGGTATAAAGCGTCTGCTTTCCGTTCTCTACCTGACCATTGTCTTGCACGGTGTAGCGAGGCATACCGTTCATTGGAAGGAACAATGACTCGTTGAAATTGTTCATCGTGTAGCTGAAACGCTCGGTCAGAGAGAAGTTGCGGGTAGGCTGCCACTTGGGAGAAACAGCGATGTTAATCATACTGTTGCTCATATCATTCTTGTTCTTGGCTTCACCATTCACCAGCAAGGCCTTGGGGTTGGCAAGACTGGCAGAAGTGCCTACTATCTCATCCAAATAGTCATCGGCATCGGCAATGAAGTCCGAAACCTTACCATCGGTCGAGAATGCGTATGGGCTCAAGAATGGAGACTTGGCCATAGCCAGATAAGAAAGAGATGTCACAGCCTGACTGGCGTAATCTGCGGGGAAGCCGTCATCACGAAGGTTGCGGTTGATATTCGAGAATGAGGCGTCGAAACGAGTGGAGAACCACTTGTTAAGAAGGATATCAGTGTTGAAACGGATATTGAAACGGTCGTAGTCGTTCTTCTTCAACGTACTGTTGGCCATCACATAGCCCACCGACAAGTTGTAGTTGGCCACTTCATCACCACCCTGGATATGGATGCCGTAGTTCTGAGTCAATGCCTCGTCATACACCTCCTTGCTCCAGTCGGTATTGTTGTGGTACATGTTGTAATAATAATAGTCGGGGTCGTTGGAGAGGAATTTGATATCCGTCAACTTCGTACTCGTCGTACCCAACAGGTCGGAAGCGTAAGCACGATACTGCTTGGCGTCCATTACATCAACAAGGCGGGGAAGAAACTCCACACCAACGGAGATGTTGGCGTCAATACGAGTGGCCATTGAGGTGTTGCGCTTGGTGTTAATCAGAATCACACCGTTGGCACCCTTGGCTCCATAGATGGCAGTACCGTTCTTCAGCACCTGAACACTCTCAATGTCGTCCATACTGATGCTGGCCAAGGCGTTGTCGTAGTAACCTTGGTGGAGCATCTCACGACTGTACATCATGTCAAGCACCACACCATCCAGCACAATCAGAGGCTGGGAGTTGGCGTTGAGAGAATTGAATCCGTTGATGAACATGCTCACACCCATGCCTGGGATGGCGGAGCGGGAGATGCTGCGAACCTGCGACGTCAGACGGTTCGCTACCTCTTGGTCAACACTGATAGCGGTACTCTGTTCAAAATCCTTGGTGCCGGAATACTGCACAGGAGAGGTCTTGGCTTTGTAGATGTCACTGTACTTGCTGGAGTAGAGTTCAATCTCAAGACCTGAACTGCGACCGTTGATAGGGGTCTGAATCATGTCGTAACCATCAAGTACTGTCGACAACGAAGTCACGAATACAGGAACACTGATGGTGAATGTGCCATCCTCGTCGGACATGGCTGTATAGAGATTGTTGTTGTAAGCACGTATCTGGGCACCGGCTAAGGGAGCTTTTGTGGCGGCGTCGGTCACCTTACCCTTGATCTCTACCATCTCGTACTTCTTGACAGGAACAGTCCTACGGACTGGCGTCACCACAACCTCCTCTTCTTCAGTAGTTTCTGCCTCGTCCTGCGCAAAGGCTGGAAGGGCGGAGAAGAAAACTAATGCGGCTAATCCACATTGGAATATGCGCTGCATGTTTCTGGTGATATAGGAATGATATTTTTTCATTGTGTCAGAGATTTATTCGTCTTTATGTGGTATGAGAAGAATGCAGTCGATCAACATCTCGCGCGAGAAGTCACGCGTCTTGGAAGAGGTGATGTACGACACAAGTTTCAAGATCACGCCATTACCCTCCTGGTTCAGGTAGCAGTTCTGGAAGGTGTAGGTGTCAATGAACACGGTATCAACCATGTTTTCCGGGTTATTGCTCAACGTGGCGTTGTCGGCAAGGCGAACGGTGGCCGAGGTCGGCATCTGACCCTTGCTGTCCATCTCGAACAATTGCGCACGGAACTGGTAAGGACGCATGTCGGCGTCACTCAGGTTCTTGAACCAACTGCTGGGCATTACGGCGTAGATATCGTAGGTGCCTGAGAGCGTGTTCGGAATATTGAAACCAATCTCAGGGTTCACGGACGATGAAGTGGGAACTGCATCGGCAAAACCGTTCTCCGACAAGCCAAAGCCTAAGAAGCCTGTCCTGTTGCGAACCTCACATTTGTTGGTGTAGTCGGTGGCGTTGTTCACCGAATTACCACGCTCTGCCTCTACTTTGATGTAGTGGAACACCTCGTCGGCTGCGCTCACTGGCCATTCTGTGAACTTATAGACCTCACC
>JAFXVU010000012.1 GCA_017534705.1 Bacteroidaceae bacterium
CACCCGACACTGTTTTCCCCTTCACGCGTGTTTTTTCATTCAGAGGCTGGCAAAACCAAACTTGTTTGGTGATGTCAGCCTCTGAATGAAAAAAACTGGCTTAAATCAAGCCAGTTTTTTCTTTGCGGAAAGTGAGGGATTCGAACCCCCGGAACAGTTACCCGTTCACCGCATTTCGAGTGCGGCCCGATCGACCACTCCGGCAACTTTCCTTGTTGGACTTAAGGTTCAGAATGTCATTGATTAACAACATTTGAGACTTGCAGAGAAAACATAAAAAAGGAAAAGCCGGGAGGAGATGTGATGAAACTCCGAGATGAAATGATTTGAGCGCCCGAACCTCTTTGTAATCCACCGACACGAAGGTTACCCGTAAGGGCGTGGCCCGCCATTGATGAACGAAGCATTCCCGGTTGTTCTTTATAATTTGATGAGTATCCCAATCGATCCTTACCCGGCTTATTCTTATATTATGTATGTCTTTTCTGACGTCTCTACGCCTTTTATCCGATGCAAAATTACAACAATTGTGGATAAAAACAAAATATTATCTTCTTTTTTTCAGTCAATCCTCTTTTTGCAAAGACAGGAAAGTTGCAATGTTTTTTATGACGAACTTCTTGGTACCCTTAAAACAAATGTCGTATTTTATTGGTTATATTGTTGAAAACACTTAACTTTGTAATCAAATTTTCAAATGGCCATTGTGTCATGTTAAATCCTTTTTCTTAAGAATAACTTTATCTCTATTTATGATGAACCGATTATTCCCTATACTTATTGCTTTTTCTATGGCAATCCCATCATGCGCTCAGGATGGTGCAGTGGTGTGTTTCGATTTTTCTTCCACTAAAGATACTCAGGGTCTGTACACCGGTAGCCTCAAGAATGGCGCACAGCTAAAAACTCTTGAAGGCATTCCAATCCTCGACCTTGGTAGCGATAATGGCTATTTTGATTTCGGCTCAGAGGTTGGCGCTTGGGTGCAGGCATTCGATGACTATACCATAGCCATGGATGTCTTCGTGCCTTCTTCGACTGATATATCGGGCAACGGCAATTTCATCTGGTGCTTCGCTAAGTCGTCATCCGATGGTTATCTCTTTGCCAACGCCAAGGACACCCGCATGGCCATCACGCAGACTTCGTATAGGAATGAGCAAGGTGTGAATGTCGGCAAACAGCTGTCTAAAGGCCAGTGGGTGAACTTCATCTACTGCCAGAACGGAGACAAAGGACAGATATACATCGATGGAGTTCTCGCTAAGGAGAGTACCATTACACTGAAGCCCACCGATTTGGATGGGTTGACACATAATTATCTGGGACGCAGCTGTTACTCTGGTGACGCCTACTTGAAAGGAGCGCAGTACCATAATGTACGCCTCTACAACTATGCTTTGCCTGCTGACAGTATCAACCAGTTGGTTGCCGCTGGTGAAGAACTAAAAAAGATTATAGAAGACCAACAACTGGCATACCTGTTGCAAGGTTTCACCATAGGTGACGTAAGTGCGCTGACCCACGACATCAGTTTACCTACACACTATGAAGGGGATGTCACCATTCGCTGGACGACAAGCGACGCATCCGTCATCACAGCCAAAGGACATATCACTCGCCCGCCAGTGGGCCAAGACAAGGCTACTGCTACATTGACAGCCACCATGACCACTGAGCGGGGCTTGAAGGTGGTGCGCCAGTTCGAAGTGGGTGTCTTGCCATTGATGACTGACGAAGAATCTACACAGTATGCCACCGAGCGGCTGACCTTGAACGGCAATCTACACAACCTCTACACCGACCTCTACCTGCCCTCGACGGTTGAAGATGGTTGTGTGGTGGCATGGACTACCAGCGACAGCACCTATCTGACACCGACAGGCCATATCGTACGCTACGGTCAAGGCGAGATGAAACATGTTGTGCTGACAGCCCACATCGCTCGTGGAGATAGTCGGACAACCAAGGACTTCGACGTCTATCTGCACCAGGACGAGCCTTATACTAACTATCTATTCGTCTATTTCCCTTCTAACTGGGACGAGAACATCTACTATGCACTGTCGGTCGATGGCTACAACTACACACCGCTGAACAATGGTACCAGGGTGATTGCAGCCGACAGCATCGCCTTGAAGAAAGGCGTCCGCGACCCACACATCCTCAGGGGCGAGGATGGTTGGTTCTATATGGTGAACACCGATATGCGCAGTGCTGAAGGCTGGACCAGTAATCGTGGTATGGTGCTGATGCGCTCTCGCGACCTTATCCATTGGAGTCACTCTACCGTGCATTTCCCAACACGCTTCAAGGGTACCATGTTTGCCAACGTCACCCGCGTATGGGCTCCCGAGACCATCTGGGATGCCGATGCCGGCAAGTACATGGTATATTTCTCCATTCTGACGAATGACGGAAAGGTAAGCTACGACAAGGTTTATTATGCATACGCCAATAGTGACTTTACCGACCTTGAGGGTGAGCCACAGTACTTCTATGACAGAGGTTCAGCCACCATTGACATGGACATCGTCTATAACCCCACAGACTCACTCTATCATGGTTTCTTCAAGAACGAAGGACAGGGTGGCATCTGTCAGGTGACAGCTCGCCGACTCACTCCCGAAGCAGGACAGAAGGCTGGTTCGCAGTGGAGCGCTCCCTCCAGTACGCTTCAGCAGACAGGAGAAGCCGTGGAGGGTGCAGGGGTGTTCAAGTTAATCAACAAAGACTCGTGGATACTGATGTACGACTGCTATTCCAATGGGCACTACCAGTTCTGCTCGAGTCCAGACCTCGTGAACTTCACCTTTGAGAAGAATACCGCTACAAGCGGAGCCTTCACGCCTCGTCATGGCACCGTGTTGCCCATCACCGCAGCCGAGACGGAAGCCCTGATGGCCGCTTTTCCCACCAACTCATTGCAGGCCGCCATTACAGGTGCCACCAATCCCAACATCAGGCAGGAAATGGTAGAGATGGGTTCGTCAGCCATCACATTGCCTGTGGTCTGTGGTACCGACCTTACCGCTTTCGACCCGATGTTCACG
>JAFXVU010000013.1 GCA_017534705.1 Bacteroidaceae bacterium
AAAACGTTCACAGCCATTTCTGTCATCAAGTATTACGAGAATCGCAACAAGTCTGTGCTGGTGCTGTGTCCCAAGAAACTCTATGAGAACTGGAACACCTACAAAGGCAACTACAAGAACAACCCGTTGGAGAAAGACCGTTTGCGTTATGATGTGCTCTTCCATACAGACCTCAGTCGTGAGCGGGGCCTATCAAATGGCATTGACCTTTCACGCTTGAATTGGGGCAACTACGACTTGATTGTGATTGATGAGAGTCACAACTTCCGCAATGGTGGTAAGGTGACAACAGATGAGGAAGATGAGAATCCACGAGAGAACCGTTACCTTCGACTGATGAATCAAGTGATTCGTGCAGGTGTGCGAACAAAGGTGCTGATGCTGTCAGCTACACCTGTCAACAATCGCTTCAACGACCTGAAAAACCAGTTGCAGTTGGCCTATGAAGGGAAGCAGGAACTGATTAATGATAAACTGAACACAGACCGTCCCATAGAAGACATCTTCCGTGCAGCACAAGCTCAGTACAACGCATGGTCAAGAATCGAAGACCCCAACGAACGGACTACAGAGAAGTTGCTCGACATGCTCTCGTTCGACTTTTTCCAAGTGCTTGATGCTGTCACGATAGCTCGTAGTCGCAAGCATATTGAGAAGTATTACGACACCACAGAGATTGGCAAGTTCCCAACCCGTTTGCGCCCCATCTCCAAACGTCCAAAACTGACTGATCTCAACGAAGCCATCACCTACAAGGAGATAGCCAACTCGTTGGATGACCTCAACCTTGGCATTTATGCTCCCTCTGACTATATCCTTCCATCCAAACGTGCCAAGTACGAAATAGAGACGGATGAGCGAGGAGTTCATCTGGGCATGTCAGGACGTGAAAAGGGACTGAAAAAGTTGATGGCCATTAACTTGCTGAAACGCTTGGAGTCGAGTGTCAATTCATTCCGCTTGACGCTGAGCCGCATGAAAGAGATGATAGACGAAACCATCGAGGCCATTGACACCTTTATGGAAACTCGTCAGGATGTACGTTTGGACGTGCAAAACCTTGACACCATGCTTGATGATGAAAGCGAAGAAGATGTGCTGATTGGTGGTAAGAAGACGAAAGTGTCCTTAGCCGATATGGACTGCCGTTCATGGAAACGTGACCTGCTGGCAGACCAAGAGATTTTGGGACTGTTGTTAGTGATGATCAAGGACATCAACCCTGAGCATGACAGCAAACTCCAGATGCTTATTGAGAACTTGCGAGAGAAGTTTGCACATCCCATTAACGGCGACAACAAGAAGGTGCTCATTTTCACAGCCTTCTCCGATACAGCAGAATATCTTTACGATAACTTGGCTACGTTGATAGAAGAAAAAACAGGATTGCATGTGGGTCTGGTGACAGGCAACGGAATCCGTTCCACCATCAAAGGAGTGCCAGCCGATTTCAATAGTGTACTGACACTCTTCTCGCCTATCTCGAAGGAAAAAGACAAGCTATTCCCAAAGCAACCAGAGGTCATTGATGTGCTCATCGCCACAGACTGCATCTCTGAGGGTCAGAACCTGCAAGACTGCGACTACTTGATCAACTACGACATCCATTGGAATCCTGTGCGCATCATCCAACGTTTTGGACGTGTGGATCGTATTGGGTCGAAGAACGATGTGATTCAGTTGGTCAACTATTGGCCAGACATCGAATTGGATGACTACCTCTACTTGAAAGGTCGTGTAGAGGCTCGTATGGCAGGAATGGACATCACAGCAGGCGGAGGAGGTAATGTGCTGCTGTCGAACGAGGAACAGACAGACCTTGAATATCGCAAGAGTCAGCTGATGAGATTACAGGAAGAAGTTGTTGACCTCGAAGATATGGACACAGGCATCAACATCATGGATTTGGGACTGAACGAGTTCCGTCTTGACCTGTTGGCCTATCTGCCAGAGCATCCAGACATTGAGCATACGCCTTTTGGCATGAGTGCCGTTGTGCCTGCATCGGATGTGGCAAAGCCTGGCGTCATCTTCATCTTGAAGAATCGTAACAACGCTGTCAATATCCACCATCTGAATCTTTTGCATCCATTCTATATGGTGTATCTGTCGGACGAGGGAGAAACCATCATCAACCACCTTTCGCCCAAGCGTCTGCTCGACATCATGCGTCTGACTTGCAAGGGACGTACAGAACCTATCTTGGATTTGTGTCATGCTTTCAACAAGGAAACCAAGGACGGCAAGCAGATGGGGCATTATAGCGAACTGCTGCAAAAGGCTGTGGCAACAATCGTAGCCCAGAAAGAGGAAAGCGACCTTGAAAGCCTCTTCTCCTTTGGCGAGACCACAGCCCTACAAGGTGACATCAAGGGGCTTGATGATTTCGAACTCATTTGTTTTTTGGTGATCAAGAGTTAAGAGTATAGAGTGAAAGAGACAAGTAACATATTAGGCTATCCACAGAGCACCATCGTTGGTAGGGTTGTCCCCAAGATGATGTTCTACAAGTTCATGGAGGTGAATCCTCGCATGAAGGTGCGCTTTGTGAATGATGTGGTCAGCATCACTTGGCTCTATAAACTCTCGGCATCTACGCTGAATGTAACTGACACACCAGACCTGAAAGAGATAGAAGTGTTTGTGGCTCAACTAAAACAGCCTGATTGTCCGCTTGACTTATTCTCGTTCATTGATGCCAATATGCCTCATCATATTGTGTTTGTGTTGGTGCATGAGGACAACGCCATGTTGCTTATCAACTACAAGGAATGGGCAGACAATACACATACGAAGTTCAAAATCACCCAAACCTTTGCCTCACTATGGGTGAAGACAGAAGAACTGTCATTAACCATTCAAGGACAGTCACTTCCACGTATCTACGAGAACTTCGTGGCACAAGTGTCAGGTATAGGGGAGCACAAAGCTGGTGCGATGGCTGAAATTGTGCAACTCAAAAAGGCCATTGCCAAAGCAGAAGCAGAATTGGATGCCTTGCAGAAGAAGATGCGCAGGGAACCTCAGTATGATGTGCAGGTGAAAATCAATAAAGAGGTGAAGGTGAAAAGGCAGGAAGTGGAAGAGTTGAAAGAAAAAATGGAGGAATTGTGCGTATGAAACAATTAATGAATCATTTATTTGTCATCATAATGTCCGTATGCAGTAAGGACGAGCACAACAACTTCTGTATCATGAATCTCATACACAAGCCGATGCTTCTTCGTGATACGACGACTCCATTGACCAGCACGATCACCCGAAAGAGGCT
>JAFXVU010000124.1 GCA_017534705.1 Bacteroidaceae bacterium
ATCCCGAAGGCAAAATCACAGCGCAGGAAATTCTCTATCCGTACCGCTACATGACAGACGAGCCAATGGAAAAGCAGAACTGGAAACTGACTGATGCACAGGACACCATCTGCGACTATGCCAGCCTGTCGGCCACAGCTAAGTATCACGGCCTGACTTGGAACGTGTACTACACGGAGGATGTGCCAGCCAGCATAGGGCCTTGGAAGTTAGGAGGATTGCCAGGTCTCATTACGAAGGCTACCGATGCCAAAGGCATACATACCTTTACGCTTTACGGCTTCCATCAGGAGGACACTCCAATAATATTCACCCAATACGTCAATTGGATTGCTCCTGACGGGCACGGCAAGTTCGCAGCCCAGCGAGTTGACTACCAAGAGATGAAAGCCTCCAAATTCCTTGCATATAAGAAGAAAGTGCTGGGCAACCCTCGCTACCTGAAAGAACCTACTTACTATGCTCCAGACCCCATGACGGCCTTTGGATATGTGGAAAATAGTTTTAACTCAGTTGGCGATAATATTAGGAGTGTTGCAGGAGTAGTTCTGATTTCCAATCCTCATCAGTATCAGCCATTGGAAAGGCAATAAATAAAAACTCAAAGAATTAAGTTAGTAATTTAAGTTAGTAATAACACCTGGGTATGCTGGAGGCAGCAGTGATGCTCCTTCCAGTTTTTTCAGTCAACAAATTATTCTATGTACCTCGTTGGTGCGAGTAAACAAATTGCAAACAAAATGTCAACTATTTGCAAACTGATGGATGCAATAATTATATCAGTTTTTCCGTTTTTTTAGAAAATATAAAATAAATGATACAATGAAAAAGTTGTTGGTGACTATGATTGTTTTTGTGCTGACAATGGGAGTGCAGGGACAAGATGACGGAATGGATGCTTTGATGTCGGCGATGATTGCAGCGAAGATTCATCAGGACAGTATCGATACGTCGAACTTGGTTGTGGTGTATGACTACGAATGTCATACACTGGACGCGGACGGCAAGGCGGTGACGGATAGGATGAAGTTGTGTTTGCAAGTGGGGCAGCACTGCACACGCAGCTATCCCTATCGGAAGTTTCTTGAGGATACGGATGGCTATGAATACATGACGGGCGAGAACTACTTGGTGTGGAAAGCTGAGTCGTACTGCTTCATGCCCGAAGTGTGGACGAACTACCCTGACGGAAAGATGACGGTGCGCGACGTGATTCTGCCCAACCACTATGAGGCGCGTGAGCAGCGCAAGTCAATTGACTGGACACTCCGTGAGGACAGCTCAACCATAGGTGGCTATCTTTGTCATACGGCTACCTGCGAGTTGCATGGAAGGGAGTGGACGGTAAGTTATGCGGAGGACATTCCCTCGTCGGCGGGACCTTGGAAATTAGGTGGATTGCCTGGACTGATTCTCGATGCACAAAGCAATGATGGCATCCACCATTTCACGCTCAATGGACTGCAACGTTTGGCTTCACCTATCTATTATGAGCACAATGCCATCACTCAGAAGGTTTCGGAGCAGCAACTCATCAAGAATCGCAAGAAGATTTTCGGCAACAAACAATATCCGAAGCATCCGATGTACTACATCCCCGATCGCGGAAATCTCAATGCCGACAAGACATTCGGGGAGTTTGGGGGTGAATTCTATGTCATTGTTAATGGTATGTTGGAGCCGAAGGATGCGCATGTTTTTCAACCATTGGAATTGAAGTAAGCCCATGCAAAAGTATTTAGTGACAATGATGGTCTTTGCGCTGACGATAGGAGCGCGAGGGCAAACAGAGACCATCGATACGGCGCGGTTCATGGCCGTGTATGATTACCAATGCCGAACCATGGATGACGAGGAGAACCACGTGGTGGATAGTATGGAGATTGTGGTACAGGTGGGTCGCACGATGACCAAATCGATGCCTTGGTCGCAATCCTCCTTGAGGCAAAGGACTTTCGAAGAAGAAGGGAAAGTCTATAAAGAGGCTTTCCTCCACATGCAGACGATATGGACAGGATGGCCTGAAGGACAAACGACAACTCGTGAACTCATCTTCCC
Source organism: Bacteroidaceae bacterium (assembly GCA_017534705.1). Lineage (GTDB taxonomy): Bacteria > Bacteroidota > Bacteroidia > Bacteroidales > Bacteroidaceae > RUG11857. The sequence continues at coordinate 2,059 of JAFXVU010000124.1, forward strand.
ATATATTTTTGAGGGCAAAGAACCCACGCCAGAGATGAAGTGGACATTGAGTGATGACACGGTCACTGTTTGCGGCTATTTCTGTCAGAAAGCCACCACGATGTTCCGAGGCGTGGAATGGAATGTGTGTTACACCGAGGAGATACCATCTTCAGCCGGTCCTTGGCGCCTGCATGGACTACCTGGTCTGATTGTATTAGCAGAAAGCGAGGCACACACCTTCACCCTCACCCAAGTGCGTCAGGAGGCTACCCCCATCACCTATCAACCCGATCCAGAAGCCCGGAAACTCACCTACAAGAAACTTTTGAAGTATCGCAATGAGATTTATGGCAACAAGCAGTACGCCAAGAATCCATTGTATTATCTGCCTGAATTCAACGAACTATTGCGCAGTTTTCCTGATTCACAGGTGACGGTCTTGACGAAATTCAATGCTGTCTTTCTGGATTGGCGTCCCATGCTGACAAAGGCACATGTGTATCAACCGTTGGAAAAGGAATAATTTATGAAACTCAGATTATTCGTTCTTTATTCTTTGTTCTTCATTTCATTTCTGGCATCTGCGCAGGTGCGGGTGACAGGGCGGATTACCGACTTGCAACAAAAGCCTGTGGGTGATGTGATTGTGAAATTGATGATTGGCAACAGGACATTGGCATTCACCAGTACGAATGCAAAGGGCGAGTATGTGTTGAAACTGAAAGAAGCTCCCAAGAACGAGGTGATGATGCTGTTCAACCATATCAGTTATGAGAAGGAAGCGGAGAATTTGACAATAAAGGAGAAGGAGACGAAGATGGACAGAATGCTGACGCCGAAAAGTATTTCATTGAAGGAAGTGATGGTGAAGGCCAAGCCGCTGCTACAACGGGGTGACACACTGACTCATCATCTTGCATCGTTTCTCGGCAAGGGCGATGTGACCTTGGAGGACGGACTGAAGCGGCTGCCGGGTGTGGATGTGGCGAAGAGTGGAGCCATCAGTTACATGGGCAAGCCCATCTCGCAGTTCAACATCGAGGGACTGGACCTGCTGGGCGGCAAGTACAACCTCGCCACGAGAAACATCCCTGCCGACTATGTGACGGACGTGGAGATTGTGCGGAACCACCACAGTCGCAAGGTGGAGAAGGATGTGCCCAGCAACGAGGTGTCGATGAACATCAAACTGAGCAAGAAGGCGAAGTTCAAGCCGTTTGGACAGGAGGAAATAGGGGCCTCACCCCCAACCCCTCTCCAAGGGGAGAGGAGAGTGATTACACCCGAGGCGGAATCTCAGCAGCAAGACTATCTACGCCCCTCGCCTGTCGGAGAGGGGTCGGGGGTGAGGCTTCTCTTGGGCATGACAGGCATGATGTTCACTGACCAGTTCCAGACCATCTGCTCGTTGAAAGGTGGCAACTACAAAAATTTTGCTCGGGCAGATATGTTTGACCACTTTGGTGGCAATGCCATCAACACGCCTGCCACCAGTCTGTTCGGTGGTTTCGATGGTGGAGCACCTCCACAGGGCGAATATCTCTATCAGCGCAATGGTATGGTGACTCTCAACGCCATCCACAAGTTGGATTCGGTCACGACTGTGAAGGTGAATGCCGACTACAGTTATCACCGTGCCACGCACGACATCAGTCAAAGTAGCACCTACCTTGCTGGCACGGGTGGTTATGTGACCGTCATCGAGCAGACCTCCCCACTTACGAAGACACATCTGCCCAAATTGTCGATGAACTATCTGAAGAATGCCGACCACGTGTATTTGAGCGACGAGTTTTTCGTGAAGGGTATGTTTGAGCAGAATGAGGGAGATGTGGTGGCAAACGGAAAAGAGATAGGTCAGCACCGAAGTAGTACGTCGTTTGAGATAGACAACAGCTTTTATTGGGCAGACAAGACAGCCAAAGGTACTCACCGATATTTCAGTTCTCCCATCTCATTCAAACGAACACCATCGCTGAGACTAACATTTAGCCCCAACCCCTCTACAAAGGGCGAGGGATTGGGGGTGAAGCTTCAAACTGCACAATCGTCAACACTCACGATGAATATCCATTCGTCGTTCACGATTCCCATTGGCAAGACCTTCCGTCTCCAATTGCCTGTCGCCCTGAATGCCATGTACGATGACTTGGAAACTATCTACTCCCCTCCATCTCAGGGAGAGGCTGAGGGTAGGTCCGTCAACGACATTCACGGCTGGGCATTGAATCCAACGTTGAATCCTGGTTTCGATATTCATTCCTGCAACCGACGCTTTTACCTGAGTGCAGGCTTGGGTGCTGCCTTGAAGGGATTATATTATAATAGGATGAACTACACGAAATTGGTTCTTAATCCTTCCGTTGGCATCAACTACACCTTCTCCGCTAACAGCAAATTGTCGTTTTCATCGGGATTTTCGACGCAGATTGGAGATATGATGACATTGTTGACGAACCCCATGCACGTGAATTATCACACTGTGCGCACGTCGTCGGGCATCATCGGCGAGTCGAACTCATGGCAGAGCTCTTGCGACTGGAAGTGGCAACTGCCCTTGCAGTACTTCACACTGAGCATCGGTGCCACTCATTCGGAGGACAAACGCAACACCCTCAATTCGCAGCACATCGACGGCATCGATATCAGCAGTTCGGCTTTGCTTCGCGATACACGTTCGCGCACAACCTCTTTCACCATTGCCAGCACGAAGAACTTCCCATCGCTTCTCACCAAGATCAGTGCTGATGCCAACTACAGTTTCGGCAATGGCGAACAGGCTGTGAACGAGACCATCATCAACACCCGCTCGAACAGCTATGCCCTCCACGGAAATGTTACCATCTCTCCCATCGCTTGGCTTGAACTGCGCTACGATATTCGCTACGGGTGGTCTGAAACAAGCCTCACCCCCGCCCCCTCTCCAAAGGGCGAGGGGAGTGATTTCACTCAAGGCAAAAACAAGACGACTTCCCTCACTCACAGCGGTGCCATCCATGTGTTTCCCATCGCTACCCTCGACCTCTCCTTAGACTACGACCATGTACGCCGCCAAATCACCTCCGATCAATACAAGCACATGTCCCTCTTCAACGCTTCCGCCCAGTACAAACTCAAGCGCCTCGTCCTCCGCCTCGAACTCGACAATCTCCTCAACCAGCGTCACTACGCCTACACCGTCTTCGACGGCATCAACACCTACACCTACGATTACACCCTCTGCGGAAGAACGGTCATGCTGAGAGCCACTTTCAAGTTATAACAGACAATTCCCTTATGCGCTTCAGACAATCCCCAAAAAAAGCCCCTCCAGCTCCTCTAAAGGGGAGGAAAGCCATCAGGATAGAAAAGCTAGCACCAATGCCAATGTTCCTATATTAACGTTGCAAAGCGACACCATTACCTTCAACAGAACTGACGTATTTAATGCCTAATTTTCAAAAAACAAAAGCATCAGCGTTATTCTTCTGCAATTACTTCTTTTTTATGAGTTTTTTTTGTAACTTTGTCTGTGATAATCACGTTAGGTTTTTGTAATAGATTGATTTTCAATAATAAAGTATCAAAATCCATGCGAGATTACAAACTTCTTCTGGGTTTTTCTTATCCCGAATTCGAGTAATTTATTTATCTATTAAAAATTTCAACTATGAAGAAAGCATTTTTAGCACTCTGCGCCCTCACAGCCTCGCTGACTATGACGGCACAGAACCCCTATTTGCCGCTTTGGGAACATCTGCCAGACGGCGAACCACGCGTGTTTGAGGACCCTGACCAGCCAGGTAAGTACCGCGCTTACATCATTGGTTCTCACGATGTGACTTACACTGCCTACTGCGGTCCCGACATCCGTATGTGGTCGGCACCCGTTGAGGACTTGTCGCAGTGGCGCGACGAGGGTTCCATTTTCAAGTGGTTCGTCGGTGGTCAGTGGGACACGATGTTTGCTCCTGACTTGGTGGAAACTGTTGACCGTGTGACGGGTAAGAAGACTTACTGGCTCTATCCACACAGTCGTGGTTGGCGCCGCGTGGCTATGGTCTGCAAGGGCGACCGTCCTAATGGACCTTTCACTCCAGTCAACCTGACTGAGGACGGTACGCAGTGTGTGCCAGGCTCGCTCATCGACTTCGACCCATCGGTGTTCATTGAGAAGATTAACGACAAGAAAGACCCTGATTATAACATTGGTTATCGCGCTTATGTCTTTTATGGTTTCCAGCACTCCACTGCTTGTCAGCTCGACCAGAAGACCATGTATTCGAAGCGTGAGGGTACGGAACTGATTGACCCGTTCATCCCTGCCAGTAGTCAAGACGGTCGATTGCTCGACAAGGAAGGCTCTGAATACAAGGCTCTCTACAAGGGTCAGAATCCGCTCGACTTCAATTTCTTCGAGGCATCGAGCATTCGTCAGGTCGGTAACAAATACGTGATGGTATTCTCGGGCTACTCTGGTAAGGAGTACGGACTGGGCAACACGAACAGTGCTTTGCGCTATGCTTACGGTGACTCTCCTCTCGGTCCTTGGCGTTCGGGCGGTGTGCTCGTTGATTCGCGTGGTGTAGTTCCAAATGCAGACGGTTCGAAACTCATCACCACTAACGCAGCTCATAATACACACGGCTCACTGCAGGAAATCAATGGTCAGTGGTACGTGTTCTACCATCGTCCACCACGTGGTTTCGGCAATGCCCGTCAGCCAATGGTTGCTCCTGTGAAGATTACTTGGGACAAGAAGCCTGTTGCCAAGGGTGGTCAGGTGCGCATCACTGGCTACGACCCATTCGTGAAGAACAACGAATGGACTGCCAAGGCTACAGATGGCAATGAATACACGGGTGCTGAAGTGACGAGTGAAGGCTTCAACATCTTTGGTCTTCCACCTTATCAATACTATTCTGCTGGTATCGCTTGTTTCATGAATGGTGGCACGAATAGCAATGAGTGGATGCAAGACAACCATGATGTTTGGAACAACTCGATGGACTTGGCTGGTATCACCAATGGTGGCATTGTCGGCTTCAAGTACTTTGGTTTCGGTGGTTTGGACAAAGATGCAAAGGGCGTGAAAGCTTTCGAGGGTACGAAGAAGGGTGACAACACCAATTTCTATGTGAACCTGACACATGGCAGACACGGTGCTTTCACGATACATGTCCGTCTTGACGACCCTTGGAAGGGTAAGGAGATTGCGACTATCTCAGTGCCTGAAAACGATCATCGTGAATCAGCCATCTTCGGAGCAAGTGTTCCAGCTGTGGAAGGTCTCACGGGCAAGCATGCCATTTACCTCGTTGCTGAAGGTCAAGACATACAGGCTCCTCAGCAAGGTCAATGGGGTGGACGTCGCCAGCAGCAGCCACAGCGTCCGCAGGGACTCTTCGACCTTCACGGCATCGGTTTCTCGAAGGGTACAGAGAGGGTCATCGCGCCAGAAGTGCCACAAGTCATCATCACCGTCGATGGTCAGAAGTTGAACATACCTGAGCGTCCTCTAATGTCCACCAACCAGAACGGCTACACGGAGTGCAACCACTATCAGTTGTATGTTCCGCTGAAGGCTGATTCGAAGATTGAGACCAAAGCCACTGTTCCAGGCGTGAAGTTCACGGTAAGCCCTATCAGCGATGGTCGTGCCACGATACGTGCCACCCTGGGACAGGAGAAAGTGTTCCTTATCAACTAAACAGATGCTTTCATACATAAAAAAGAACAGGCTAAAAGCCTGTTC
>JAFXVU010000125.1 GCA_017534705.1 Bacteroidaceae bacterium
CACTGTGTAGTTTCGGCGAACCTCGGTTGTCTTGGTACCGTCAGACAAGACGAGCAATGCTCGTAGTGTCATGTTCTCGTTGATGGCGAGAGCGGTAGCCCCAGTTACAGCCTTGGCGTAAGCAGTATAAGGGTCAGTGTTGTCGGTAGTGTAGCAGACCTTTGCGCCGTTGTCAGTGGTGACAGGTGTAATCTTCACTTCAGTCCCCTGTTCGTATTCACCGCTTGAAGGAGTGACAAGTACCGAGTTGCACGACTTGGATACCCAAATCTTGTAGTTGGTTCCGCTGCAAGCCTCCACATAGTCATTGCCTGCATTGTATGCGGTGTTGCCTAGGCAAAGTATCAGCTTGCCCTTTGTTCCCTCCACCTCGAATGCGATTTGGTTGGCGGAACTGACTTTCACGGTGGCCTTGCTCTGGTTGTGGATACCAGCGAGTTTACGCGCATCAATCATTGCCTTGATTTCGCTCTTGTACTTCTGCCAGTGAGGAAGGAAAACGCATGGAGTACCGGGCATGGAGATGATATAGGCGTTAGCGGCAGTGATGTTGGTGTTCAGCGGGTTAGTGCTGCCATAGTCAGTGCGGTAGGTGTCGTGGTTATCGACGAAAGTCACGGCATAGCGTTTGTAGTTGTCGTTAGCGATAAGCGATGCCGAGGTATTGAGTTTGTTCCACTGGAATGTCTTGCAAGCATCGTTGAGCAAGTACTTGGTCGGGAAATCGAAAGCCGCCGACTGCACTACTCCACCGTCCTTGGTGTTGTCAATCCATCGTTCGATGCTGACATATCCGTCCCAATACTCTCCCACGGAGAACTCAGGTTTGGATGCCACATTGTATAAAGCCGTGTAGCTTGCCGAGTAGCCCTTCACCATATCGTAGCGGAAACCCGCATAGCCGAGGTCGTTAATCAAGAAGTTGAGGTAAGCCTTGATGTTGTCCTGTACATTGGCGCTGGTGTGGTCGAGGTCGCGGCTTCCGTTGAAGTCGTCACCGGTATCGTTTGCTCCTGTAGTTGGAAAACCGTTACGGTTGCACTCATCGGTCTTGCAGATGTCGGCGGTGGTCATCTGGTAGGTTTTCCCGTTCCAGTTCTCAGCCGGGAAGTCCACATCGTTTGAAACGCCGCTTCGGTGGTTGATGACCACATCGGCAATCATTCCCACGCCTTTGGCCTTCATCGTTGAGATGAGTGAGCGCAGTTCCGCTTCACTGCCGAACGAGCTGTTGTGGTCGAAATAATAGACGGGAGTGTAGCCCATCTTGTTCTCACCATAACCGTAAACGCAGTTGCCGCTTTGTGGAATCCATATCAGGTCGAAGAACTCTGCCAGTTCATCTGACTGGCTCTCCAGAAAGGGCCATGCAGTATCGGTGTAGGAGTCCCAGTAGAATGCCTGGAGCATTACCCCCTCGTAGTTCGAGGGCCATCCCTGAGCATCTGCATTGTGTGGCAGAAACATCAAAAACATGGTGCAAAGCCATGCGAATAAAGTCTTTTTCATATCCTAATTAATATTAATTCATCAAGTTAATGTCAGTTTATAATGCAAAAATAAGGATAATATGCATTTCTCAGATATTTTCTTCGCAAAAAATAACAGACAAATGGAGTGCAAACGATTGCGCCATGTATGTAGTCAAGTCAGCTACCACCAATCATGAGCAATCTTTGGAGATAAGCTCGAAAGCCGATAGACAAAGTGTTTTGGAAAGAATGTTGTTTTATCCCCCAAAAAGGTTGTGATATTGGTGGAAAGTGCGTAACTTTGTATCGGAATTAAGGGTCTTAAGGACTTTAAGGACCTTAGGGACGGTATGGACCTTAAGGACGGTAGAGAGCGAGGACAATGAAAAATCGTCATGATACAAGGAATCAGGGTATGCGATTAACGTACCCAGAAACGAAATGGTTTTATCAGCGAAGATGGGGCATGAAAAGCCTCGTCATTGTCATGCTGGGCTTTCTTGTCGTATCCTGCGATTCAAACCAAAGGGACAGTAACAAGGAACAGAGAAGAAACACCTACGACTTTGACAAAGAGCCTTACCCACGCCCTTATACTTACACTCCTCGAGAGTCCGCTCCTCATGAAACCACTACCAGCGAAAGCACTCCTTCAAAGGGAGAACAACAAACGAAACCACAGCATCCAGCACCCGTCAAGTCATCGGTCACTATTTCCGAATACTACCAAGAAGGCTACGAAAAAGGCTATGATGACGGAGAGGACGATGCCGTGATGGGCAATGGTTTTGACGGTCAATACGATGATGACAACCCCTACAAAGGGCAGCATCGCAAAGACTACGAAGAAGGCTACGAGGAAGGGTATGAGGCCGGTTATTTGGACAACAAAGACTATGAATAAAAGGCGACACTCCTCATCCTTCACCTTCCCGTCAAAGATAATGGACGAGAACGTCACCATCTGATTTGCAACAAAACAAAACACAATATGAAACCAACACCTATTCAAAAAGAGATTGTAAACAATCTGATTGCCAAATTCGGCATCCAGGACTTCGCCAAGGCCACTATCCGCGAGGTGAAGCAAGTGGCTGCCACCGCAGAGAAAGAGAGCGGAGTGGAATTTATCAAGATGGAGATGGGCATTCCCGGTCTTCCTGCCGCCAAGGTGGGTGTGGATGCCCAAGTGAAAGCCCTTCAAGAGGGTATCGCCCACTCCTACCCCGACATCCAGGGTTACCCAGAGTTGAAGCGTCAGGCCTCCCGCTTTGTCAAGGCATTCATAGGCGTAGATATCGCCCCTGAAGGCTGTGTTCCTGTTTGTGGCAGCATGCAAGGCACGTTTGCCTCTTTCCTTACTTGTTCTCAAGCCGACAAGAAGAAAGACACCGTTCTTTTCATCGACCCAGGTTTCCCAGTTCAGAAGATGCAGTTGCAAGTACAGGGTGTTCGCTATGAAACGTTCGACGTGTATGACTTCCGCGGCGAGAAACTCGGTCCGAAGTTGGAGAGTTACCTGTCGAAAGGCAACATCTGCTCCATTGTGTATTCCAACCCCAACAACCCTGCTTGGATATGCTTGACGGAGAGTGAGTTGCAGACCATAGGCGAACTTGCCACCCGTTATGACACCATCGTGATGGAAGACCTCGCCTACTTCGCCATGGACTTCCGCCAGGATTTAAGCACACCTTTCGAGCCCCCTTACCAGCCCACTGTGGCCCGTTATACCGACAACTACATCCTGCTTATCAGTGGTTCGAAGGCCTTCAGTTATGCAGGTGAGCGCATCGGAGTGACGTGTATCGGCGACAAGTTGTTCCACCGTCATTACGATGACCTTGCCGCGCGTTACGAAGGTCTGCCTTTCGGACTCGTTTTCTCCACCCGCATGCTCTATGCGCTGAGCAGCGGCACCAGCCATTCGGCACAGTATGCGCTGGCAGAGATGTTCCGCGCAGCCTGCGACGGCGAGTACCGTTTCCGCGACGAGGTGCGCGTTTATGGTGAGCGAGCCCGCAAGTTGAAAGAAATCTTCTGCCGCCACAACTTCTATGTGGTTTACGACAAGGATTTGGACCGTCCTGTAGCCGACGGTTTCTATTTCACCATCGGTTATCCAGGCATGACCTCCGGGCAGTTGGCCCAGGAATTGATGTACTATGGCGTCTCCGCCATCTGCCTCATCACCACAGGCAGCCACCAGGAGGGTCTGCGTGTCTGCACGTCGTTCATCGAAGACCATCAGTATGACCAGTTGGAAGAGCGGATGAAGATTTTCGCTGAGAATAATCCAAGGTAGATATTATAGATGTTATAGACGCTATAGAAACTATAGATGTGATAGAAACGATAGGTGACCATAATGCAGATAAAACCCATAAAAACATCTCCATCATGAAGATGAGAGCACTATTTCTTGCAGTCGTGGCGATGCTCTGCCTCGGCTTGCATGCCAAAGTAAGGCTGCCCCACCTTTTAGGCGACAACATGATTCTGCAACAAGACACCGATGTCCGTCTTTGGGGCTGGAGCCAATCAGGCAAAACGGTGAAAGTGAACGTGTCGTGGAGTAATGCTGTTTATTCAGCCAAAGCAGACAAAGAAGGCAAATGGCTTGTGAAGGTACGGACGCCTAAAGCCAGTTACGACCCACTGACCATCACCTTCGACGATGGCGACGGTGCGGTGACGCTTCGCAACATCCTGTCAGGCGAGGTGTGGGTATGTGCCGGCCAGAGCAACATGGAGATGCCCATGAAAGGTTTCGGCAACTGTCCTGTTGAAGGCTATAACGACGAAATCATCAACGCCCGCCACTACCACAGTATCCATTATGTGAAGATTCCGAGCATTATGCGTATGGAGCCCCAAGACGACTGTGATTGCGAATGGCAGGAAGTGAACGCGGAGACCATTGGCGATGCCTCCGCCACAGGCTATTTCTTCGCTCAGACTGTCAACCAAGCACTTGATATCCCCGTAGGCCTCATCATGGCCAACAAAGGAGGCAGTCGAGTAGAGAGTTGGCTGACCAAGGAGAATCTGGAGAAATACACCAACGAACCGACAGACTCCGCAGGCATAGTGGCTTTCAAACCCGAATGGGATTTCCTTCGCGGTATGCTTTGGGGCAACGGCACTTTCAACCCCATCCTCAACTACACAGTCAAGGGCATCCTCTTCTACCAGGGCTGTTCCAATATCGGCGACCCAGGCGACCAGTACTCACAACGACTGAAACTCTTAGTGGAACAATGGCGCCAGCAGTTCGGCTTGGGCGAGATACCTTTCTACTTCGTGGAAATCGCCCCTTACCATTACGACGATGTGAATGCAGACAAAGGCGCACTTATTCGCGAGCAACAGTACAAGGCCTCACTTCAGATTCCCAACAGCGGTCTGGTGTGTACCAACGACCTGGCCTATCCCTGGGAAACAGAACAGATTCACCCAGCACAAAAGAAACCCGTAGGCCAGCGATTGGCTTATCTCGCGCTGAACAAGACTTACGGCATGCAGACGCTTGGGTGCATGAGTCCTTCGTATAAGGACATGAAAGTGACCGGCAACTATGTGGATATCCATATCGACAACGACTTCGGTGCCATCAACCGTTTCAAAGACATCCAAGGTTTTGAGGTTGCAGGCGAGGACCGAGTGTTCCACCCCGCCCAAGCCATCCATTTCTGGCAGCCAGGAGGCGGTTACTGGGACGAGACCATCCGTATCAGTTCA
>JAFXVU010000126.1 GCA_017534705.1 Bacteroidaceae bacterium
ATCCGCGCCAACGAATGGGCTGACCGCGTGGAGAAAGACTTCAATCGCGACAAGGAACTCTCCGACGACTACAACAACGTGATGTCGGGAGGAAAATGGAAGAACATGATGATACAGAAACATATCGGCTATACTAACTGGAACGACAACTTTCCCGCCGACATCATGCCTAAAGTGGAAAGAATCAACGTGGACAGCTATTCCGATGGCGGATATGTGTTCACGGTCCGCAATGGAGTGGCCTCCATCGAGGCAGAGCACTACTTTGCAAAAACCGACGCAGCCAACGCCAAATGGACCATTATCCCATATATGGGCAGAACACTTAGCGGCATTTCATTGCAACCTTACTCACAACCTACTGACAATGCCTCATTAACCTATAAGGTACATGTGCCACAGGACGTGAAAGAAGTGGAACTGCACGTCATCATCAAATCCACACTGGCTTTCCACAACTCAAAAGGACACCGTTTCACCATCTCCATTGACGGCGGCGCTCCACGTGAGGTGAATTACAACCACGACCTCAATGAAGAGCAAAACAATGCCTATACACGCATGTACCCCACTGTAGCACGGCGCATCATCGACAACAAGGAAAAGTTCACGCTATCACCAACCAGCGATGGTTACCACACCATTACGCTGAGCCCCATCGAACCAGGAACAGTGTTCGAGAAACTGGTGCTCGACTGCGGTGGATACCAAAGGTCATACCTCTTTATGGACGAGTCACCTTTCACTATCAGCAAATAAGGAACCTATCACAACCTTAAGGTAACCAGCAAAAAAGAAACGGACACATCCGCGAAGAACAGTGGATGTGTCCGTTTTCTTTATTAATGCGTCAAACTTGAGAATGGTTATTAATGACCGGCACTGGGCTGCCATACCACTCCATTGTAGAACTCACTGTAGGTCGCAGAGTTACTGATGATATTCTGCATCTTGTCGGGCGACAGGGCGATAGGGTCATCCGTACCCGAACCACTGAAGATATAAGGCGCTTCTTGGATGAAACTGCGGGTATAGGTTTCATTGGGTTCATAACCAATAAGAAAACCGTTCTCACGAACTTCTTTCCAGCTCTTGGTATATTCCCATTCCTGAGTAAACTGGCTATTGTTCTTGTCACAATTTTCCCACAAATCCTTCCATGGGGTGAATGTGGTCTGCTGCCAACCGTTCTCATAACCCGGCGCATATGACACTGCGTAAGGCTGACCAAAGTCAGCATACAGATATGTGAAATCAGGTGTACCATCCGTAGTGGTTACAAAGAAGCCATCGTTCACAGGAATGGATTCCTCTGTCGACTTGCTGCCGCCTTTCGCCCAATCTACGAATGAGTCATGGCCTTTTTCGATGCCCTTCATTTCTTTCAGCCAATAGGTGTTGCAAGGACAACAGATTTTCTGAGGAGCCTTGCCAGCCTCATTCTGGATTTCGTACGGAAACACATCGCCGGCCTCGTTACCCAATGACTCCACATATATAGGGATGGACTCTGTCTTGGCATACACCACCCCATTCTTAGTCTCCAGTTGGTCTGGTTCCAGCCTCATGCGCCACACGACTGCAGGACGCATCACGCCAGCAGCCACATTCACAGGCTGTGTATGGGGCACCCCAAACATGGCATGAGCCTCATGCTCTAAGTCACCAACATAGATTTTCTTTGTACCACCTGCTGCCTGAAGGGTAATCATAGCATAGTAATCGCCATTCTCCACAAAGGTGGTCACATCGAACACCACGTCGTTGAAGTCCCAATCGAAGGTGTTGCCCAAGTCTTCACACATCACTCGACGCGTATAGTTGTCGACAGTGTGAATACCATTCGTCAATTTCAGAATCCAGTCGTTATAATAACCGTCAGGAAGCACGGGATTGCATGATTCATGAGCCAACTCTCCATTGCCGTTCTTCTTCTCATGCCAGTAGTCGAAAGCAAGGTAATAACTGCCATTGATAAACTGTAGTGTCCAATTGTTGTGAAACTGGCTACCAAAAGACGATGCATAGAGGAAATCTTTCGTAGTGGCATTGGCCTCGTACATTACTTGCTCACGGGTACGTCCGCCAGCGTTGAAATCACTCACATGCTCATAGTCGCTCAAATTAGTGATGATATGCTCATTGGCGTTCTCAGAAGTGATATTGGAGGCGGGATTGGTGGACTCTTTACCTGGCAGAATGGACTTGATGTTGTCCATACCATAGTCGGGAATACCATCATTGTACCGACTTCCATCGCCATTTAAATCAGAATGTTCCGGTTGTCCCCACACATACTCGATGAAATAGTCGCTCCAGTTCACCTCAGTGGTCACAGGCCACTGATGGGTGGAAAACCACCAATAAACATAGGCGCGCTCGTAATTGGTCACATCACCATGTGCCCACCCCCACGGAGAGCTCTGATTGGTGGACAACCCACCAGGAACATCAAAATGATACCGAGTCACCCATTCATTGGAATTAACTACAGCCACACGAGTTTCAGCTTCTGTACCAGCTACGGGCTGCAAACCGAATCCCCAATCATGACTGGCATTGACTGGCCCAAACTTCGATTCAAAATTCTTAGTGTAATTACTCAAAAAAGCAACATCATCTTGGCTTTGAGTAGAATAAGGCTCAACAATGTCTGTATTCTGGCAGGAAACCAAAACGGACACAACATAAGCCATCATCAAAACATTTCTTGTCTTCATAATAATCATTTAATAATCCGGAATATTTAATCGTTTATTTCATTCTTTCTTAATGACTAATGAATTGATGAATCACGAAATGGAATCATCATATATATTATAAATACTTATGCTCTTACTTTCTTTTCAGTGCAAAATTAGTAGTTTTTACTTAAATACATGCCTAAATCGCAACAAAAAATAATCACGGATTTAAAATAATTAAAAATTATCATATAAAAGATACATTAACTATTTATTTATCACTTTTTTGCCTATGTTAGTTGATGAATTATAGATTCTCCAACATTCAAGCATATTAATTCAAGGATGAGAGCATTTTTACTAATTATGGAACAACTTGTATACAAAAAGTAAACCAAATCATATCAATTCTGTATCAAAAATCACATCTTCTCAATATGATAGAAATATGCAAGTTTTTGAAACAAATATATAATACAAGTTCTTGGCTAATGTAATAACTTTGCATCAGAAAAAGTTTTACTTGTGGAAATAATTAGTTAAGTTAGTTAGTTTATAGCAATTACGCAGATTAGTGTGTTGTTCTCATTTATTCACACCTAATCACACAAATGATTCTCATTTGTAAAGGTATGCGGCCAGTGGGAACTGGTCGCATACTTTTTTTTGTATTTTCACAGTCCGATAGCTGTTAATTGGAAAAAAAAGATTAACTTTGCCTAATTGTAAAGTGAGGCATCATCACCAGTTTTGCACACCAACTCAACACCAGCCAAAAAGAGAAACCTATCGTATTCAAAATCATGGACAACTACATCGTTTCAGCACGTAAATACCGCCCAATGAGCTTTGACAGCGTTGTGGGACAACAGGCGCTGACCACCACACTGAAAAACGCCATCGCGTCCGAACATCTCGCACATGCCTACCTCTTCTGCGGACCACGGGGAGTGGGCAAGACCACTTGCGCGCGCATTTTCGCCAAAACCATCAACTGCATGAACCGGCAACCCGACGGCGAGGCTTGCAATGAATGCGAGTCGTGCAAGTCTTTCAACGAACAACGTTCCTATAATATCATAGAACTCGATGCCGCCTCCAACAATGGAGTGGAGGACATCAAGACGCTGATGGAGCAGACTCGAATACCGCCACAAGTGGGCAAGTACAAAGTCTTCATCATCGATGAGGTCCATATGCTCTCTCAAGCGGCATTCAACGCTTTCCTCAAAACACTTGAGGAACCACCCGCTCATGTCATTTTCATACTCGCCACCACTGAAAAGCAGAAGATTCTGCCCACTATCCTATCGCGATGCCAAGTGTATGATTTCAAACGAATGGAGATACAGGATATCGTGAAGCACCTACAAGGAGTAGCCCGACAAGAAGGATACACTGCAGAGGAGGCCGCCCTCAATGTCATCGCGGAAAAAGCAGACGGCGGCATGCGAGACGCTCTCTCCATTTTCGACCAAGTGGCCAGTTTCTGCCAAGGCAACATCACGTATGCAACCACTATAGCTAACCTCAACGTACTCGACTACAACTACTATTTCCGTATTACGGAATATTTTCTTGAGAACAAAATCACAGAGACCCTGCTCACACTCAACGATATCGTGAACCGAGGTTTCGACATGGGATACTTCATCACCGGATTGGCACAGCATTTCCGTAATCTGCTCGTCGCTCGTGACCCTCAAACCATCTCACTCATCGAGGCAAGCACAGAAATACAGCAACAATACTTGGCACAAGCACAGAAATGCAAGAGCAACTTCATCATACGCGCCATGAAACTGCTCAACAACTGTGACCTCAACTTCAAACAGAGCAAGAACAAACGTTTGTTGGTGGAACTCACTTTGATTGAAGTGGCTCAGGCAGCACAAGACGATGACGAAAGTGCGGGGCGTTGCCCTGCTAAGATTCTTAAACCCATTTTCAAGCTGAACGTGCAAAGCAACGCTTCGGCTACCACCACCACTTCTACAACCACCAGACCTGTCCAGGAGAGAACACAGGCAACTTCAGCCGAAACCTTGACCAACAAGGCGCCAGTCAACACTAGCGCCAACAACGTCAAAGCAAACAGATTCTCCATCTCTGGTTCTATCAAACTGCAAAGAGACAATGGCAATAGCACCAACGCCACTGGCAATCAGGCCCCCCAAAAACCTGTACCATCCACACCAACGACCAACAAGCCATTAGAGAGCAATCAACTGATAATGGAATGGAACCTTTTCGCCAAGGCACTACCACAACAGGAAACAGCTATGGCCAAAAGGCTTATCGACTTGGCAAGCAACCTCAGCATTACAAGCAACGACAACTTCGAAGTAGTGGCCAATAATCCATCTGTGGCCGACCAACTGAAGCAATACAAGCCTGCGATAGAACATCATTTACGGAGCAGACTCAGCAATGCCAACGTCAACATGAACATAAGAATAAGGGAAATCGACGAGAAAAAAAGAGCCTATTCCCGTCAGGAACAATACCAAAACATGTGCAGTATGAATCCCAGCCTCAGAAAACTCCGGGACATGCTGAACCTAGATCTCTCATAGAAAAAAAACGCGGCAGACTCATATCTACCGCGTTTTTTCTCCTTTGGCTGTGGCACAACTACAGCATTGTCTATCATGATGCAGTTTACAAATGATGGTGCATCATCCGATATTCCGCCATCTTTTCATACTTTGTACCAGGACGACCGTAATTGGCATACGGATGTATGGATATGCCTCCACGGGGCATAAACAAACCCGTCACTTCTATATAACGAGGATCCATCAACCGAATCAAATCCTTCATGATGATATTCACGCAATCCTCATGAAAATCACCGTGATTGCGGAAACTGAAAAGATACAGTTTCAAACTCTTGCTCTCCACCATCCTGACATCGGGAATATACTCAATTAGAATCTCTGCGAAATCAGGCTGACCAGTAATGGGGCATAAAGACGTGAATTCCGGGCAATTGAACCTCACCCAGTAATCATTCTCTTGATGCTTGTTCTCAAAGGTCTCCAGCACTGTAGGGTCGTAATCGCTCCTATACTCAGTCTTACGTCCCAGCACCTGCAGGTTCTCTTGTTCGCGTTCTGTATTCATTGCTTTCTGATTTTCAAATATTTCTCAAGACCAATCCTGCGAAGTTTGCATGCCGGACACTTGCCGCATCCATCACCTTTGATGCCATTGTAGCATGTAAGGGTTTCATAGCGAACAATGTCGAAGACACCTAATTTGTCAGCCAGTTCCCATGTCTCAGCCTTATCTTTCCACATCAACGGCGTGTGGATGACAAACTGCTCGTCCATGGCCAAATTCAGCGAGACGTTGAGAGAACGGATGAACGAATCGCGACAATCGGGATAGCCCGAATAGTCGGTTTGCGACACACCTGTCACCAAGTTCATGATACCACGCTCACGTGCATAAACAGCAGCAATAGATAGGAAAAACAGATTCCGTCCAGGAACAAACGTATTAGGCAACGAATCGGCAGGCTTCTCCTCGTCCATCTTGATGCTTCCGTCGGTCAACGAACAACCACTGACCAAATCGCTGATGAAAGTAATGTCCTTCTCTTCAAATGGCACGCCAGCACGTTCAGCTATGCCTCTTGCGATATCCACCTCCACTACGTGCTTCTGACCATATCGGAAACAGAGGGCATAAACTTCATCGAAATGTTTCTTGGCCCAGAACAGGCATGTAGTGCTATCCTGCCCGCCAGAAAATACAACCAATGCTTTTTTTCTGTCAAGTATCATATTTCGTTGATCTTAAATACATTGTAGGAAATATTATCATCATAAACACTGACGCCTTCGCTCTTCTTGAGACGCTTGACAATTTGAGTGGTCAACGGCAACACAAGTATTTCGTAGAGGGTCTTTGCCGTCACTTGCAACAGCATCATTTTGAGCAATTCTGATGCTGGCATCAAGCCTCCGAAAGCCAGAGGAAAGAAAATCAGGGAATCAGCGCCCTCACCTGCCAAAGTGGACAGAATGGCTCGCAACGAAAACTTGCGCTCACGGTGCAGTAACTTCAAACGACTCATCACCCAAGCGTTAAGAAACGAACCGACGAGGAAAGCTGTCAGACTGGCCACGGCTATTCTGGGTGCCAGGCCAAAGACGAAATTGAATGCTTCCTCACCCTCCCAAAAAGGAGGCGCAGGAATAGCTGTGGCAATACCGCCAAGTGCTACCACTAAAAAATTCATTAGAAATCCCATCCAGATGACAAGGCGTACCTTACGGAATCCCCACACCTCGGAGATGCAGTCATTAAGGATGTAAGAAATCGGAAAAACAATAACTCCGGCCGTCAAAGCGAATGGCCCAATTTGTAGAATCTTTGTCCCAAGCAAATTAGATGCTACGAGACATACACAAAACAGTATCCCACAAAACATAAAGGATACCGACACGTTTTTATTATTCATTGATTCTTGTTTTTTTAACGAGGTTTTCAAGGACTCGTGTGGTTTTAGGCCGCAAAGTTACAACTTTTCAGCCAAACCTGCAAATATTCTGTGTTTTTATTAGTCTTCTCCGAGATTGAAGAGAGTGTATAAGGCATCCAAGAGCAAAATCTCGTCTAAAGAACCATATTCGTACAGATACACATAACTGCTCTCATTATTCAAAAAGGTGGGTTCAATACCTTTGGGATAATCGTTGTCGCCTGTGGCATCACCCACATTTGCCACAACTGGATACAAAGTCATGTGGAAATCAGTGGCGACAGGTACAGTCATCACATTCTGTCCTGCAGTCCACTCACCAATGAGAATCACATTGCCGGTCCCCATGGTGTGTTGCAAACTGTGAATCATCCATTCCGCGGGACCAGTGGTGTATCCCCCTGTAATAAACACTACTCTGTCGAGTTCGAGGGCATTACCGTTGGTCAATGACAGATCATAGTTATAGGTAGTGTTGTTTGCACTAAGGTCATCTCTCCACGCTGTGGTGGCAAACACTTCGCCATTGTGCTTGGAGGCAGCAATATACGAGGCCAGACGCTGTGCCATATCCATCTCTCCATGGTTGCAGAAACGCAGATCGACAATAAGTTCGTTGACACCAAGCGCCTTGTAGGTCGCGAAGATAGAATCCATATCGTCGCGGTACTTCACACTCGATGGGTCGGTCTCGTAAGGACCGCGAATCAAACGGGTATCCATCAGATAGGCCACACGGCGAGATTGAAAGTCGAAAACCTCGTTCACGAAATAAGGATAGTCTTCCAGATGTCCCGACTTGCCCATCACCACATCAACGGTATCTTCCCAGTAGAGTAGTTCTTCCTCTACATCATAAGCCAAATGATTAATTGTCAAGTTGACGGTGTCGCCACTGACCAAATACTTCACATTGCTGTTGCTGACCCTCGCCTGACCAATGAAGGAAATGAAATCGCCACGAGTTATCCCTGCTTTGTCTGCTTCGGAATCTGTAGCCACAAATAGCACCCGGGCAAAAGTGCGACTGGTGGCGCCTGTCGGGTCGGCAATGACATCGAAGTCCATCCCGTATGAGTTGAGATGGTTGAAATAGCCCCGGGCAAACTTGTCCTCAACCACCGAGTCAATGGTGCAGTAGGACCAGTCGTCCTTAATGGCAATCAATTTTTTGAAAAATGTGTCTCCATTACCAAAATAGCCTTTCCAATCAATGTCGGTATTCATCTCGTCGGCCCACAGGTAATAATCTTGCATGAGTTCCACAATACGATGATTTCCTCTGGTGATTTCATCATACTGATAAGTACGGTCCTCACCACAGGAAACAAACGTCATTGCCAGTACCAAAACTGACAGACAGTACGTAAAAATATGTAATCGCCCTTGTTTCACTCCCCCATAATTCATCTGGCAAAAGATGGTTTCAGTCTTTCAGAATACTTACGAAGGCATTCACTGCGTCTTCAAGTTTTGCAGGCGCGCTGTTGGTTTTGAAGAACTTCTTCACCATATCCACCGACAAAGGAGAAAGTTCACCAGCGCCAGCTTTGAAGGCATCAAGTTTCTCTTGGAGTACAGTCTTGCTGTAGGAATTGAATGTGTTGACGATTTCAGTGATACGACCAGTGTCTTTCTGTGCGTTCTTCTCTCGTAAATACTTTCTTACCATTTTCAGCACGTCATAATCATTGCTGACGATAGTCTTAAGAACTGTCAGGGCCTCTTGGAATCCCAGTTTTTTTGCATCGGTGCTTTCACCTTGCAGAATCGCTTTCGGAGTTACCTCCAACGCTAAATCCTCAAATGGATCAGTTGTTTTCATTGAATGTTTGGTATGTGTTCGTTATTAAATTCAAAGCAAATGTAATCAATAGTTGACAATAACAACGAAAATTTTATGTTTTTTTGTCAATTTAATTCTGAATTAGTTTCGATTATCGGCGCCCCACATCATTTTGTGACGGATTGTGGAGAAAAAACTCTGTCCTCTGCGAGATATCACCTTCACCACAAATGGGGCCCTTTTCACCCTGATGTGAACCCCCTCCTTGCAACTCTGGCTGCGTCCGTCAATGGAAATGAGGAAACTGTGACTACGGCTTTCAACCCTCATCACGACTTCAATATTATCGTTGAGCACCAAAGGACGCATGTTCAGGCTATGTGGCGCAACAGGTGTCAGGAGTATATTGGAACTCTCAGGGTAAATGACTGGGCCACCGACACTCAGAGAGTAGGCAGTGGAACCCGTAGGCGTACTGACCAAAAGACCATCAGCCTGATAGGTGGTCAAATACTCGTTATTGATACAGGTGTTGATACTAATCATCGAGCTGCTGTCATGCTTAAGTATAGACACCTCGTTCAAGGCGAAAGGATAGCCCGAAAGCTCTTCCTCATCACAAGTGACGTGAAGCACAGAATGGTCTGCCACCAGATAATCTCCATTATAAAGCTCGGCGATCATCGGCTCAATGTCCTCAGCTGAAATACACGAGAGAAAACCCAAACGG
>JAFXVU010000127.1 GCA_017534705.1 Bacteroidaceae bacterium
CCCGCCATCTCTACCACCTCGCAGCCAGCCTTCTTCAGCTCGGCCATCACCTGATCGTAGATGCCATTGCGCTTAATACTACCACCACCATAGCAGAGCATCACCTTCTTGCCATAGTTTTTCAGTTCTTCACTCAGTTTGTTCAAAGAATCCTCACCGAAGTGCAGCTTCGTAGGATTGTGGAATGTAAAATTGCCTAACATAATTTTAGTGTTTTAAAGTTTTCAATCTCATTTCGACGGCAAAGGTACGCGCTTTATTTCATATAGATATTACACATATTGGCTGATAATCTACCAATTTCGCAGAATATGATAAAAAAACACCCAATAACTACCATTATTGGATGATTATTTACATCATCGATATATATCATATTGTTGAACAATCATAAACTGATGCCTATGAAATAGGAAAGATGGATTGAAAAAAGGACATATATAATGAGCCCGTGCAGCGTGGTTGCACGGGTTCATTGCTTAAGTTAAACATTGAAAGGGTTAATGTCCACTTTCCGCATTTCCTACTTTCCGCATTAAATGGTTGGCAGTTCGGAAACGAGTTTCTTGTAGTGGCCACGCATGGTGCGCTCGATGGCTTTGTCGGTAACCAGACGTTCCAGAGTTTTCTGTGCAGACCGATTATTTGCATAGCCGAAAATTTGTGCAAACTTCTCGGTGGTGAATTCTTCTTTGTCTGGCAACAGGCGGAAACACTCCTGGAACTTCGTCGTGCGGCGACGCTGCTGTGCTGCATCACGCAACTGGTTGTCGTAGTACTGACGGTGCAACTCGTAGTACCAGAAAATCTGAGTGCGGTATTGGATGTCAAGTATCAGGTCACATAGTGCGAGGTCTTGAGCATCGATGGTGTAAGTGCCAGTCTGCTCACGTTCTTGCCAATGTCGCATATCGATGTAGGGGGCGCTGATTGAAATTCCATAATATGGAACGCGCTTGACGAGCAACCAGTCTGCCTTATCTCTATCATTGAACTCGGCAATGGCACGGCGCTCGTCACACCATTTGTGAACGTGTTCAACGAGAGGCCATAGAGGAAGTTCGCCTCGACGCTGATCCAACTTGTACGCCCATTTTTTGAGCGTCTCGTTATACTCAGCTGTCTTGGGGTCATCTTTTTCACCCAACGGCATCATGCGGAAATCTTCCTCGCCCATTGGGATTGTTCCAGTACGTGTGTCGAGACCTGAATTTACAGAATTCTCATTCACGAGCTTCTTTAAAGTGGGTGGCGTAAAGGTCTCCACCATGTTCCAGAAGACGCGATAACGACCACTGACCGATTGCTTGTTGGAATAATGCTGGTCATCATACTCCCCATGGAAACTTAGCAGAATCATGTTCGATTTCGAAATCCAACTGCCCGCCTTGCCTATCTCGAGGTCTTTCTCTGATGATACGGTCACCATGTGGCGTCCCATCATTTCACCATCCACCTCTTCCTTGCAATTTATCAGACTGCGAATGAACTCTGCGTTTGACGTGCGGTAGCCAAAAATACGGTTATAAATCTCTGGTCGCAGGTCCTTCTTCATGTTGGCGCCTTTGGCATCGGTATCGCTCTTCCATGTGTTGGTGCTATCGTCAGCTATCTCGCCTTCCGCTATGATGGGAGCCAGTAGGTATACCATCAGACGCTCCAACGTGTGTTTGCCAGACGTCGGGTCACCCACACCCCAGATAATATAATTCAAACGGGTGCGCTCTCCTCTGTTTGCATAAAAATAATAATAAGTCAAATCCATGCAAGTGCCCATCATGGCGGCCGATGCAAAGAGCAGGAAAGGCCACAAACGGCGTGGATGAGGTTCGCAGACCTCGCGCAGACAGGGATAGACATCGAAGAGACTCTCTATCGTATCGCACCAACGGTCAAAAGGCAGGACAGACAGCGGATTGGAATTGTTTGCACTTGCCACAGTCTTCTCCGTGTCAATGCCAGCCTTCGCCAGAAGTATGGCAAGTTCTTTTGGGGTGCACTTTAGCAATTTCTTTTTTGCAGCACTGTTGACCAAATCTTCCACCTCGTTGGGTTGAGGCTGCCAGTTCTTCACATAGTTCAGTTCGTAGGCCATGGCAATCGCCTTCTCTGGGTTGTTGTCCACGAGCCAGCACAACCAGTGTGCCGTCTGTTGGCAGAACGTGGAATGCTTCTGACCTTCACCAAGGCTCTCTCCGTAGTATTCGTTGAATGCCTTGATGATGGCTTTTTCTCGTTCCGTGAAGGTGGTGACTGATGGTTGAGCAGAGACGGGTTGTGGTTGAGCGACAGCAGCAGAAGGTTGATTGGTGTTGCCCTTCCGTGCCTCCTTGCGCTGACGTTCCAACTCCTGCCAACGAGGCTGGGTCGGTTCTGACTCACCTCGACGGTAGGCATCGCCATATCGCTGTTCATAGGCAGGGTTCTCATAGCTGAAGAGTCCTTCCCAGTCAATGTACTTGATGTCGCTTGCTTTGGGAATGAAGTGGGCGTGGTCGCTGTTCTTGCATTGCGAATCCGCATAGTCAAGAATGCCCAATGTCTCTGCCATCTGATAGCAATTATCTATCAGGTTGCCCCATTCTTCGCGTGCCTTGAAGGTCACTTTTACACCTTCGCCACCCGGCGTGATGAAAATCCACAGGATACCTAAGTCTTTGAAATCCTCCCGTTGAAGCCAGCCATCTATCACCTTTTCGACATCATGAACATGATCGCCATCCAATGTGGCAAGCCCCGTCAGATAACTGTTGTTCTGCACACGCCACATGCCTGTGCGTCCCCAACGGTCGGTACTCTCCGAGAAGATTGCGGTCAGGATGACGGCGGGCAAGGAGCTTTTCATTTGTGTAATGTAGAGCTTCACTCGCTTCAGGTCTGTGTCTGGAATGTGTTTCTTTTTGCGATGCTCATCCTTCTGCAGCCCGGACTTTAGCCAGTCCTTATAATCCTGACTCTCCGTGATTTCTTTCACGATTGATTCAACTTCTTGACGTGCCTCAGCCTCAGCCATCGCACATTTCATTTCACGATACTTGTCAATGAGCATATTGTTCTCTGGTAGCTCTGTCAAGTTTCTCAGCACCTGCTCGTTCAATTCCTGAACAGGCTGATTAATGTTACTTTGATAAACACGTTTCATTTTGTGTTGTTTTTAATGTTATTTACTACTTTGTTGAATTTCTCACTTGCGGGTAGTCGACGAACTATCAGCTGCACCTGACGCAACACCTCGGCTTGCCAGTCGCGTGGGTGCTTGCTGAGGTCGATGATGCCCGTGAAAGTCATCTCGTTCTTCCCCTCATCGAGCCAGCACTCCAAGCCCTGCTCCTTCACCACACGCAGACTGTCGGGCAGCGCCACGGGCGTCTTGGGTTTCAGGTCTTTTGTCAGAGCGTTAAACTGCGCCAATACATCGGAATACTGGTCGGGCGATGACATCTTGGTCTTCAGCGTAAACATCCGCGAAGGGTCAGAGCCTGTGGTTTCCCATGACTTGCCGCCACCCTTGCATTTTTTCACGTTTGTCTGCGAGCTGGGGCCGTCGTTGAACGGC
>JAFXVU010000014.1 GCA_017534705.1 Bacteroidaceae bacterium
AAAAAAACACCTATATGCCATTAGATAAAACACTCAACGAAGAATCCATCAAGGAAGACCTCAGATACTTGGAACTGCTGTCGCAGACCTATCCCACCATTGGTGAGGCCAGCCGTGAGATCATTAACCTCGAAGCCATCCTCAACCTGCCAAAACCCACTGAGCACTTCATCAGTGACCCACATGGCGAGAGCGAGGCGTTCAACCATGTGCTTCGTAACGCATCCGGTTATGTGAGGCGCAAGGTAGAGGAGATTTTCGGAACCACCCTGAGCCATGAGGAGAAGAAAGAACTATGCTCCCTCATCTACTATCCCGAGCAAAAACTGCAGCTCATCAAGACCAAGGAGGAAGATATAGACGACTTCTACACTGTCACTCTCCATCAGCTAATCAAGGTCTGCCGCAATGTCTCGTCGAAATACACGCGCTCCAAGATACGCAAGGAACTGCCTAAGGAGTTTGAGTACATCATCGAGGAATTGCTCCACGAATCCGCCGACATCTACCCTGCCAACAAGGCACAGTATTATAATGTGATTATCCAGAGCATCATCGACACGCAACGTGCCGACGACTTCATTATCGCCATCAGTAGCCTCATACAGCGACTCGCGATTGACCGGTTGCACCTGTTGGGTGACATCTTCGACCGAGGACCAGGTGCCCACCTCATTATGGAAACGCTTTGTAATTACAGTCACTTCGACATCGTCTGGGGCAACCACGACATTGACTGGTTCGGAGCCGCCGCCGGCAACCGTGCCTGCATCGCCAATGTGCTTCGTCTGTCATTGCGCTACGGCAACCTCGCTACCCTCGAAGACGGCTACGGTATCAACCTACTGCCACTCGCCACATTCTCCATGGAAACCTATAAGGACGACCCCTGCACCAAATTCGGTGTGGCAGAAGACAAATGCGACGAACTCAACCTCGACAAGAAAACGTTGCGGCTCATCGCCCAGATGCACAAAGCCATCACCGTCATCCAATTCAAAGAAGAGGCCGCCATCATCGACCGTCGGCCGGAATTCGACATGAACGACCGCAAACTGCTCCACTGTATAGACAAGGAACGCAAAGTCTGCACCATCAACGGTAAGGAATACGAGATGACCGATACTTTCCTTCCCACAGTCAATCCTGAATCGCCCTACACCCTTACAGACGAAGAAGAAGACATCATGAAGAAGCTGCGCCATTCTTTCCTGGCCAGCGACAAACTCCGCCGCCACATTGATTGCCTCCTGGCTCATGGTTGTATGTACTCAGTGTGCAACTCCAACCTCATGTACCATGCATCTGTGCCTCTCAATGCCGACGGTACATTACGTGAAGTGGAAATCAAAGGAAAGAAATACAAAGGGCATGAACTGCTCAAGAAGACAGGCTATCTTGTCCGCGAAGCATTCAGCAAGGATGTATCGGCAGAGGACCGTCGTTTCGCCCGCGACTACATCTGGTACCTTTGGTGTGGAAAAGACTCCCCACTTTTCGATAAAGACAAGATGACCACTTTCGAACGCTACTTCATCAAGGACAAATCCACACACGTGGAGAAGAAAGGATACTACTACACCTACAATAACGACGAACACATCATCGACAGCATCCTCGACGACTTTGGAGTTGAAGGCAAGCACCGCCATATCATCAACGGTCATGTGCCGGTAAAAGCCAAACTCGGAGAGACACCCGTGAAAGCCAACGGCAAACTGCTCGTCATCGACGGAGGATTCTCCAAGGCCTACCAGCCCGAGACAGGAATCGCAGGTTACACGCTCACTTATCATTCACGAGGCTTCGACCTGGTGCAGCACCAGCCTTTCCGTTCCATGCAAGACGCTATACTCAACGGTACCGACATCAAGAGTACAACTGACATTGTGGAACTCAACAAACGTCGTCTACTGGTGAAGGACACCGATAAAGGCAAAGAACTGACTGCCAACATCGAGGAACTGAAGAAACTGCTCTATGCCTATCGCAACGGCTTCCTTAAAGAACGCAAATAGTCAACCCTAATCTCAGGAACCTTCAGCATCGACAGATAATCCAGGAAACCCTACTCCGCCAATGACCACTCTCTATCTCGTCCGACACGGTCAAACGACCGACAATGTGGCACAAATCATGCAAGGCCAACGCCAGGGTCAGCTCACCCCTGAAGGCGAGCGGCAGATACAAACGCTGGCAGAACAACTGGCCGGCATCCATTTTGACGCATTCGTTTCGAGCGATTTGAGACGAGCCATTGACTCTTGCCTCATCATCGCCCGAGGACGTAACATGGATATTGTGACCACCCCTTTGCTGAGAGAGCGCGACTGGGGTGACTTCACGGGGCGCTTTATTCCCGAACTCAAAGGACTGGACTTCCCCGAAAATGTGGAGAAGATGGATTTCATGGTACAACGTGCCATTGATTTCCTTCAATGGGTGGCCGATAAATACCCTGGACAGACCGTCCTCGCCATGGGGCATGGCATCATTAACAAGGTCATACAAGCTGTTTATCACCATAAACCCACCTATGATATCCCTCGCATGCAAAACGCCGAATACAGGGTGCTGACACTTTAAAAGGCCACCCCATTAAGTAAAAAGACGGACTAATGCTTCTTTTCACGCCGGAAAACTTATACTTTTGCAAAAAGAAACACATCATATGACGCAGAGCAAAAAGATACTATTATACATATTCATTACATTGGGAGTCTTACTGGTCATTTCCATTGGACTGACATACATCTTCTCGAAATCCTTCGAGCAAGCCAATGATATGCAACAATATGAAATTTCCATCGACTCCACAAAAGTGACCATCCACACCCACATGCCTATCGATTCTGTGGAGATGCTTCTGGGAAAACCGCAGAAGTATCACACTTATTCGGTAGCAGGGTCAGAATACCACACATACCAGTATTTGATTAACGTCAAAAACACCGACCAAACCCTCAAGTTAGAGTTCAAGGACAACAGACTTTTCAACGTGGAGCAACAATGAGCAGCATCATATATCTTAGTTAACAACCCGAGTTTACCACACTGTCTTTTTTCTTTGCCCAAATTGCAGATTCAAACCTTAAAACCACCTCAATACGTTAAAACACAAAGAAAAAGCGTTAAGAATTTCAATAATATGTTTTTTTTGTGTAACTTTGCACTCTGTTTATTAAGGTATAAAGAATAACATACATTTTAAGAGATGATAAAACCCGATTACATCTTTGAATCGAGTTGGGAGGTTTGTAATAAAGTCGGCGGCATCTACACGGTATTATCTACCAGAGCTAAAACACTACAGGATGTTTTGACTGACAGGGTATTTTTCATAGGCCCCGACTTTTGGAAAGACAAAGCGAACCCCCTCTTCAAAGAGAATAAGAATCTACTGGGAAAATGGCGCAGACATGCATCAAGTGCAGACGGTCTGCAGATACGTATCGGACGTTGGCAGATTCCTGGTGAACCCATCGCAATCCTCGTTGATTTCAACGCTTTCTATGAGCACATGAACCAATATTACGCTAGGGCATGGGAGGACTTCAAGGTCGATTCTCTCCATGCCTACGGCGACTACAACGAGGCATCCATGTTCTCCATCGCTTCAGCCAAGGTGGCAGAGAGCTTTTATCGCTTCCATATACATAAGGAGGAACGTGTGGTCTATCAAGCCCATGAGTGGATGACCTGCCTCGGCGCACTTTACCTTCAGAAGAATGTACCTCAGATTGCCACTATTTTCACCACCCATGCCACCAGCATCGGTCGCAGCATTGCTGGCAACAACAAACCGTTGTATGACTATCTGAAGGACTACAACGGCGACCAAATGGCCGAAGAGCTCAATATGCAGTCGAAGCACTCTGTCGAGAAACAGACCGCACACCATGTGGATTGTTTCACCACAGTGAGCGACATAACCGCTCTCGAGTGTGAGCAACTTCTTGAAAGAAAGGTTGACGTGGTGCTCAAGAACGGTTTCGAGAACGATTTCGTCCCCAAAGGTGCCAAATTCACATCTGCCCGCAAGAAAGCACGCAAGCAACTACTTCAGGTGGCAGAACGCATACTGGGCTACGATCTGCCTGACGACACGCTCATCATCAGCACAAGCGGCAGATACGAGTACAAGAACAAGGGTATAGACTTATTCGTTGAAGCGCTCAACCGATACAGATGGACAGATGAACAACGCACTGTGCTTGCTTTCATCAATGTACCCGCATGGGTGAGAGGACCAAGAGAGGACATTCAGATGCGTATGGAGTCGAGAATCCCACACGACTATCCCTGCTATAACCCACGCATCACACACGAACTGCACGAGCCTGAAACCGACCGTGTTCTGTGCCAGCTCAACTGGCTCGACATCCACAACCGCAAATGCGATAACCTCAAGGTTATCTTTGTGCCGTGCTATCTCGACGGAGATGACGGCATTTTCAATATGACTTACTACGACTTGCTCATCGGCAACGACCTTTGTGTCTTCCCATCCTATTACGAGCCATGGGGCTACACACCCACAGAAAGTGTGGCATTCCATGTGCCATGTATCACCACCGACCTTGCTGGATTCGGACTCTGGGTGAACAGCCTTAAGGGAAGATACAGTGAGCTTACAGATGGCGTGAAGGTGATTCACCGCACCGACAACAATTTCGAAGAGGTGGCCAACATTATCCGCGACACCATCATCGAGCTCTCCCACATGACCAACGAACAAGTGGAATCCACACGCAAGAAAGCCGCCGCAATAGCAGAGAAAGCTTTGTGGAAGCATTTCATTGCCGACTACTACAAAGCCTATGACATCGCACTCCGCCATGCCGAGGCAAGAAACAAGAAATCAGAATAACATTTTCACATTATTAATTGTAAAAGTATGACTATTAAGGCAAGCAATGCTAATCAAGCCAATTGGAGGGAGATTAGCGTAAAGTCGAACATTCCTACCGCCCTGCAACCTCTTGACGAGATTGCACACAACTTGTGGTGGTCTTGGTCACACGAAGCCAAGGAACTTTTCAAGGACCTCAATCCCGACCTGTGGAGCGAAGTCGCACAGAACCCCGTACTTATGCTGGCACGCATGAGCTATGAGAAGATGGAGGAACTGACTTCCCATCCCGATGTGATTGACCGCGTGAACAAACTCTATAAGGAATTCCGTGCCTACATGGACGTGAAACCCAACAAGAAACGCCCATCGGTAGCATATCTTTGCATGGAGTATGGTTTGAGCCATGTGCTGAAGATTTACTCTGGTGGTCTGGGCATCCTCGCCGGCGACTATCTTAAAGAGGCTTCCGACAGCAATGTCGACATGTGTGCCGTAGGTTTCCTTTACCGTTACGGTTATTTCACCCAGACCCTCTCCATGGACGGTCAGCAGGTGGCCAAATATGAGGCACAGAACTTTGACACACTGCCCATCGAACGCCAACTCGACTCCAACGGAATGCCATTGGTGGTGGACGTTCCTTACAACAACTATACAGTACACGCTTATGTATGGCGCGTGAATGTTGGTCGTATCAAGCTCTACTTGCTTGACACCGACAACGAGATGAACAGCGAGTGGGACCGTGGTATCACACACTCACTCTACGGTGGTGACTGGGAAAACCGCATCAAGCAGGAGATACTCCTCGGTATTGGCGGTGTGCTCACCCTCAAGAAATTAGGCATCACCAAGGACATTTACCATTGCAATGAGGGTCACGCCGCACTCTGCAACGTGCAACGACTCGTTGATTATATCGCTGAGGGTCTTTCCTTCAACGAGGCTCTTGAAGTGGTTCGTTCTTCATCACTCTACACTGTACACACCCCTGTACCCGCAGGACATGACTATTTCGATCCAGGTCTCTTCGGCAAGTATATGGGTTCATATCCACAGCAGCTCGGTATCAGTTGGGAAGAGTTCATCGGCATGGGCCGCACCAACCCCGACGACCCCAACGAGAAGTTCTGTATGTCAACCTTCGCCTGCAACACCAGTTCATGGGTGAATGGCGTGAGCTGGCTCCATGGCAAGGTGTCGAAGGGCATGTTCTCTACCATCTGGAAAGGTTACTTCCCCGAGGAGCTTGACAATGTGGGCTATGTCACCAACGGCGTGCACTTCCCCACTTGGGCCGCTTCCGAATGGAGAGCTGTTTATGGTCAGTATTTCGACAAGGAATACATCAACGACCAGAGCAATGCCACACTTTGGGAGAAGATTTACTCTGTGCCCGACGAAGTGGTGTGGAACACACGATTGGCTTTGAAGAACAAACTCATAGATTACATCCGCAAGGCTTTCCGTGAGGATTGGCTCAAGAACCAAGGCGACCCATCGCGTATTGTGTCCATCCTTGAGAAAATCAACCCCAACGCATTGCTCATTGGCTTTGCACGTCGATTCGCCACCTACAAGCGCGCACATCTGCTCTTCTCCGACCTTGACCGCCTGGCCAAGATTGTCAACAACCCCAACTATCCCGTTCAGTTCCTTTTCGCAGGAAAAGCTCATCCACATGATGGTGCAGGTCAGGGGCTTATCAAGAAGATTTATGAAATCAGCCGTCGTCCTGAGTTCCTTGGCAAGATTATCTTCCTGGAGAACTATGACATGCAACTGGCACGCCGTCTGGTAACAGGTGTTGACATTTGGATGAACACCCCGACCCGCCCACTTGAGGCATCTGGTACATCAGGTGAAAAAGCGTTGATGAATGGTGTTGTAAACCTCTCTGTACTCGATGGTTGGTGGCTTGAGGGCTACCGTGAAGGTGCAGGATGGGCCTTGACTGATAAGCGCACTTATCAGAACCAAGAGCATCAAGACCAGCTTGACGCAGCCACCATTTACGGTCTGCTGGAGAATGAGATTCTGCCGCTTTACTATGCACGCAACTCGAAGGGTTACAGCGAGGGATGGATTCGCACTGTGAAGAATTCTATCGCACAAATCGCTCCTCACTACACGATGAAGCGTCAACTCGACGACTACTACGATAAGTTCTACTGCAAGCTGGCAGAGCGTTCAAAACTCATCAATGCCAACAACTATGCCAAGGCTCGCGAAATCGCACGCTGGAAAGAAGCTGTAGCAGAGAAATGGGATGCCATCAATGTGGTGAAGACTGAAAAAGAAAGCGACATCATCAACGGTGTGGTTCAAAGTGGTAAGAAATACAAGATCCGCTTCTACATCGACGAGCAAGGTCTTAACGACGCAATAGGACTGGAACTCGTTACCATACGTACCGACAAGGATGGTAAGGACCATGTCTATTCCACAGACCCATTCAAGGTGGTTGGTCACGAAGGCAACATCTATTGCCTTGAGTGCACACACTGCATCCAGAATGCCGGCAGTTTCAAGGTGGCTTACCGTATGTTCCCCAAAAACGACGACCTGCCACATCGCCAGGACTTCTGTTATGTGAAGTGGTTTAACTAATAGATTGGCTTTCCGCCCTTTTATTAGTTGTCCGCATAACATTCTGGATATATTAGATAAGGCGGAGACCCTACTTGGGTTTCAACGTAAATACAAAATCGTCCCATTGTACTCGATACAGTGGGACTTTTTTTGTTTTGCATTGTCATGATGATTCTATTTTAACTTTTTACAATGCATATTCCCATATATTCAAGGAATAAAATGGATTTGTTAGCCTTTTCTTGTTATATTTTGTAAATTTGTAGTTACTATCTGATTACAACATCCTGATGGAGGACCTGGACATTTCATTGAAACCACATCATACTGAAAACTAATAAACGATAACTATATGACAAGCACACGTATCCTCTATGCTGTAATGGCATTCATGATGACAATCTGCGCGAATGCGCAGAGCGTGAGAGAGAAAATCCTACTTGACGAAGGTTGGAGATTCGCATTCGGTAATGCCTCCGACCCAGCCAAAGACTTTGGATGTGGCACTGAGTATTTCAACTACCTGACAAAAGCCAACTCCATTCACAACGAGGGTCCCTATTCTGCAAAGTTTGACGACTCGTCATGGCAGCATGTCACCATCCCTCATGATTGGGTGACAACCTTGCCTTATCATCCTCAAGCCAGCCATTCACATGGCTATAAGACAGTAGGTTGGAAGTTTCCAGAGACCAGCGTGGGCTGGTATCGGAAGACCATCAACATTCCTGAGGAAGATCTTGGGAAGCGCATCAGCGTACAGCTGGATGGTGTGTTCCGCAATGCCAGGGTTTGGTTTAACGGTTTTTATATGGGTACAGAGCCCAGCGGCTATGCCACTCAAGTGTATGACGTCACAGAATACGTCAACTATGGTGGCGACAATTTGCTCTGTGTTCGCGCCGATGCCACATTGGAAGAAGGATGGTTCTATGAAGGTGGAGGTGTCTACCGCGATGTTTGGCTTCTGAAATCTGCAGCAGTGAGTGTAATACCCTTTGGAACATTTGTTTATGCAGACCTTCAACAGCCCTATGCACAAGCCCGATTGCATATCGACACTGAGGTGAACAACCATTCTTTAACGGCCCAGACCTGTCAAGTAGAACAGCGTCTTCTGAATGCAGAAGGACAAGAAGTAGCTAAAAGCAACAGAGCAACCTTGACTATAGCGGCCAAGCAAACCCTTGCCTGCCAACAACAGATAACCGTCAACCAACCCCACCTGTGGAGCACCACAGACCCCTATTTGTATAAAGTAGAGACAACCGTCATAGTCGATGGCAAGGTAAGTGATGTCTATGTGACGACAACTGGCATCCGCCAAGTGGAGTTTGATGCTGACCACGGTTTTCTGCTTAATGGAAAGCCATTGAAGTTAAAAGGCGTCAACATGCATCAGGACCATGCAGGTGTAGGAGCGGCTATTCCTGATGCTCTGCAAGCTTGGCGAATCAAACGACTAAAGGAATTAGGTTGCAATGCATATCGGGCTTCTCATCATCCGATGACACCATCTTTGCTCGACATCTGCGACCGTGAAGGGATATTGGTCATCGATGAGAACCGTCTATCAGGTATCAACGTTGAGCATCAGCGACTTCTGGAGAACATGATACGCCGCGACCGCAACCACCCTTGTGTCATTCTCTGGAGCGACGGTAATGAAGAATGGGGTATGGAGAACACGATACAGGGCCGACGAGTAGCCGAAGCGATGCGAGAGTACACTCATCTGCTAGACCCGACGCGCCATTCCACCATTGCCAATGCAGGCGGTGGTGAGATGATCAAGGGACTCGATGTGGTAGGCTTCAATTATATCATGCAGAACAATGTGGACCAGCGCAAGAAAGACAACCCGTCATGGAAGATTGTCGGCACTGAGGAAACCACTGGTTGCGGTACACGTGGTGTCTATTTCAATTCGTCCGACCAGCCAGGACATATGGTGTCGATGAACCGCGACACAACTCATCATCACATCGAGAACGTGATAGAACGCGGCTGGCAGTTCTACGCCGAACGTCCATGGGGTGCTGGTGTCTTCTTCTGGACTGGTTTCGACTATCGAGGAGAGCCCAATCCCCTATCCTATCCCGCCACCGATTCTGAATTCGGCATCCTTGACTACTGCGGTTTCTGGAAAGACGAGGCATGGTACCTCCGTTCTTGGTGGACCGAAGAGCCAACTTTGCACATCTTCCCCCATTGGAACTTATCAGGACATGAAGGAGAAGAAATAGAACTGTGGGCCTACAGTAACTGTGACGAGGTGGAACTGACGGTGAACGGACATAAACTAGGCCGACAAACGATGCCCAAGAACGGCCACTTGAAATGGAAGGCAGTCTATCAACCAGGAAAGGTTGTTGCCACAGGTTATAAGAATGGAAAGAAAATCCTTACCGAAACCATTGAGACCACAAAACCCGCAGCTCAGGTGGTACCAAAAACAGACCGACAGACCATCACAGCCGACGGTCGCGATATAGCGGTAATTACAATAGAGATTCAAGACGACAAAGGACGTATAGTTCCTGATGCCTGCCTGCCACTTACTTTCCGCCTTGAGGGTGATGGGCACATCATCGGTGTAGGAAATGGCGACCCGGCATATCTCGGCGCCGACCATCCGAAAGACAATGACTGCAAGGAATTTCAGATTCCAGCCTTCAATGGACTGGCCCAACTGTTGATTCAGAGCGGCCACAATCCTTCTACCCTCACACTGAGAGTTATTTCCGATGGGTTGAAAACAGGCACTATTCATGTCACAACAAAGTGAATGATTTTAATATAATAAGGAGGGGGTAGAACAGCAAATCTACCCCCTCCTTATTGTAAATATATCTAAGAAGAGTCTTACAGTGCGTACTCAAGCATTACCATAGAATAAGGTGCAAGGTCGAGAGAGAATTTCTTGCCAGTCTTCATCTGTTCTTTCTTGGGCTCGATTGGCTGGGCATCGTAATTGTTCTCGTCGTTAGCATTACCAGCAATGGTTGTCTTTGTGGCAGCTTGTTTGATGCCGAAACGCGACAGATTGATATTGGCCTTCTTGGCCTCGCCACTGGCATTGCAAAGTTTCACATAGAGACGGCGTGTCTTCACGTTGAGAACAACAGACTGACCATAATGACTGTCCTGTACAGGCTGCTCCACTCCTGCAGCATCACCTTCGAAGGTCACACAGTCGCCATAATAATACTGACCAGCTGACTGTCCGAACATCTGCTGCACATAATAGCTGCAAGTCAGATAAGGACGCTCGTTATCGAAATAAATAAGGTCAGGATTCCAGTTTGTGGCCTCTTTGCGTGCAAACAGCGGTGCGTAGGATGTCATGCAAACCACGTCGCCATTTCTCTCCACATGGAGCAAATACAATCCCTCTGCCAGCGCATCGATAAGTTTCTTATCCTTAGCGGCATACTCACCAAGATAGACCTTGGTTTTACGGTTTTTGGGATACTTATCGTACTGACGCGAACTGAGGAAGTAGGTGTTTGGTTCATAATAATGTTCGTCAAGAATGGGCAGGTTGATTTCCTCAGCAAGCTTCCAACCATTTTCAAAGTCGGGGTTGCCAGGATGAGAACCTGGACCTGCAGTACCCACAATCACAATTTCAGGATGTGCTTTCACAATCCTATCGTACATATACTTGAATCGTTCGTTGAATTCAGGCGTGATTTTCTCCTCATTTCCTATACCGAGATATTTGAGTCCGAAAGGTTTTGGATGACCAGCATCAGCGCGCATCTTGGCCCAACGAGAGGTTGCGGGATCACCATTGGCCCACTCGATAAGGTCGAGGGCGTCCTGTACCCATTCGTCCATCTCCGACATTGGTACGACATCCTGAGCCTGTGTTCTCATGTTCCAACCGCCATTGGTGCCTTGGCACGACACACCACAAGGAAGGATGGGAAGTGGAGCCATATTGAGGTCCTCACACATTTGGAAATACTCATAGTAGCCCAGTTGCACAGACTGGTGGTATCCCCAAGTGTTCTTCAACTGACGACGTTGTTCTACCGGTCCTATAGTGGTCTTCCAACGATAGGTGTTCCAGAAACCATCACCACCGCCATGCACCACGCAACCACCAGGGAAACGCATGAAGCGAGGATTCAAATCGGCCAGGGCCTGCACCAAGTCCTTGCGAAGCCCATGTCCCATATAGGTGTCTTTAGGCATGAGCGACACTTGGTCTATATCTATGACGCCAGTATTCAGTACAAGAATTTGCAGGATAGCGTTCTTGCAGTCTTCAGTGGCTGTCAGTTTAGTGGTGTACTTGCGCCATGCTGGGTCGTTTGCCTCGAAAGTGGCCTCAGCCAGGACTTTCGGATCCCTACCCCATCCTTGTGGCTGTCCAAGCACCACACGCACTTGTTTGGCAGAGCCAACATTGCGAAGGAAAACGGAAAAGTCGAACTCTGCACCAGCTTTCACAGAAATGCCGTCAAAACCATCGTTCTGCAAACCGTATCCCTTCCAGCCATTATAATCGTAATACTCCTTTACGCGCTCAACATTCAACCTAAGGTAATTGGCGTTGTTGGGATGAAGAGGGTTGTCCATACGGTTTTCAACACTACCCAGTGAGTGGCCAGGGCGGATAATCTTCCATGCAGTTGTGGGTCCCCATCCATCACGTTCATTCAGGTTGAACTCAAAAGAGCCGTTTTTCAGGAGTTCTGCATTCAATCCTCCGTCAGCCGACGAACTGATGTCCTCAAAGAAAATACCTATCAGCTCGTCGCTGATAGCTTTGCCACCCTTTGGCGCATTCATGGGTTTCTGTGCACAAAGACTCAATGTGGCAGCCGCAAACAAAGCGGTAATCGTTGATCTTTTATTCATACTTAAAGGTAAATGATTGATTAGTTTTATGGTTTTATGCAAATTTAACGATTAATTAGTAAAAAAACGCACAATCTCACATACAAAAACATTGTATGTAACAAAAAGGACAGCCTTTGACACATAAAGCAATCAAGTTTCTTGAATTGCACCCTATTTCTTTATCTATGGTATTATTTATAGGAAAAAGCACATATTTGATAAGATGTATCAACTTTGAAAAAATGTATCATTCCAATATAGACATAAGGAAAACGCCATGATTTCGTATCTAACGATTATTTCGGTAAAAGCGGCAATGAAAGACGGTAACGAACAGCAAGATAGCGAACGAGAATCACGAACACACCTCCGACAAGTCCGCTAATAATATTATTGAAGTTGAGTTGAAGACAAATGAAATACGCCACACCGCCGATAACACAAGCCATGGCATAGATTTCCTTACGGAAGATGAGCGGGACATGCCCCACCAAAACATCACGTATCACACCACCTGCGGCACCTGTGATGGTGCCCATCACAATAGCTGTCCACCAGGGGAAACCTAAAGCAACTGTCTTCTCCAGCCCTACTATAGTGAAGAGGGCCAGACCAAGTGTGTCGAAGACGAGGATGGCATTGTTCTGTTTCATGGTATAACGCGAGGGTATGCAACCATACGCCAATGCCAATCCCGACAAGATGAGATAAATGGGATTGCTCATCCAAAACACGGGAATATTCAGCATAAGGTCACGGATGGTACCACCGCCTATAGCAGTGGCGACTCCTACCACATATGCACCGAAAAGGTCGAAGCGTTTGTGGGAGGCAAGTCTGATGCCACTCACCGCAAAGGCGAAAGTACCCAAGATTTCCAATATGAGTGTGAAAGTGTTCATCTTATCTTACTTTTATATTCTTCCCACCTGTTTCTGATATTCACGACGTAATTATAGGTTTCATTGCCATTGAAATAGCCATGGTTCACCACAGGGTCGTTGTAATATTCAGCCAAACGCATATTGAGGACATACTCATCCACGTTGCCCGCCCAGACATCTGGGTTTTTCCCATGTTTCTCAGCTAGTCGTCGGGCATCGTCCACATGTCCGCTACCAGCGTTGTAAGCGGCGAGAATGAAGTTAATGCGCTCGCCTGTATTATGAATGTCGGCATAATGAGAGTTGAGTTTCAGAATGAGTTTGGATGCGCCACGGACATTGGACTCTGGGTTGAAAACTTCGGCTTTCGCTACCCCCAACATCTTCGCTGTCGAAGGCATGAGCTGCATCAATCCTTGTGCACCCATCCATGAAACAGCATCAGGGTCGAAGGCTGATTCCTGATAAGCCTGCGCGGCAAGCAACTTCCAATCCCATCCGCATTGGTTGGCATAGCGGCGGAACAAAGCATCATACTGACTGATGATTCCCCTGGAGGGGTCAATCATTGGTGACGACACCTTACGGCGCGGAACAGTGGTACGTCCACTGCTACCCTCCACCTTGGGCATGGAAAGCGAGAGCAACTGATACTCATTGTCTCCAAGCCATTCATCAACCGACTTGGCCAGCAAAGGGGAATCCTTCCTAACCGCCCATGCCATTTTACCAGTAGCCTTCAATGAGGCGTCATTGGTGGTCTTTGCGAGTGTGTCAATGAAATGAGTAATGATATCTGAACCACAAAGTTCAAGTCGTTGGTCATTGGCATAGTAATCGGCATTCAAATTGTAGGCGATGATGTCGCCCTCACCTTTCAGGAGTTTGCCAACCAGCTCATCTTGGCTGCGTGAGAGTTCAACCCTCACCCTTACACCTATTGAATGGGCATATTCCTCCACCAACAGAAACTGGTTACCGAAGTCAGCACCACGAAACTCGAAGTAACTAGCTGGTCCGTACAACGTGAGCACTATCAGTTCGCCACCCATCTCTATTTCCGGAAGGTCGAGAAATAGGTCGGATTCGTCAATGACCTGTTCGCCATAATTGAACGCACCTATTCCTTCTTCCTTGTTTTTAATGCAGGAAGAGAAAGATGGTAGCAACAAAAGCATGAAAAGCAATATGCGGAATTGCGATGATATCTTTAACATTTTCTTTATTGGAGGCGAAGCATGGTCATTTGCCAAAAATCATGGCAAAGTTATCTTATTTTGGTCGAAAAGCGGTAAAAAAAGGAAGTGTAATTGAATAGAATTAAAAATTTTATTCGGTTTTTCTTTTTCATTAAGAATAATTCTGTATATTTGCAATAGCTATACACTACTAAGATAAACAGAACATAATTATGAAAGAAACAATTCTTGTTACAGGTGGAACAGGTTTCATTGGTTCCCACACTACAGTAGAACTCCAGCAGGCAGGTTATGATGTAGTCATCATCGACAATCTTTCCAATTCCAACGCCAATGTCATCGATGGTATCGAGGCCATCACAGGCATCCGCCCTGCTTTCGAGAAGGTTGATTTAAATGATTTCGCCGCCACTGAAGCTGTGTTCCAGAAATACCCCATCAAGGGTTGTATCCACTTCGCCGCTTCAAAGGCAGTGGGCGAGTCTGTGGAGAAACCATTGCTCTACTACCGCAACAACCTCAATTCACTGATGAATGTTTTGGAACTCATGGCCAAGTATGGCAGCAAAGGCATCATCTTCTCGTCGTCCTGCACAGTCTATGGCCAGCCCACAAAGGAGAACCTGCCAGTCACAGAACAAGCTCCAATTCAGAAAGCACTTTCCCCATACGGCAACACCAAACAAATCAACGAGGAAATCATTCAGGACTACATCCATTCGGGAGCTCCGCTGAAGTCCATCATCCTCCGTTACTTCAACCCTATCGGCGCACACCCATCAGCACTCATTGGTGAACTGCCTAATGGTGTGCCTATGAACCTCATTCCATTTGTCACACAGACTGCTATCGGCATCCGTAAGCAACTCAAGATTTTCGGCAATGACTACAATACGCCAGACAAGACTTGCATCCGCGACTATATCTATGTTGTTGACTTGGCCAAGGCTCATGTGAAGGCTATGCAGCGTTTGCTTGAAGAAGAGACTGAACCTATTGAGGTGTTCAACATCGGAACAGGCCACGGATATTCAACATTGGAGATTGTTGAAGGATTCGAAAGGGCTACAGGTGTGAAACTTCCTTGGGAGTACGCTCCACGTCGTGAAGGTGACATCGAGGCCATTTGGGGCAATGTGGATAAAGCCAACAAGGTACTTGGTTGGAGTGCCGATACCCCACTCGACGACATCTTGCGCTCTGCATGGAAATGGCAGGAGCACCTACGCGAGAAAGGCATACAATAAATAATTGATAATTAAAGAATTATAAATTATATTTTTATTAGATGGATGCCTATCTGAAAAATGCGGGATATTCCCAGTGGAGTATGTGAATATACCACTGTGCGAAGAAGGCCACGCAACCAGTTATTAATGGGCATGTGTCGTTCCTTGCAAGGCATTCAATCGTGTTTTATTTTGTGTTTGTGTTGAAACTATCCTTCCGTGTGAACAGAGGGATAGTTTCTTATATTATTGCGACCAACAAACTCGACGGTCAACGTCCAAAAATGCGATGAAGTTAGCGCAGAACCACGCATGGTTAAGCTATGCCGAGAATGAGCATATTATGATAAGCCAATGTTTAACGGTTGTGCATTTTTCTTGCGGTAGCCAGAGCCTGTAAAAATGGCGACAAGGTTGCCCGATTCATCGGTCACTTTCACCTCACAGAAAGGAACACTGTGGTGGTTAACCACCTCGTGGGCTTCCGCATATACTATTTCACCTAATCGTGCGGAACGAACGTAGGTAATGCTGGATGTAATGGCGAAAGTGAGCGTGCCATGGCTATTAACTGCGGCGGCAAAAGCAAGGTCAGCGAGGGTGAACAATGCACCTCCCTGGCATATATCGCCACCATTAAGATGCCGTTCCTCAACTTTCATCCTTGCCTTGGCATAACCTTCGCCTGCTTCTATCAGTTCCGCACCGATAAGTGCCGCGAACCGATCTTTCTTGAAAAATTCCTTGATAGTCATTTTTTAGTGTAATCGTGTGTTTGTGTTGTTATTAAAAGTGATATTTCAACGGTTGCAAAGTTAGCATATAAAATTGACACAAAAGAAGAAAGACATCAAAAAAAGACGCGTCTTGGCTGGACGCGTCTTATTGTTGTAGAGTTCAATTTCTTCAATATGAATACATCAGAACCTGTCTCACATCTTAAAACCTGAAACCGATGGTTCCCATCAACTGATGGCGGTTGAAGGTAATTTCTGTAGATTTGAGGTCCTCATCGTCGAACGCATAGAGGTCACCTTTTCTTGTATTGTATTGGTAAGCCAAGTCGATGTATCCTCCCTTGTAACGATAACCAAGACCGAAGGTGAAACGGTTTGTACCCTTCCAGTTGGTATAGTAAGTCTCTGTTGACATATAGTCGTCAGCAAGCACGAGTCGGTATGCGTCTTCTTTCACAGGAGCTGTTACGAAATTATAACCTAAGCGGATGCTGAACTGATCAGTAGGCTTGATTTCCACACCAGCCTTGAAAGTATGCTGCATCTTGAGTGTCTCTTTGGTCCAGTCGTTGACGATGTCGAAATAATCGCTGTGGCTGTTCATTTTGTACGAAGCAGTAGAAAGGTCGGAGAACTCCCATTCGGCTCCAAGAGCCAAATAGTTGCCCACTGTGTACCCCATGCTCAATCCAAACTTCCAAGGCGTATGGAAGTTGTAATCTGCCTCAGCGCCATTGTATGTGACATAACCATCATTATTTCCGTTTGAATCATAAAAGTCAAGTATAGCACCATTAACATCATGCATGGAATACCACACAGGAGTTTTCACACTAAAACCGATACGGAAAGGCGAGGTCTCGATAGGACGGATGACGGCACCAAGTTTCACATCCACTCCATCACCGTCTGTATCATACATGGTAGTGATACCATATCCTATGTTGTCAACACCCAATTCCTCGTAATAGGAATCACGACTATAGTTGATGTCGTAGAAACCTACGCCAACACCGAGGAAGACCTGATTGCTGATATTGAAAGCAACAGCCACATCCACCTCGTTCTCGCCTCCGAACTGTGACTTCTGCAACAAAGCACGATTGGCTGCCGTTCCTTCATATCCCAAGAAGTTTCCATTGTCGTCGAACACACCACTGGTGGCACCACCATGAACAAGTTGGTTATTGGCGTTGAACTCTGGGTTGGCAAAGTCGCCAATGCCGTTGAGCTCATCGTAGATGCCATACTCGAAGTCATTGCCAAGTGCCGCAATCTGATACGACTGCGAGAAAATGCCATTCAAATGTGCGATGTCGGTATCGAGGTTGTATAGGTAGTTCTTGTTCTTCTTGTAATTCACACCATAGTTCACTCGAATCAACCCCTTGTCAGTGCTTTCTTTCACAATGGACGAGAGGACAATGCCACCATTATCGATTGAAACGCGTGTTCCATCGTGTCCGAGTGTTCCTTCAGAACCAAAAACCACACTACCGGTGAAGGATGCATCGCTTTTGGAAAAGAGTCCGATAGCAGCGGGGTTGGACGACATCGTTGCCACATCTCCACCAAGAGCGGAGAGGGCACCGCCCATACCCACATAGCGGGCCGAACCGTTGAGGTCGGAAGTGCTGAATCGCAAGGCATCGTAGGTTTCCTGAGCTGATGTACTGATGGCCAACAATGTGGTCAAGGTCAACAATACTGATTTCTTCATAATGTATGCTGTAATTTTAGGTTGCTATTAATGATTGTTGTTCAGAATGGTCGGAGTATTCGGAATATTCGAATATGACAGTTCCAAAGGGGTTAGATTCTCCTTTACCTGCGTCCTCCACGGGCACCGCCGCCACCGCCGACGCTACCGCCTCCGCTGCGACCTCCACCGAAGCTGCCGCCACCGCCGAAGCTGCCACCGCCGCCACGTCCTCCACCGAAGCTACCGCCACTACTGCTGCTGCGGCTTGGTGTTGGGGTTGAGGTACGTGAACTGCTGGATGTAGAAGAAGAACGGCTCGGTGTATATGTGCTACGCGAGTTGGTTGAAGGTGTGTTGGCGCGTCCCGATGTGGTCGTTCCACCACGTCCTACAGTAGTCGTACGATTCGTTGGGTTAGTATTTGTCCGTGTATTGATGGTGCTGCGGCTAGAAGAATTAGAAGTGTTGTAACCACGGCTGTCGTTGACAGTTCCGTTCCTGGTAACACGCGAATTACCACGTCCAGAGTCGTATGTGCTGGTTCGGGTGTTGGAGACAGAACCGCGTTGAATGGTGGATCCGCCTCTACCGACTGCAGTACGTGACCCCACCGTAGTGCGTCCGCCATATGTGCCGTTGTTGACGGCACCACCACGTCCGCTAGTACGAGCAGTCGTACGTCCGTTAATGCTACGGCTTCCGTCTTGATTCAAGCCGCCGTTGTAAGTAGA
Source organism: Bacteroidaceae bacterium (assembly GCA_017534705.1). Classification (GTDB taxonomy): domain Bacteria; phylum Bacteroidota; class Bacteroidia; order Bacteroidales; family Bacteroidaceae; genus RUG11857. Next base: position 18,784 of record JAFXVU010000014.1, read on the forward strand.
AGCATAACCTGTTCGTCCTCCGAGGGCTGATACACGTCCTGTGCGTGTACCTCGTGCCGACACTGCCGAAACTCCACTACGTATGCGACTTCCACGATTGAAGCTGCTGGTACGCACACCGCTGTTCACACGGGCAATCTGGCTGTGTTGATAGCGACGACCAGAGTATCCACGTGGATATACTCCATTATGACGATAGTGGTAGCCACCCCACATTGGTCCGTAACCCCAGTAGTACCAGGGGTCGTAAGCATAGTGGTACCCCCATATAGGGCTATACCAACTGTGCCAAGGACGCCAGCCCCAAGCATAGCCCCAACCAGGTCCCCAGAAGAACGGGTCGTAATAGTAATAATCAGCATAGAGGAAGTCGTATGCACCGTAGTCATAAACAAGGTCCCAATACAACGGGCTGCTGACTATCACACCCACATGTGGGCTATGGAAACGGAGGATACGGCGTGAGTAGCGATAGTCGCTCTCGTCGTCGTTGATGTCGTAGTCGCTATTCTTGCCGTCATCCACATACTCCACATCGCTCGAGAGGGTATCAATAGCCTGCTCGATTGTACCTTGATAGTCAGAGTAGTTGTAGCGGCGGTTGTATTCGTCCTCGTCACGAGCCGATTTGTTGTAGACCTCAATATCGGCTGGATTGTCGTCGTTCACCGTCACGACCTGCTTAGGTACTACGGTGACGGATGAAGTAGACGGGGAATTGACCGTCGTTGTAGCGCTCTTCGTCTTCTTGGAAGAAGTGCCGAAGTACATGTCGTCGTCGTACTGAGCATTTGCAACAATAGGAAGCAAAGCCGCGAACAAATAAACATATAACCTTTTCATTTTCCTGATGTGTTTATAATGATTGTTAATTTTTCGTCTCGTGAGACCGTTTCGGATGTCAATTCTGACTTCACCTAATGATTCACGATGCAAAAATAAACATATTCTCATCTCCTGCAAATGGATTTTCCCTAATCATGGTAGGGAAAAACCTAATTAGCGAGGAAGAAGTCGCTTATGGGTAAAAACAGGAATTATAAATATAAATTTATACAAATTATATAATATTAATTATATAATATTAATTATCTGTATTTTACAATCATTTATCAAAGTAACACTTTAACAAAATCGCCATCTTAAATAAAGGCTTTCACGATATCGAATGATTCGTCAGCGAGTTCACTCCAGAACTTCTGGTAGTCCTGAATGTTGTTTTCCTTGAGGGCATTATCGCTGATTACACGGAAACTTATGAAAGGCACCTTGAAGAGATAGCAGGTCTGTGCTATACTTCCGCTCTCCATATCCACTGCAATGGCTTCAGGAAAATGCGATAGAATTTCCTTGGTTTTATCGAGGGAATCAACAAACCAGTCACCACTGGCAATCAGCCCTTCCTTCACCCTTGGCGAGATGGCCAAGGCCTTCTCCACCAGTTCACGGGGAGCATTGTAGTAAGGAGGCATGTCCTGCATTTGTCCATAAGCATTGTTTGGTCCGCAATAAACATCGTGGAAAGCAACTGTGCTGCCCACCACCACATCGCGTACATCCACATCTGGTGATGAAGCTCCAGCACAACCGGTGCTGATGACAAGCTGAGGATGATACCCAATAATCATGTCGGCAGTGCCAACCGCAGCGTTTACCTTGCCTATGCCGCAACGCTGGAGGATAATCTCTTTCTCACCGATATTTCCACTGACATAGTCGAATAATTCGGAATGTAGTTCAGTCTTGTTGTCGAGGAGTGCGGCTATTTGCCTGAACTCCTTTTCCATGGCGATGATAATACCTATTCTCATTGTTTGAATCACTTTTTATGCAAAATTACACAATAAAAAGGACTTTATAGTCAGCAACAGACAGAAAAAGGGATTATATCACAACAATATTGATGTAAAATGATGAAAAAAGTGGCGCAATCCCGCCTTGCTGGTGAGATTGCGCCACGAATAGTCCAGAGATAGGCAAGCGCCCTACTCCATCATTTACGGATGTACTTCTTACCGTTCTTGATGTAAATGCCGCGAACTGTGTCGGCATTGACCTTGATGCCCATAAGGTTGTAAGCATCGCCATTCTGAGTGCCGACTGTTTCAACTGTATCTAAGCCTGACACATCGGTGCTTACGTAGTAAAGGTGGAAATTGTCAATCTTGAAGCGACCACAGCAGTCCCACCAATTCTCCTCGTAGTTACGGTTCGTACCCGACTTGTTATTGTCGGTACGCACACCGAATGTCAGGGCATCGCCCTCTGCAATTGACACTTCCACTGTGAGTGTTGACATGTTGCCCATATCACCAGACTCGCCTGTCTCGGTGGAGTTCACCTCATCGTAGCCAGCGAAAGAACGAGCCACTTCTTCGGGATGGAGGTTGTCGAGTTCAGACTCAACATAGAATTCAGGCTTTCCATAATACTGAGCCACATTGTTGACCAACAGACGCTGACCAGTGAGTCGTGAACATCCACCTTCGTAAGTGACATTCATATCCACAGTGACCTTATAGGTGCCCGCAGGTAACCCCTTGATGGTCTGCCAGAGATAAGAGTCAGGCACTGGAGCGGAGAGCAGGCAGTAGGAGTACTCACCGTCAGTGGTGAAAGGATTGCTTTCGATGGCAGTGAAACTGTTGATACCAGCATCGTAGAGTTCCTGTGCAGTGTGACACTCCTTACCTTCAACGGTCATGCGCCATCCGTATGGCACAGTATGTGCGGCACCTCCCACAGCGATGTCATTCTCGTAGGTGTTTTCGAAGCTTGGGTTGGTGATAAGCATTGTAATGTCGTCACCAGGTTTAATACCCGCACCAATCTTAGCTTGTGTAATCAGTGTCTCGATGTCGTCGATGGTGGAGACAATGCCCTCGTTGTCGAACGATGGATAGTCGGAGTCGTAGTCGCCCTTAGTGGTGTTGTAAAGTGCCTGCAGTTGTTGTCCTGCATCGGTCTGGGCGACTTGTGTGTCTTTCAAGGTTTCTTCTGCCGAGGCGAGTGCAGCGGCCAATCGGCTGTATTCTTTCACACTAACCGTAGCCTGTTCGATGAGTCCGAGAATATTTTTAGTTGCCTGGTTGATGTCGTTGTACTTCGACTGTTTGTCTGCGAGAATGGTTTTAGCATTTTCCAAAGCCTCTTCGATGGACTTGCGTATATCTCCTTGCATCTTCCCAGGCATCACCTCGTTGGCTTGTGCCACAGCGTCCTTGAGGTTGGCAAATGCCTCCTCTGTATCGGCACCGACGAAGATGAGTCGCAGGTTGTAGAAGCAGTTCCAGAATCCGTTTTGCGAGCAATCGAACTCTACCTTGAGTATGTTGTCGGTCACGGTCGTCTCCACAACATTGTTATAAAGTCCAAGTTCGAAGAAAGGAATTGCGGTCCGAGAGTCGTTTGGTACGAAATAGCCTGCACTCGTCTGGAAACCTTCAGTGATGTCAGTCTCTCCGCAAGCGAACACATTATAAATAGTCACCTCATTATCGTTGAGTCTGATTTTCGATTTCACATTAAAGGTAGATGAACCATCGCTATTAGCCCAATCGGTGTCAGCACCCGACCAATCCCAATGGCACCACTGGAAACCTTGCACCTCGAGGCGGTAGGTTCCGTTGGTCACATTCGTCAGCACTTGCTCAGCTTTCCAGTCTCCCCACCAGCGTTCCATCACCTTCAAGTCGGGATTGATGCTGAAATCGTTGAGTGTGGCCGTCCAACCACCATTGGTGTCGAAATGTCCATTGGTCAACAAGTCGGTGACGTCGGTGCCAGCGGCTGTT
>JAFXVU010000128.1 GCA_017534705.1 Bacteroidaceae bacterium
CTTCGCTATCAAGCGCAGTGATAAAGATGACGGGAACATGTGAGGTAGTGGGGTCGTTTTTCAATATCTGTGCCATTTGATAGCCCGACATCTCGCCCATCATTACGTCCAGCAAAATCAACGAAAAGTCCCGAAGAGGCAGTTCCAGTGCTTCCTCAGCAGAATTGGCTGTTACGACTTCAAAACCTTCAGTTTCGAGGTTGTATTGCAATATCTCGCAGATATCTTGTTCGTCATCTACAACAAGTATTTTCATAAGTTATCAGCATTTCTTACTACAAAGTTACTGGTAATTAGTGAAAACAAAGAAAGAGTTGTATTACAATGTTGTGAAATTGTTAATCTATGACAATGGTACCATGTATGTCGGTAGCAGTTTTGTTCTCTATTTCTAAAGTCCAAAACTGCAACGAATGACTGCACGAGACCGAAGGCTATTTCCTTAGTTTGCCTATGCTTTCCAAGTAGTATGTGAACAACTCCCACTGTGCGGTATTCTTTTGGATGTTAGCCTTCACTTCGTCTGTGTCGATGAACTGCGGGGGATAGCAGTCACGCAGATAATAATGGCTTTGGCCTTGGTTTGTATCAGAAATCTCATCATAATGCAAGACGAGATCTGTGTATATCCTGCTGTCCCAGTCACCAACAAAACTGCTGACCACAAACAGGTCATTGTCGCCCAAATAGAACTCGATTTCGTGGAAGGGCTGCATACGCTTGTAGAGCGGTTCGTCCATATCTCGGAATTTGATTTCGCGGGTGTTGACATTGAACCACTCGATGTCATTATCAGTGAAGAGCACATTCTGCTCATCACTGGTTGAGCGCGTTTCTGACTCGCTGATGCCACAGGCGTAGAGTGAGGCGTCATGTGCAGGACACGTGACAAAGGGTTTCTCGGGTTCGTTACCGTCAAGACTGCAAGCAGTCGTCATTGTGCTGGCTATGGCTATCGCCATCATCCAAGCGAGGGGTTTGTCATGTTTCATGTTTTTAAATGGGAGTTAAAGAGGAAGTTAAAAAGGGAGTTAATTCGCTTCGCTCAAGGAAGTTAAAGTGGACGATAGTTGAGTGGTAGTTTCTATAGATATAGTCCGTTGAACAGTTGAAAGACTGCATGGCTACCACGTGAATCTGATGCCCAGTGGCAAGGAGAAGGTGAAAGGATGCTCTGTGTGGTAGTTCTCGATGTCGCTATTCGTCGGGATATAGTATTGCAGGCTTGGTTCCACGAAGAAGCCGATGTTGGGTGTCAGGTGGTATTGCAGGCCAAGGCCGAGGCTCGTGGAGAACTGCCATGGAACGTGGATAGTGGTCTTGTCGCTGGTTTCATACAGACCATTTACATAGTAGTTGGATTGGAGGGTAGAGTGGACGGGGATTTCGGATGTCAGGCCGAGACTGCCGTACAGACTCCACTTTCTGGTGCCATACATATTATACAATCCTTTCACTGGTATGCCAATGTAGTGGATGGTCTGCTGTTCACTGATGGTGTTGCCGTTGGCTCCCATCTCGAATTCAGAGTTCAGACGGTTGTAATTCAGTCCCGACTCCAGTCCGAATCGGTTGTTCAACTGGTACTTCAATGCCAACGACCACGTGACAGGCATCTGGTGGTGGCTTGTGCGCAAAATCTTGTCCTCGCCAGGTTTGTTGGCATTGTTCAGGGCGATGCGCATGATGACGCTGCGTGTCTGAGCACTCACGGCATCAGGATTATTTGCCAAATAGACAGCATAGTCAGACCAGTTGTCGATCCTACTTGGAACGATATATGTCGGCCCTTCTCCTGGAGAATTTTGAGTCCCAGGGTCGATATGTGGTTTATAGATGAATGGCTGGTTATAGCGATTCTGTTTGTCGAACTGTCCTGCATATGCCAGTTGCAACGACCATTTCTTTTCGGGATTAGTGCTGATGGTTGACTTATCGTGCGGCAATCTGGCCATATCGTAATACGGCAGTTCCACCTCGTGTAAAGTCCTTGCCGTGTCGGTCGGTATGGTGTCAGGAATCGTATGCTCTTGGGCCATCATGTTCTGAAGGGTGTCTGGCTTGATGGAATCCGTCGTCTGTGCGATTAGCGATGGCAAGGTATCAGCGACACCGATAGTTGTTGTATGCACTGGCAGAAGCACAATCTTTGGATTTTGTGTTTGTCCCTTTTGTGATTCTTTTGTTGAGTGGTCACCATTGTTGTCTTTCTGTTCAGCCACAACTGGTTTCTTTTCTTTCGGAATGGTGGTATCTTCCTTTCTGAACATGAACAACGAGATGCTCATGAGCAATAGCAGTAGTAGTGCAACCCAATACTGTTGCATCATCTTGCGGAGCATCTTCTTCGCCCGTGCCAGTTGGGATGATGACGAATGAGGCTCAATGCCCAGCATGTCGGCAATCTCTTTGTGCGACATCCCTTCGAACACCGACAGGCGGAACACCTGACCATAGCCATCGGGCAGTCTGTCTATCATCCTGACCACTTCGCTCAGTGGGACACCTCTCACATCTTTCTCTTCGTTCTCGGTGCTTATCAATTCAGCGTCGTTCGTCTCGTCGAGCGAAACTGTTGGCAAAGCCTTCAAGTGTTCCTTGCATTTTGAGGCGACGTTTCTCGTAATCGCCATCATCCACGCCTCAGCCCGCCGATTGTCGCGCAGTCGGTCGAACGAGGTGAAGATAATCACGAAAGCATCGTGCAGTACATCCTCCACCGTCTGTTCATCGCTGATATAACGCCGGCATACACCCCTCATCCGTTGGGCGTATGCCTTATACAGTTCTCCGAGGGCATCTGCATCCCCCTGTCTGCATCGTTCTATCAGTCTTGTTATCTCCATCGTCAGCATAAGCTCTCTATCTATATAGTCCTACGATGAAGGAAAAGACTGCACCATCATCTGTTTTTTTTATTATTTTGCCTAACAATAGAAATCAACTACATACTTATCGAAACCATTATGGCGATGTTCGGTGTGGTATTGGCAAAGTTACACCTTTCTATAAGAGTTTTCAAATTTTCAGGGATAAAAGACGAAAAATACATCTATGAAACTGGCAATCCCCTGGGTCGCAGTCATGGTTAGTCCTTTCATCAAAATAGAGTTGAAATGGATTCAGCATGTAGATTGTGGCTTAAAAAACAGTAAAAACTTCTTGTTTTCGCGGAAAAATGTTTAATTTGCAGACGAAAACAGTTTGACGATGGAAATGAAACGAAAATATCCTATAGGAATCCAGACTTTCTCAGAGATTATCAAGGATGGATATGTGTATGTTGACAAGACCGATTTGGTGTGGCAACTGGCGCATTATGCTAAGTTTATATTTCTGAGTCGTCCCCGACGGTTCGGCAAGTCGTTGCTATCTTCTACATTTGCCTCTTATTTCAGGGGTGAACATGCTTTGTTTGAAGGACTGAAAATCATGGATTTGGAGACGGAATGGGTGCAGTACCCCGTTTTGCATTTCGACCTGAGCGGTGCCAAACATACATCTGTCCAAGGTGTGAAGGACGAACTAAACAGGCTTTTAGATAGAATGGAGGCTAATTACGGTTCCAATCCGGGTGAAACCACTCCAGGCATGCGTTTCTCAGGCCTTATCGATAGAGCCTATAATCAGACAGGTCGGCAAGTTGTTGTTATCATTGACGAATACGATGCTCCTTTGCTTGATGTGCTTCATGAGGAAGACCGTCTGAAAGAGATGCGCGAGGTGATGCAGGAGTTCTACCAACGGCTGAAGATGATGGAACCCTATATCAAGTTCTGCTTCATCACGGGTATTACGAAATTCTCGCAACTGAGCATCTTCTCCACCATCAACAACCTGATGAATGTGACAATGGATCCGAAGTTCTCGTCCATCTGTGGCATCACGGAACATGAACTGGTCACCACCCTCAAAGAGGATATCGGTCTGTTGGCTGAAGCCTACAAGATAACATGGGAAGAGATGCACAGCAAGCTCAAACTGCAGTACGACGGTTATCATTTCTCGGAGGATTCCGAAGAGATATACAATCCCTACAGTCTGATGAAGTCCTTCTTGTCGCGCAAGGTCGGCAACTACTGGTTCGAGAGCGGAACGCCAACCTTCCTTATCCGTCAGATGCAACACTTCAGGACAGACATCACCACATTGGAACGCATCGAGGCTTCAGCCACCTCTTTCGACTGCCCTACAGAGGCGATGAACACTGCCTTGCCCTTGCTCTACCAGAGCGGATATGTCACCATCAAGGACTATGACCGCGAGTCGGACTCTTATATCCTTGCCATTCCCAACAAAGAGGTATATACGGGTTTTGTGTATGGCCTTATTCCCTCTTACGTCGGCATTGACAGCGGATGGGTGCAGGATGGCTTTGCGTTGAGGTTCTGGCGTGCATTGAAGAAAGACGACATCCATCTCGCCATGGAGGAAATGAAATCTTTCCTCGCCGGCATCCCATACGTGGAGGGCTTCAAGTCGAAATTGGAGGATGTGAAAAACTACGAGGGTTTCTACGAATACACGTTCTGGCTTATCTTCAACATGCTCAATGTCTATGCGCGGACACAGGTAAAGTGTGCCGGAGGTCGTGTTGATTTCGTGGTACAGATGCCCGAAACGATTTATGTCTTTGAGCTCAAGGTGAACGGCACTGCCCGCGAAGCCATCGACCAAATCAACAGCCATGGTTATGCACTGCCTTATTCGACCGACAGCCGCAAAGTAGTGAAAATCGGTGCGCAGTTCGACCGCGATAGCATGAGCATAGGAGAGTATATCATTGGCTATGCCTGAAATGCTCTCGCTCGGCATAGCTTAAGTAAGCTTGGCTCTGCACTCGCTTAACCGCATTTTTGACCATTGAGCTTTTAGTTTCTGTCAAGAGTCTTATTGTTGTTTGCTTGTTACCCTATGTAATTGACAGCTATTCTTCTCGAACCAACTGTTCCGTTATTATTTCGATGGCTGGAAACATTCCTGAATATCTCCTATAATCTGCCTGCAGCAATTCTGACGGAGATAGTTCCTTTGTATCAGTGTATTCATATTCGACAACGTGGAACTCATCTTCAACATCAATTTCCCTCACAAGATTTTCTTTTTTATGGGTCAATGTCAGATGTCGATAACTGTTGGAAGATTTCAAATTGAAAAACGGAAGGAGTATAGAAATCATCATATCGAAATAAATAGTCATTAGAACCCTGCTTCTGCCTCGCCGCGCTGGTAGTTGACCCAACCGTCGGAATCTTTGACGTAATAGCCTTGGATGCGCAGGGTAGTTGTGTCGGCATAAGCGAAGGTGAGGGCGCAGGAGTAGGCCATGTAGTCTCGCTCCGCTCCGTCGTATGTAGCAGTCAGTTGTAGGCAGTTGCGCGCCTCCCCGCCGTCGGGTGCCCAGTAACGCAGCGACCATGTGCCGGTAAACTTACCGCTCAGTTCAATGTCTTCCCAGTTGGTGTAGCGTTGCTCACCGTCAATGGTGACGTGTTTGCGGGTTTGCCACTTGCGCATTCCCGTCAGTGTGCCGTCGGCCTTAAAAGTAAGTTGCTCGAAGTAGCGCTGTGTGTCGCTGATGTTTTCATAGTGCCATGTGCCGACCATAAGCGGCCCGTACTGCTCGTTCAACTGCACGGTCTTTTCGTGTTCCTCCGGGTTGGTAAATCTTGGTTCGTCGCTGCCGCAAGAGGCGAATACGATGGCGAGCAGGATGGTGATGATAGTTTGCTTGTTCATTGTACTATTGTTGTATGAAAACAATAATTCGTCTCGTGTGTTACATGGTCAGTTAGTGCGTTAGCAGTTGCTCTATGGCTGCGACAACGCTGCTGATATTGGAGGGCCATGGGGCTGCGCCTGGCATAAGCTGGCCCTTGGTATCTACAAGACGGTAGGTGGGAAAGCCGCTTACCTCCAAATAACGCTCGATGGCACTCTCCTGTTCGCGAGGCAGGTTGTAGTGGACGGCATTGTCGGTATCAAGATGCTTTTGGATGATAAAGGTGCGCCACGAGTCCTCGGGACTGTTGTTGCAGAAATAGAGATAAACCACAGGCTTACCTTCCAGCGTTTTCTTCAGGGTGGGCACATGCTCCATCTGCCCGCGACAAGGACCGCACCAAGTTCCCCATACATCCACATAGATGACGTATCCTCTAAAAGGAGCTGTGATGCGCTCGAAGAGCTGCTGTCCGTTGGTGATCTCCTTCAGCTCTTCATCCGACACCCGTAGTGAAGCGGGTGTTCCCTCCTTGGGTATTGCCACAGCCTGTTTCCACAGACTCTCTTCCAAGAAATCCTTGATACGTTGATTGGCATTGTCGATGGACTGAAGGAGAAGGGGATGATGAACCTCCTGATGTGCCAAATCCAATACACGAGGCGAGGCTACGTGGCTTTTGCCATCGATATCTTTCATGAAAGCCTGCGTCTTGAGAATTTCACGGGTGGTCTCGTCCATATCGAGGGCATTTAGGACACTGATGGTAAGCGGGATGTTCTTGTCGCTCAACTCCCAGTCCCAGTATTGTGCGATGAGAGGCTTGCTCAGGATGGGGATGATGTCGGCGCTGAATGCATCGTTTATTTCAACATCATCCCCATGATAATTGGCAAGCAACGCCTGGAAACTCTTTACTTTCCGCAGTTCCTCATCGCTCAATTGTACCTTACCGTCTTGGTAAAGTAGCATTATGAAATCTGAAGGATCGGTCAGACTTGTTTGTCTGATGTCTGTCAGTGCAGAGACATAATATCCGATAATAGTCCCAAAACCGTGGCGGCACATCAATGGCAATTCCGAATGCATCCACTGCAATGGGTTCAGTTCGGCCTCCGTCTTCTGCAGGAGTTCGTTTTGGCTCTCACCTGCAGCTGGCCAGCAGCATTTAAGGAGCATCGGATAGGCAAACTGATACTGTATATCATCTTGATAATAAGTCCGGAAACGGTGGGAGAGGTTTGGGCGGGCGGCGTACAAAGAATCCATCCTCTCCTGACACACAGCCATATAATGCCGCTGTTGCACAATGGTGCTGTCAATGGTCAGTTCGTTGGTTCTTACGAAATTCGGTTGAAAATCGCTGCCTAACAGTTCGTTGTTGAATCGGGCATATTTGCCGCCCATCAGGTAGGTGCGGTCGTTCTTATCATCAATGTAAAGCAAAAGCGTGTCGCCACCCTCTACAACCAACAGTCTCCAAAAAGTGTGCTCCAACGGATGATGAGAGTCATTGAAGATGCCCAACACCGAAGGACCATTCACAGGCATTCTTACCTCGAAACGACCATGAGTGTCTATCGATGTGAGTTCCGTGACTTGTTTATCATTGAACATTTGGTTAATGAATGTCACAAATTCAGCCTTCTCTCTATTCGTGTTCACACAAACACGCAGTGTGACACTATCCTCTTCTGCAGGTAGGCCCTTTGGCCACCCCGTTTCATCCTTGGATGGATAATCAGGTAAATACTTAGAAGTCAGCGTTGATATCCTATGTTTCACATCATCTATCGTGACAGTGTTCTTCTTCAGCTGTATCTCCTTTCGTAGCCCGTCTTTGGTCAGCACATAGCGGCCTTTCCCCGCCTCGGCATACTCCCAATACTCACAGTCGTAAATGGCATAATCATCGAATAGCCCTATAAGCCATTCGCCCGTCACCTCGTCCCTCAGGCAGAGGTCGAGGCCTGATCTCACTTGCCCTTGCCCAGCCATCGCAACGAGGGCGAGTAGGAAGGTGATAATGGTTTTCTTGTTCATGTTCATTTCGATTTCTCTATTAATTTCTGGATTGCATCGCGGACCTTGGATGCTTCGCTTGGGCGAGGCGCATCGTTGTTGACGATGGTGCCGTCAGGAGCCACAAGCACGTATGTGGGGTAGC